>NZ_DATJBQ010000082.1:0-4463 GCF_035515275.1 Pusillimonas sp.
AGCCACCATGGCCTGCCACGGTTCAGTGCGTGCCAACCGCCGCCTGACGCTGGACGAAATGAACGGGCTTCTGCGCCAGATGGAACGCACCGAACGGGCCGACCAATGCAACCACGGGCGCCCGACCTGGATACACTGGAAGCTTGGCGAGCTGGACCGATTCTTTCTGCGCGGCCAATGAGCACACCCATCGTATGTATCGCCGGCCCCACCGCAGCCGGCAAAAGCGCGTCCATACTGGCGCTTGCCGCCGACTGGCCGGTAGAAATCATCAATGTCGATTCCGCCACCATTTATCGGGGCATGGATATCGGCACGGCCAAGCCTTCGCATGAAGAGCGCGCGCGCATCACGCACCATTTGCTCGACATACGAGACCCCGCTGAAAGCTATTCAGCCGCGGCCTTTTGCGAAGATGCTTTGCGCCTGATCGACGAGATTCGGGCGCGCGGCCATATCCCGGTGCTTTGCGGCGGCACCATGCTGTATTACAAGGCGTTGCGCGAAGGCCTGGACGATCTGCCGCGCGCCGACCAGGCCCTGCGCGATGAAATCGAAGCGCGCGCGCAAACGTTGGGCTGGCCCCAATTGCATCGTGAATTGGCCGTGGTCGACCCTGCCACCGCGCAGCGACTGGCCCCCAACGACAGCCAACGAATACAACGCGCCCTGGAAATTTTCCACCTTGCCGGCCGGCCCATGTCCGAGCTATTGGCCAAGCGCCCTGTTCCTGACGATGAGCGCTTTCGCTATGTCACCATCAGCCTTGAGCCTTCCGACCGACTTGCCCTGCATGAGCGTATAGGCCGGCGATACATGGCCATGATCGATCAGGGCCTGGTTCAAGAGGTGATCGGGTTGCACCAAAGGCCTGATCTGCATGCGGGCCTGCCCTCGATGCGCTGTGTCGGATACCGTCAGATATGGGAGCACCTGGACGGGCGCGGCAGCCTGAATGAAGCCATTGAGCGAGCCATTGCAGCCACCCGGCAATTGGCCAAGCGCCAGCTAACGTGGCTAAGGTCGCAGCCTGACAGGATTCAGGTGGACTGCCTGGCGCCCGATGCGGCAAGCCAGGTAAAAGACCAGGCTCGCCGCATTCTGGAAGACGGTTTTAGATAACAACAGTTTGAGGCGCGCCCAGGGCCTGACCCACAATGCGACCGATGACGCTGACCTGCTCGCCGTGCTCGGCCAGGGTGGCAGATACTGCGTCGGCCTGATTGGCCGGCACCACAATAACCATGCCGATGCCGCAGTTGAACACACGATGCATTTCAGCATCGGCCACGCTGCCGTTTTGCTGCAGCCAGGAAAAGAGTTCGGGCATGACCCACGCATCGCGGTGCAGCTCGGCGGCCAGGCCCGGCTGAAGAATGCGCGGCACGTTGTCCAGCAAACCACCACCGGTAATATGCGCCAGGCCCTTGATGGCGGCAGTGTGCTTGCTCAGCGCAGCCAATACCGACTTCACGTAGATGCGCGTGGGCTCCATCACGACGTCGGCCAACGGTTTGTCGCCCAGCTCTTGAGTCGGACGCGCATTGGCGTGCGTGAGTATCTTTCGCAAGAGCGAGAAGCCGTTGGAGTGGGCGCCGCTGGATGCCAGGCCCAACACCACATCGCCCTCGACAATCGACTTGCCGTCGATGATGAGGGATTTTTCAACGGCACCCACGGCAAAACCCGCGAGATCATATTCGCCGTCGGGGTACATGCCGGGCATTTCGGCGGTTTCGCCACCGATCAGAGCACAGCCGGCCAGCTCGCAACCGCGGGCAATACCGCCCACGACACTGGCTGCCGTGTCGACCGAAAGCTTTCCGCAAGCAAAGTAGTCAAGAAAAAACAGGGGCTCGGCACCTTGCACGAGAATGTCGTTGACGCTCATGGCGACCAGGTCGACGCCCACCGTGTCGTGGCGCTGCCACTCGAACGCCAGGCGCAGCTTGGTGCCCACGCCGTCTGTTCCGGCCACAAGCACGGGTTCGTTGAACCGTTTGGGCACCTCGAACAGCGCGCCGAACCCGCCGATGCCGGCCATGACGCCGGCCCGCATGGTTTTGGCCGCCAGCGGCTTGATTCGGTCGACAAGCGCCTCGCCGGCGTCAATATCGACCCCGGCGTCGCGGTAGGTCAGGGAGGCGGAATTTTTGGTAGTCATGAGAAAAGCCGTGGGATATGTAAGAATTGCGTGTTGAACTGAATCACTCAGCGCATTTTACGCTTTTACCCCCGGCAATGCCCCGACAACTCATTCTCGATCTTCTGCCTCCTCCGCCTCCTACGCTGGACAACTTCGTCGTGGGCAAGAACGCGCCCGCCCTGGATGCGCTGCGCAACTTGCAGCCCGGGCGTGCCATTTATCTGTGGGGCTCGCCCGGTTCGGGTCGCAGCCACCTGTTGCGCGCCACCGCCGAACCGGCACAAGCACAGTATATGGACGCCGTCACCGCCGAACAGACGCTTCGCGAGCTTTCTGAACAAGACCACGTCGACCCGCGCCTGATAGCCATCGACGATGTCGAACAGTTCAGCCCCGGCGCCCAATCAGCGCTATTTGCCTTGTACAATCGCTGGCGTGAGGCGTCGGCGACCTCCCGGGCCTTTGCCCTGGTTCTGGCCGGCGACCGGGCTCCGATGGCCATGCCTTTGCGCGAAGACCTTCGTACCCGGCTCGGATGGGACCTTACCTACCGTCTCGAACAGCTCTCCGACGACGACCGCGCCCAGGCGCTGCAGGCCCAAGCCACCGAGCGAGGCCTGCAACTGGCTCCCGAAGTCGTCAACTGGGTGCTGACGCACTACACCCGTAACATGAGCCACCTTAGCACGCTGCTCAATGCGCTCGACCGTTATTCGCTCGAACGACACCGGGCCATTACTTTGCCCCTTTTGAAGGATCTGCTGGCGACGCCTTCGTCGCCGGATGACACGAAAATCGTATGACCACCCCACGAAACCTGGCCCTGTTTGATCTGGACCACACACTGCTGCCGCTCGATAGCGACTATCAATGGGCCGACTTTTTGGCGCGTACCGGCCGGGCCGGCGACCCGCAAGAGGCCCAACGCCGCAATAACGAACTGATGGACCGCTACAACGCCGGCGACCTCACTGCTCAAGAAGCGGCAGAGTTCATGCTGGGCCTGCTGGCCGCGGCAACCCCGTCCGATCTGCAGCAGTGGCATGCCGTTTTCATGAGCGAAGTCATCGAGCCCAACATACTTCCGGCGGCAAGAGCACTGGTCAATCAGCATCTTGATCGCGGCGATCTGTGTGCGATCGTTACGGCCACCAACGAGTTCGTCACCGCCCCCATTACGCGTGCCTTCAATATTCCGCACCTCATTGCCACCGTGCCGCAAATGCACGAAGGCCGCTACACAGGCGCCATTCAGGGCGTGCCCAGCTTCAAGGAAGGCAAGGTCACCCGCGTGAACACCTGGCTGGCTGATCAGGGTCTGGCCTTGCAGGATTTTGAGCAAAGCTATTTCTACAGCGACTCGTCCAACGACCTGCCGCTGCTCGAAGTAGTCACCCACCCCATCGTCACCAACCCCAGCGCCACATTGAGGCAGATCGCGCAAGCACGCGGCTGGCTGATCCTGGATATTTTCAAGGACATGCAGGACGCAAAGTCCTAAAATACGCCCATGCTGAAAGAGACAATAAAAAACTTTGTCGGTCGTCTGTTCTCGAACTCGGCGCGCGGCCCCGAACGCTTCGCGCGCGATAAGCACGGCATCGACCGGCGCAATGTCTCGCGCCATGCCGTCAAGGTCTGCGAAGTACTGCAGCAAAAAGGCTACGACGCCTACATTGTGGGGGGCGCGGTACGCGACCTGATCATCGGGCTCGAACCCAAAGACTTCGACGTGGCCACCAACGCCACGCCCGAACAAATTCGCCCCCTGTTCCGGCGCGCCCGCATCATTGGCCGTCGCTTCCGTCTGGTTCATGTGGTGTTCGGTCAAGAGATCATCGAAACGTCCACCTTTCGGGCACCGGCTGCAGCCGGCGACGAAGATACCGATGAACACGGACGCATCCTGCGCGACAATCTTTTCGGCACCCACGAACAAGACGCCGCACGACGCGACTTCACCCTGAATGCGCTGTACTACGACCCTGTAAAAGAAGAGGTCATCGATTATCACCGCGGTGTGCCCGACCTCAAAAATCGTGTCGTGCGAATGATCGGCGACCCGGAAACCCGCTACCGCGAAGACCCCGTGCGCATGCTGCGCGCCGTGCGTTTCGCCTGCAAGCTGAACGGCACCGTCGACCCTGCCACGCTCGCACCCATCCGCCGCCTGGCTCCGCTTATCCAGAACGTTCCGGCTTCGCGCCTGTTCGACGAAATGCTCAAGCTGCTCACTTGCGGCCATGCCATGAGCTGCCTTCGTCAACTGCGCGAGCTGGGGCTGCATCAAGGCCTTTTGCCGTTCATCGACACGCTG
>NZ_DATJBQ010000083.1:0-39850 GCF_035515275.1 Pusillimonas sp.
ATTCGGTATGGGGCGAGGGTGTCTCGAAGTGATCGAAGCGGATGTTGGGCACTTCGGTGGGGCCGGGCATGACATAGTCGGCCAGCGTGGACGCCAGCGGCTGCCCGAACTCGTCGTAGGGTGTTTCTTCGTAGAAGGCCGTACCGATGCCTTGAGCGATACCACCTATGCACTGACCTTCGACGATCAGGGGGTTGACCATGACGCCGCAGTCTTCAACCACCACGTAGTCGAGAATTTCGATCTGGCCGGTTTGGGGGTCGACCGCCACCACGGCAGCCTGGCTGCAATACGTAAACGCGCCGGTGTCGACCTTGGTCTTGTAGCCGACGCTGATCTCGAGCCCGCCGGTGTGAACGTCTTTAGGCAGTAAGTGCGGCTTCAAGTACCAGGCCTCTGCAATGTCGGCAATGGACACACTGGACTGGCCATGGTGGAAGCGCCCCTCGCGGAACTCGAGCGAAGCGGCTTCGTCGGCCTTGAGCAGATGGGCAGCGATGATGCGCATGCGGGGGAGCAACTGCTTACAACCGGATGCCACTGCCCCGCCCGACATGACGAGCGAGCGCGAGGCGTAAGTGCCGCTGGAATACGGGGTACGGTCGGTGTCGCCGTGCACCAGCTTGATACGGGAAAACTCGATGCCCAATACATCGTGGGCGATCTGGGCAAACGAGGTTTCCATGCCTTGCCCGTGCGAATGAATGCCGGCGCGAACTTCGAGGCCGCCATCGGGAGTGACACGCACGAAGGCCTGATCGAAACCTGGAATAAGCGGGGTGCCCCATGCGGCGAAAACGGAGGTGCCGTGCGCGGACTGTTCGGTATAAGTGCCCACGCCGACGCCGATGAGGCGGCCGTCGGCTTCGCCCCGTTTTTGGCGGGCCTGCACACCTTCGATGTCGATCATCTCGAGCGCGCGGCGCAAACTTGCGGGATAGTCGCCGCCGTCCAGATGCTTGTTGGTGACGTTGACATAGGGCATCTGCTCGGGCGTGACGAGGTTCTCGAAGCGGACCTCCCAGTCTTCGCGCCCCACTTCGCGGGCGATTGCGTCCATGGTGAGCTCGATGGCGAAACACACACCAGTACGCGCCACGCCGCGGTACGGCATGAAGGGCGGCTTGTTGGTAGCGACGGCGCGCGTCGTGCAACGGTAGCCGCGGAACGCATAAGGCCCCGGGAGGTTGCCCACTGCCTGCCCGGCTTCGAGGCCGGTGGTAAAGGGCCAGACCGAGTAAGCACCGCCGTTGATGGTGATGGTGGCTTCAAGGGCCAACACTTTGCCGCGCTTGTTCGCGTAGGCGGTAATTTCGTAATCGTGCTCTCGGGTGACTGCGCCGGCGATCAAGTGCTCGCGGCGGTCTTCCATGTAGCGGAAGGGTTTTTTGAATGTTTTGGCCAGCCACGCCACACAGAGCTCTTCGCGCTGCAAAATGCATTTGTAGCCAAACCCGCCGCCCACGTCGGGAGAGATGACTCGAATTTGCTCTTGGGGCAGGCCCAAAAACTGCGACAGGCCGGTGCGCACCAGATGCGGTACCTGAGTGCCGGCATACATGACCAATTGGTCGGCCTGGTGGTCCCAGTAGGCCAGCACAGCCATGCCTTCCATGGGCAGCATGCATTGGCGCCCCAGGCTGACGTTTTTCTTAACAACTACCTCGGCTTGCGATGCGAGCTCTTCGAAGTTGGTGTCGGCCTTGAGGGTGACGAAAACGTTGTCTTTCCAGTCGTCGTGGATAAGGTCGCTGGTCGCCTTCAGGGCGGAATCTGAATCGACGTAAACAGGCAGGTCGTCGTAGTCAACCTCTACCAGCTCGGTCAGGTCTTCGGCCTCGGCTCGCGTGGGCGCATACGCCATGGCGACGAGTTCGCCCACGTAGCGCACCTTGTCGTGTGCCAGAGGGGGAATGCCGGAAACCTGATAAGTAGGCAGAGTAGAGTCGGCAACGATGTCGAGCGCATCGGGCATGTCCGATCGCAGGAAGACACGCCCTGCGGCCTCTTGGGCCACCCGCATGTCTGTAATGCGGGCATGTGCCAACGGACTGCGCAAAAAGGCGACCTCGTTGAGATCCGGCATGGACATATTGCCGATAAAGTTGCCCTTGCCCTGCAGGTGGCGCTGGTCTTCTTTGCGAAGCACACGCGCACCTATGCCCTGAGCCTTTACCGTCCTGACCGGAGCTTCTATAACTTTCATGACTTAAACCTGCCTGTTTACTATGCTGCGACTGCCTTAGGAACTACGGCTTACTGCGTTGAACGTGTAGTTGTCCAGTGCGCTTTCGGCCACGCGGAACCACGACACCTGCTCTTGCTGGAACTTGCGCCAGTGCGGATAGATCTTGGCGAAGTCGGGGTTTTTGTCGGCCAGCTCGGTCCAGAGCTCTTGCGAAGCTTTGTACGCGGCGTCCATGACGTCTTTAGGAAAATACTGCAATTTTGCACCGGCGGCGACCAGCTGACGCAATGCAGGCGAGTTTTTAGCGTCGTACACCGCGTTCATGCGAAGCGTTTGCTCGTTGCAGGCGCATTCGAATGCAGCCTTGTACAAGGGGGGCAGATCGTTCCAGGCTTTTTCGTTGACCATGGTAGAGATCGACGCACTACCCTCGAACCAACCGGGCGCGTAGTAGAAAGGCGCAACCTTGTTCAGGCCCAGGCGCTCGTCGTCGTAAGGTCCGATCCACTCGGCGGCATCAATGGTGCCTTTTTCGAGCGAAGGGTAGATGTCGCCGGGGGGAATCTGCTGAGGAATGGCGCCAAGCTTAGTCAGCACCATGCCGCCGATGCCGCCGATGCGCATCTTGAGGCCCTGAAGGTCGGCCAGCGATTTGATTTCTTTACGGAACCAGCCGCCCATCTGCACGCCGACGTTGCCGCAAACGAAGTTGACGATGTTGTACTTTTTGTACATTTCGCGCAACAGCTCAAGACCACCACCTGCCTGGATCCAGGCGTTGTGCTGGCGGGCGTTCATGCCGAACGACAGCCCGGTGTCAAACGCCACTGCGGTGTTGGTGCCCAAGTGGGCGGTACTGAGCACGTGGTTGCACTCGATGGTGCCGTTGCTGACGGCTTCCATGTTCTGAGCGTAAGGTACCAGCTCGCCACCCGGGAAGGCACGAATTTCGAACTTGCCGCCGGTAAGCTCGCTGACACGTTTGCATAGCTCTTCGGCCGAACCATAGATGGCGTCAAGGCTTTTGGGCCAACCGGTGGACATTCTCCAGCGGACCGAAGGGCCCTCTTGGGCTGCGGCGGGTAAACCGGCTACAGCCAGGCCCGCGCCGGCCGCTGCGGCGGCCTGGGTAAGAAAGCGACGTCGTTGCATGTACAGCTCCTGTGTATGTTATTTATTCGTCGATACATCGACAGTTTCCGGCCACTTTGAGCGCTTGAAATAACGCGCCCCGCCCGAATGCTCTGGCTAAAGCCGGTTTCCACCCCGCTGCCCGGTGCCCTGGCGCCGCCACGGTATGTGGAAGGCGCCCAACGGTCATCAGCACGCTGAGCGATTTGTTAGTATGCTGATCAAAAAAAACCATGTCAACGAGGGTAAATACCAAGAATCAAGTGGAAACGGCTGGTGATGGGTGGCTACAGTTCAGGCGTGCAGCAGGGACAAAACAAGTGAATACACCAGACCGGAAGGACAACAGCATTGGTTTGGATTGCATTGTTGTCACGGAACAGCCTTTGGCACCCGAATGGCCACAGGCGGCTAAACTGTGGGGTGTTGGCATGCAGGCACAGCAATCAGCCATGTGCACACTGCACTAAGGGACGACATGATAACGGTCTAAAACCTGTTTGTGGTCGATTTAGGTGAAAACCCTAATACAGCGCCACGATAATATGCAGCATACTGACTATATTACTCAGCACACTAAGAAATTCTCATGACAACTTGGATCAAAATCGCCCAGGTCGGGCAAGTAGATGAAGATGAATCCCTGGCCATCGAGCTCGACGGCAAACAGTTGGCACTGCACCACACCGAGGGCGAGTATTTCGTTACCGACAACGTCTGTACCCATCAGTACGCCCTGTTGTCCGACGGCTACATCGAAGACGGCTGCGTCGAATGCCCCTTGCACCAGGCCCAGTTCGACCTACGTACCGGCAAGGCCATGTGCGCCCCTGCTACCGAAGACATCAAAGTCTACGAGGTCAAGACCGAGGGCGACGACATTCTGATCGCGCTATAAAAGCGGTTTCAGGCAAGCAACAGGAACTCACATGAGCAGCGCTGTTTCATCGATTTTAGTCATAGGTGCCGGCCAGGCCGCTGCGGTTGCCGTGGCAACCTTGCGCGACCAGGGCTTCGAGGGTCGTATTACCGTGGTGGGCGACGAAGCCCACGCACCTTACGAGCGCCCGCCGCTTTCAAAGGCGGTGCTGGCGGCAGTCGAGGCCGAAGAGCCCAGCATCAGCGTCAAAGAAGAAAACTTCTTCCCCACTCGCAACATTGATCTGCGCCTGGGGCTCGAAGTCGTGTCTCTTGATCCGGCTGCGCAGCAAGCCACGCTTTCTGATGGCGCCGTCGTCGACTACGACCGCTGCCTGCTGGCCACCGGTGGAACCGCCCGTACTTTACCCGAGCTTGCGCCCGAGGCGCCACAGGTGCATTACCTGCGCACGCTCGACGACGCCCGCCGGCTACGCAATGCATTGCGTAGCGCACGCCGCGCCGTCATTATTGGCGCGGGCTTTCTGGGGCTCGAAATCGCCTCAACGGCGCGCACCATGGGGGTCGAGGTGTCGGTGGTAGAAACGGCCGACCGCGTACTGGGACGCGTCGTGCCCGAAACCTTCTCCAACTGGCTGCAGGCGCGCGTTGCCGCGTCGGGCGCCAGGCTTTATCTCGGGCAGTCCATTACCGACCTGCAGCTTCCCGCCGACGGGGTTCATGTGTCGTTGTCTGACGGCACCACACTTGAAGGCGACCTTATCGTCGTGGCGGTGGGGCTTTCCCCCACCACGGCCTTGGCCAAAGCCGCCGGCCTGGAACTTAATGCTTCCAACGGCGGCATTGAAGTCGACGCGCTGTGCCGCAGCAGCGTCGCCAATATTTTTGCAGCCGGCGACTGCACCAGCCGCCAGCATCCGGGGCACGGCTCGCTGCGCCTGGAGTCGTGGCAAAACGCCAACGAGCAGGCCCGCATCGCCGCCTGCGCCATGCTGGGCATCGACACTGCTGCCGCCGCTTTCCCGTGGTTCTGGACAGACCAGTTCGACTGCAATATTCAGATGCTGGGTTTGCCCGCACCTGATCTCGAATACATCGTTCGCGGCAGCATGAGCCCCGACGACACCAACCCCAAGTTCATCATGCTTGGGCTGCAGGGCACCGTTCCCCGACACGCTCTGGCCGTAAACGCCGGCGGCGATCTGCGTGCTCTGCGCGCGGTGCTCGAGAAAGAAATCGCCATCGACGCCGCGGGCTTCAGCGATACATCAATCACCATGAAAGCCTACTCAAAGGCATTGCTCACGTCGGCAGCAAGCTGACTATAACGATCCAACAGGAGCTCTCCATGTATCAATCTCAAACCGTCATCGGGCAGACTTTAAGGTCTAAAGACCTTCCGCTGTCCGAGTGCGTGTGGCCCGAAGACGGCCTGCACTATATTCCCGACTGGGTCTACGCCAGTCAAGAGGTCTACGACCGCGAGATGGAAGTCATCTTCCGGGGCGACACCTGGAACTACGTTGCACTCGAGGCCGAGATCCCCAACACGGGCGACTACAAACGCTCGTTTGTGGGTCCGGTGCCGGTGGTGGTTTCGCGCGCCGAAGACGGCAGCATTCACGTTTTCGAGAACCGCTGCGCGCACCGCGCCGCCGAGTTCTGCCGTGAAAGCCATGGCAACACCAACGAGTTCGTCTGTCCTTACCATCAGTGGTCTTACACCCTTAAGGGCGACCTGCAAGGCATACCGTTCAAGCGCGGCGTCAACAAAGAAGGCGGCATGCCCAAAGATTTCCGCAACTCCGACCACGGCCTGCGCAAGTTGCACGTCACCACTTTGAACGGGGTTATTTTTGCTTCGTACTCGGACAAGGTCGAGCCCATCGAAGAGTACCTCACGCCCGAAATTCTGGAGGATTTCAAGGTCACGTTCAACGGCAAGAAGCTGAAGATCCTGGGCTACTACCGTAACGAGCTTCCCTGCAACTGGAAGATGTACCACGAGAACCTCAAGGACCCCTACCACGCAACGCTGTTGCACTCGTTCCTGGTCGTGTTCGGTCTGCTGGTGGCGGGCAACAAGGCCACCATGTTCTCGGACAAGGTCCACGGTCGTCACGGCTACATGGCATCGGCAAAAACCGAAGACAAATACGCCCAGGTTTCGGACGACACCAAAAAAGAAATGCGTTCTTTCCACGACGGCATGCGTCTGCGCGACGAACGTTTCCTTGAGTTCGTGAAAGAGTTCGATTCGCCCTGGTCGGTCACGATGCAAACCATCTGGCCCAACCTGATGGTTCAGCGCGAAATGAATACGCTGGGCGTACGCCAGATTGTGCCCAACGGCCCGCACAGCATGATCATGCAATGGACAATGTTCGGCTACGAAGACGACACCGAAGAAATGACCCGCCACCGTCTGCGTCAGGGCAACCTGATGGGGCCGTCGGGCTTCCTGGGCCTGGAAGACAACGAGGCCATGAAATTCGTGCAAGAGGGTGTTCGCCGCTCTACCACCGACCTTAACGTCATCAAGCTGGACGCCGGCAAGGTCGGCACGTCAACCACTTTGATCTCCGAGGCGTCGATTCGCGCCTTTTACGAGTACTACCGCAGCGTCATGGGGTTTTAAATGCAAAAGACAACTGACAATAAATACGCTTATAAGCCTTCACGCCTGGACGCGGCCACCGCCCAGCATATCCTGGTCGAAATCGAAGCGTTCAACGCCGAGTATTGCGCGGTGCTGGACAACGGCCTGGTCGAGCTCTGGCCCGAGTTCTTTACCGAAGACGCCCTATACCGCATTACGGCCAAGGAAAACGCGGATCTGGGTCTGCCTGTGGGCCTGGTCTACGCTGAAGGCCGCGACATGATGCACGACCGCGCAGTCGCCATTGGACGCACGCAGATGTTTGCGCCGCGCTACAACCTGCACATTGTCACCAATACGCGGGTTATTGATCAGACCGACAACGGCGAGATTCAGGCCGAGGCGAACTTTCTGCTGATCGAGACCTTGGTTGAGAGCCCCTCGACCATGCACTTGGCAGGTCGCTACTACGATACGTTCGTTCGGTCGGGCGACAAGTTGTTGCTGAAGGAACGCCAGGTTATTTACCACACGACTATTTTGGCTAACGATCTGGTTTATCCGGTTTAAGCGATTCGGATAATCCGTTGGTCAAGGCCCGGTGATCGCCATAAACGGTTGCCGGGCCTTTTTTTTGGCTGTGGATGATCCGGCTTCTGTTCGATCGGCTCTTGTTGTTGGGTAATGCAGGTTCTCAGAAAGTTCCGAGTATCCCATCGTTCCGCTGTTCCAAGCATCCCCGGTATCAGGGTGAGGGGCGGGGGGATAGTTTGCAGTCCGTCCAGCATGCGCCGAATTTTGCCGGCTCGGGCGGGGGGTTTCGGCGACAGCCTGTTTGAGCTCCGTAGCCGCGAAGCGGCTAAAGGGCGAGTTCTGCCGCCGCCCGCCCGAGCCGGCGAAATTCGGGGAGCCCGAAGGGCCGCATGATGCGGACTGCAAACTATCCCCCCGCCCCTCGCCCGCTCAAGAACTCAAGCATCCGCTCCGGATAGAAAACAAACGGCCCGCGAAGATAAATTCCGCGAGCCGTTTCTTTTCAGCAGTCGAGACCTGGAAAAGGCCCTGCGCTGCCGAGATCAGGCGCTTTCGACCTTGGCCAGGGCCTCTAGCGCTTCGTCGCGCTTCATGACGGTAGCGTACTTTTGCTCCATGTCGAACAGGTTGGCGTCGTGAGGACCGATAGCGCGATCGCCCACGCAGTCGGACAGCACCAAGGGACGGAAGCCCAGTTGCATGGCGTCGACCACACTGGCGCGTACGCAGCCGCTGGTGACGGCACCGGCCACGACCAGGGTCTGCACGCCGCGCTGGGTCAGCCACGCTGCCAGCGAGGTGCCGAAGAAGGCGGAGGGTACGGTTTTACGCACGACGTATTCGCCTTCGGCGGGTGCCAGCTGAGGCACGATGGCGCTGTTGTGATCGGCTTCTTTCAGGCCCAGCATGCTGGGAACCTTGAGGGTGAAGATGTTGTGATCGGCGCCGTCGTCGGCGAAGACGATGCGGGTGTGGGCCACGGGCCAGCCGCGCTTGCGTGCTTCGGCCAGCAGGGGCACGGTGTTGTCGATAGCCTGCGGAATATTGCCGCCGCCGAATACGGCGGGGTCGGCAAAGCCGTTGACCAGGTCAATAATCAGCAACCCAACCGGAGCCTTGAGCTCGAGCTGGGCGCCAAACCCCTGGCGCGAGTAAGTCTGGACTTCATTCTGACTCATTTGACTACCTCGTCAAGAACCTTGCCGTTGCGCACCACTTCTTTCCCGTCGACCTTGACGGTGCAATTGCGCAGCGGGATATCGATGTGGCAAGCGGTGGTACGGTTGCCACCGGCCTCGTTGTTGGGGCCGAGCGAGAACAGGAAATTGCCTTCGTAGGCGCGAGCATCCATGGCGATGGACTGCTCTTTGTCGTACAACAGCATGGTGGACCAATGGCAGCGTGGCTGCAGGCCCCAGCCGATGTGCGAAATGGCGTAGCCCTCGGGGTCGTTGAACGAAGCCATGTATTCGCGCAGCATCTCGGCGTCGACCCCACCCTCGATCTTGGTGGCGTAGCCGTTTTCGACCGTCAACACGATTTTGTCGCTGGTATAGCATTTTTGGGGCAGCAAAATGTCGCCCTTGTCGATCACGATGGTGCCGTTGCTGCCGCCCTCGTTGGGGAAGGTGAAGCAAAAGCCGCTGGGCCAGTGGTCCCAGCGTCCCGGCTCGTCCACGAAGGCGTATTCGCTGATGACCGGAAACTCTCCGAGCGGAAAAGTGATATCGGTACCCGCGTCCGACACGACCGACATCTGCTTGCCCTTGCTCAAGAAGGCGGAATGCGCCTTGACACGCTCTCGATCAGCCTCGGTGGGTATGGTGCGCACCAAGACCTCAGGCGGCTCGACCGCAAGCAGGATCTTGGTGCCGCTTTTAAGAATATCGATCTGCTCGGGCGAGAACAGCAACGTCATCAGGTCAAGCACCAGGTCGCTGGCCTTGAGCATGGCGATGGCGGCGGGGTTGCCGGTAAGCGGCGTGGTGCCCAGGTAGGCCAGCGGGTCGCGGCTAAGGGCTTTTTCGGCGTTTACGGGAGGCAGATCCAGGCGGTTCACAATGGCGCCCATCGACTGAGCCGCCACCAGGGCCATGGCCAGTGTTTGCGGATGGGTGGCCGTGCTGGTCAGAACCGTAACGGTCTGGCCACGCTCAAGCTTGGACAGCTTCAGAACCTGTTGCCAGGCTTCAAGTAGTTGGTAATCACTTACAGCCATGGTGTTCTCCTTTTAAGAATGCGTTCAAGCCTTGGAAGTGAGCGGCGTGCCCAGGAAGCTGCCGAAAGCGGTGTAGAAGCCTTCTTCGTTGTCCCAAGGGATCATGTGGCCTGCGTCCGGCACCCGGGTGTGTTCGATGGAAGGCATCAGACCGCGGATCTCTTCGACGTCTTCGTCGCGCACCACGTCGCCACGTTCGGCGGTCATGAGCAGCGCAGGTACTTTGGCTTCGGGGAAGTCAACGTGAATGTCGTCGGTATGGAAGCCGTTGAAGCTGGCCAAAATGGCGCGCTCGTCGCAAGTGTGCAGCCACTCGGCACGCAGCTCGAGCTGCTCCTGGGTCCAGGTGGGGCAGAAGGCGCGCATGGCTTCAGCATCGCAACCTTTGCGTGCCAGGGCCATGGAATCGACATACCAGGGCAATTTAGAGGGGTACTCGCGGCGGCCCGGCCCCGAGACGGGCGGGTCGACCAGCACCATGCGGGTCAGCCCTTTGGGCTGGGTGCGTGCGGCGCGCAGGGCGATGCGGGCACCCATGGAATGGCCCACCAGCGCGTAGCGCTGCAAGCCCAGAGCCTGGGCAAACGCAATAACGTCGGCCGCCTGGGCATCCAGGCTGTAGTCCAGCGTGTCGGAGGCTTCGGAAAGCCCACGGCCACGAATGTCGAGCACATAAGTGTCAAAGTGCTGACCGAAACGTTCGCCCACGAAGCCCCAGGTAATGGCCGGACTGGTAATGCCCGGAATAACAATGATGGCATCGCGACTGGCGCGCTGGCCTTCGGTTCCGCCGTAACGCAGGTAGTGCTGGCGAATACCGTTTGCCTGCACGTTGGCGCCGTATAGGTAGGTGCTCATGTGTTTTTCCTTACAACTTAAAGCTTGAACAGACGCTCGGCGTTGCCGTGGCAGACCAGGGCGCGCGTGGCGTCGTCCATGGGAGCCTGTTCAATGAAATCAGCCGCAATGGCGCTTGATTCGTACGGGTAGTCTACCGAGAACATGACTGCCTCGGCACCCATTTCGCCGATCGCGCCCATTAGGGCAGCGGGGGAACAAACGCCCGAGGTCGTAATGACGATGTTGGTGCCAATATACTCGGAGGGCTTGCGCTTGAGCTCGACGCCGCAAGGGTAGACCGCAAAACGACTGTCAAAGCGCCAACGCTGGAAGGGCAGGCCCTCGCCCATATGGCCCAGAATAAGCTTGACGCCAGGGAAGCGGTCGAACACGCCGCCAAACAAAATACGCAGTGCGTGCGAGGCGGTTTCAACGCCCCAGCCCCAGGTCGCGCCGGTCATTTCGGGGTGTCCGGTGTAAACATGCGGCATGCCGTGGGAATCGAACGGATGCAGGTAGAACGGTACGTCCAGCGCCTGCACGCGCTCCCAGAACACGTCGTACTCGGGGCCGTCGTAGTACACGCCGTTGGTGTGACCATTGACCAATGCACCCTTGAAGCCAAGTTCTTTTACGGCACGCTCGAGTTCATCGGCGGCAGCCTGTGGGTCTTGCATGGGCAAGGTGGCAAACCCGCCGTAGCGCGTCGGGTTACGGGCAATCTGCTGAGCCAGAAAATCGTTGTTTTCTTTTGCACGTGCAATGGCCACGGCGGTATCTTTTTCTACCTGCACGCCCGGGCCGGTCTGCGACAAGATGACATAGTCAATGCCGGCGGCGTCCATTTCTTTCAGGCGCTCGTCGTCAAAATCGGCCAGACGCCGGCCAAGTTCGGCCGCCACTTCGGGGTCGATCTGGCTGACAAAAGATTTGGAGTAGTCTCCGAAACCCACCGCGGTAAAGTGCTCTTCGAAAGCAATCTTGCGTATCCGACTCACTAAAGTGCTCCTATCTGGGATCAGCCGAATGCGGGCTCGCTTTCGTCAGTGTGCTGATCATAAAAATTTGGTTTACCGCCCGCACGCCCTTTTTGAAAAAAGCGTGCACAAGCCGCAATACATGCGGCATACGGAAATTTCTGGGATTGAATCTTATGGCGGCTTTCGTTTCGGAAAGACCGCCGGAACCGCTTAATTCTGTAAGTATACTGACAAATTTTGCGCGTGCATATGGAACGAAGCACCGATATCGCGCTTATACTGGAAAACCCTAGAGCGCCTTTAGGGCTGCCCGGCCATATTGATTATTGGCCTCGACCAGCTCAAGCAGCAGCGACATGAAGATTTTTCGATCACGAGGGGAAAGCGGCTGCAATAGCCGACGCTGAGAACGAGCCATGCTGTCTTGAAGCGCGCCCATCATGGACAAGCCTTTTTCGGTCACCGCCGCCTGGCGCGAGCGTCGGTCGAGCTTGTTGATACGGCGTACCACCAGGCCTTTTTCTTCAAGCCTTTTAATAACGTCGGCCGCTGTGGTGCGATCAAGGCCCACCTCGTAGCCGATGGCGGTTTGATCCAGCCAGGGCTCGCGCGCCAGAACGGTAAGCACGCCAAATTGCACCGGCGTAACCCCCCCTTCTTTACACTCCTCAAAAAACATGGCGTAATGAATCTGGTGAAGGCGGCGTATTAAAAACCCGGGTCGCGACCACACTCCCCCCGAGACCACATCAATATCCAGGTTTTTATCTGTAGAGTCGGCCTCGGCGTGTTCTTCTATGGTGGGGCTTGTCTCGTTCATGGCGGTTTTTACCCGATGCATTAATTATTCAGTGTACCGAACATTATAGCCCTTCAAGGCCGGTACAAGCCAGCATCAGCATATTTCAATCCAGTAGCGAAAGTTGCACGCCAGTTTCTGCATCGCCCTGTGGCGGTGCACGTAAACCGCTAACCCGTACCCCCAGCAAGCGTATGCGGCTTTCAAACTCCACCCGTCTCAGACATTGCCCGGCTGCGGCATGAATCGCCTGGGCCTGAGATATGTCCTGCGGCAAGGTTATGTCGCGCGTCACTATCCGAAAATCATCAAAACGCAGTTTGATGCCGACCGTTCGCGCCACGACTTTTTTGCGCTGCAAGTCGTTTTCCAATTGCCGGCACAAGCTCAAAAACACGGCAGACAATCGTGCTCGATCCCGGCGCACGTGCAGGTCGCGTTCAAACGTGGTTTCACGACTGATCGACTTGGGCTCCGAGTGCGTGACGACGGGTCGTTCGTCTTGCCCATTGGCCACCCGCAGCAGCCAGCTCGCATAGGTCAGTCCAAAATGCGCTTGCAGCAACCCGGGGTCGGCGCCGGCCAGTTGCCCCACGGTCTCTATACCCAATTCGGTCAGCTTGCGCGCAGACTTTGGCCCGATGCCGTTGATTTTGGACGCAGCCAGCGGCCAGATGCGGGTTGACAGATCGTTCAAGGTAAGCAGCGTCAAGCCGTCGGGCTTGTCCAGGTCGGAGCCAATTTTTGCCAGGAGCTTATTGGGGGCCACGGCAATCGAACACGACAAGCCCGTCGCTTGCTTGACCGCATCCTTGATGCGCTGGGCCAGTAAAGGGCTTGGCTCATCGTGATCAGTCAGGTCAATGTAAATTTCGTCGATACCCCGGTCTTCGATGCTCGGCGCAATCAAGGCAACCGCCTGCTTGAAGCGACGGGAGTACTCGCGATACGCGGCAAAATTGGCGGGCAGCAAGACGGCCTGGGGAGCAAGCCGGGCCGCCTTCATCATGCCCATGGCCGAGAAAACGCCAAACTTGCGCGCTTCGTAGGTAGAGGTGGTAATCACGCCCCGGCCCACATAATCGCCCAATCTGGCAAAACGGTGGGTGCCGTCGGCCTGCCGCAAGGGCGCCTCGCCGCGCCCCCCAATAACTACCGGCCTGCCCCGCAGCTCGGGGTAGCTCAACAACTCGACTGACGCAAAGAAGGCGTCCATATCGAGGTGGGCAATACGGCGGGGCGGTGTCGGCAAGCTGACCATGCTTATTGCTTTTGCAGGGCAAGGCGCTTGGGTGCCCGCGTTACCGACGAGCCGGCGCCCCGTAGCATGACCAGCCCCTGGTAAGTAGGGTTAGTGTTCGATGCGAACCCCCAACATAAGCTGTCTTCCGGGCAAGGGTGCCGCAGCCTTGATGAACGAAGCATGGTTATAAGCCAACTGGTCAAACAGATTGTCGGCGCGCAAGTAAATGGTGTAATTGACGCTGCCCGCGCCGTAGTCATATGACACCGACGCATTGGCCATATTGTATCCCGGGGTCCCGTCTTCGTAGGCAGCCAGGCGGTTCTGCCTGAACACCCGGTAAAACTCCAGGTCGCCGCTCCAGCCGCCCGATTGAAGTTTCACCCTTGCCCCGGCTCGGGCGGCCGGAATGCGGGGCAAGTGTCCGCCATCGCCCGAGATCTGTGCGCGCACCACGTCGCCAAAGACGCCGGCCGTCAGGTGCCGATTAACGCGGTAATCGAGGTTGGCCTCGGCCCCCATGAACGTGGCATCGGCCTGACTATATTCAATCAGGCGAAAGTCTTCGTGGCGATCAAGCGTGCGCGCAAATATATAGTCGCTTACCCGGTTGTAGAACAAGCTCAGGCCCAAACGCCAATCACCCTCATGCTTGCGCAAGGTCAGATCAATATTCTGTGAGGTTTCTTTTTTCAGGGCTGGGTTGCCCAGCTCGTAGGTATTGGTAGCCAGGTGCACGCCGTCGGCGTAAAGCTCTTGTGCCGAGGGCAAACGCGACGAGCGCGACAAGGTCAAGGCCGCAGAATATTGCGGCGCAAGGTCCCATACTGCGGCGCCCGAAACCGACGCTCCCTGAAACCGCGCCGATGCCTGGTCATTCTGAGGACGAACCGATTGCCAGTCATGGCGCGCGCCCAGCTCAAAGCGCCATGCGCCCAGGCGGTACTCCTCCAGCACAAACACCCCCACATTCCGGGTTTGCGTTTGCGGCAGAAAGCTTTCCTGACCCAATGCGGCGAATTCGCTGTTGGACACCTGCGTGCCCACCACCCCGCGCCACCCGCCCAAAGGCTCATGCTCGGCTTCCAGACGCATATCGTAGCCGCGGTTGGTGAAGGTGGTCGCCACGGTATTGTGTTCAATTTCACGGTGCCGATAGTCGGTGAAGCCGCCGCGCATACTAAGCTTGCGTATTCCGCTGAAGGGTTGTTGCAGTTCGCCCCTGAGATCCAGCCTTTGGGTTTTCATCCTTACGTAGGGCGCCGAGCTGCCGCCCTCGTGATCATGATCATCGTGCGATTCGTCATGGTCGTGATCATGGCCGGTGCAGTGCAAATGAGCACCGTGCGGGTGGCAATCCTCGTACTCATGGGCGTGGCCGGGCAGGCCGTAGCGGCTTTCAGTCTGTGAATAGGCCAGTCCCAAATAGCCCGAATCGCCCACCCACGACATGCCAGCGCTGCCCGTGGAACTTTTCGCATGGGTACCCGATACGTGGGAATCGTTCCAGTCCGGAACACGGTAGTCATCGGCCCGGCGTTTCATCGCTTCAATGTGCACGGCAAAATTATTTTGTCCCGCCGTGATGCCGAACGCGCCCGACCGAGACCGCGCGCCGGTGGCGGCGTTCAGTTCCATAAAACCCTCCGGGCCTTCCTGCGGGACGTGCCTGGGCACCCGCGAGTCAATCACATTGACCACTCCGCCAATTGCCCCGCCACCATAAAGCAGGGTCGAAGGGCCGCGCAACACTTCAATTCGATGGGCCAGCATGGGCTCTACCGCCACCATATGATCGGGCGAAACTGCCGAAGCATCCATGACCAGGGCCCCATCCGACAGCACCGACACGCGAGGCGCTGTCTGACCACGGATCACCGGCCGGCTCGCGCCTCCGCCAAACGTATCGGCATGCACACCGGGCAATCCGCTAAGGGTGGCGCCCAGCGTTGCCTGACGCTTGAGCATCAATTGTGTTCCCGAAACGAAATCGGCCGGCGACGCCAGCGCATTCATATCCACGCCCAGTGGGCCGGCCGAAATCGTGACGGCATCAAGCATGACGGCTTGTTCCACGGTCTGTGCCAATATGGGCTGATACGCCACGGCCGCGCATAGCGCGACACCGCAAATTCCTGGGTGCATGGGCTACTCCGAAGCTATAAATTGAAACGTTATAACATAACAATTAATAGCGCGGAAGCTGGAATCTGTACCTTTCAACGAGATAGGTTAAGGCGTGTCCGCCCCGACCATATTGATGGTCTGGCTTTCAACCTGAGTGTGCGCATGCTCACGAAACAGAAACTCGGCGCGGTCGCCGTGCCCCGCCTCGATAGCGCCGACAATGCCATGATGCTGCCTGTGCGCGTAAAACAGCAGGTCGAACATTTTTTCTTTGCTGGTGGTGGAAAACGCCACACTGAGCGGCGCGGTAAACGGCACAACATTGCATCGTTCGATCAAAGTGTCCAACAGCGGCATGCCTGCTTCTTGCACAATCAGTCTATGGAATCGCTCATTCATCTGCGCGTAAAGCACCTCGCCTTGGTCGCGCATCTTGCGCTCGACAAACAGCGCATCGCCTTCAGCGAGGCAGGCTTTCAATTGCGCCAGCGTTTCGGCCGAGACCCTCCGTTCCGCCACCGTGCGCGCCGCAACGCCCTCGAGCACCGAGCGCATCTTGAGCGCTTCGAGCGAGTGCTGCATGGTAAAGGCTCGCACCGAGTAACCACGCTTGCCCGCCGGCACAAGCAGGCCTTCTTGTGCCAGGGCAGGCAGCGCCTGGCGCACGGGCGTGCGTGACACGCCGAGTCGGGTGGCCAGCTCGGCCTCGGGCATGCGCTCGCCCGGCTGCAACTCGCCCTGAAGAATCATTTCGCGCAACCGCACGATGACCGAAGTTTGCTGAACCATGTGTATGCCCGCCACTGAAAACCGAATCGTACTCCTGGAAAGCCCCCGCGACCGGCCCCTTACGCTGGTGGTCGACCACGCATAGAGGCATGATACCAAGCTGCCTTACTTTGGGATCCCAAATTGGTGCTATTCGCCCTAGTATCAACCCTAGTTCGTATACAATGGATCCCAAACTATAATTACCGATAGACGGTAAAAGCCGTGCGTATCGCCCCGGCACGTTGCACCGCATTCTTACAGGACCCCATCATGGCCAGGATTATCGGCGGCATTGGCACCTCGCACGTGCCCACCATAGGCGTCGCCTACGACAAGGGGCGTCAGGCCGACCCGGCCTGGGCGCCCCTGTTCGACGGCTATAAACCGGTCGCCGATTGGCTGGCCGAAAAACAGCCCGACGCGATGGTCTTCTTTTATAACGACCACGCCACCACCTTCTTCTTCGATATGTACCCCACGTTCGCACTGGGCGTGGGCGAACGCTTTCCAATTGCCGACGAAGGGGCCGGCTTGCGCAATCTGCCGCATATCAAGGGCAATGTCGACCTTCAATGCCACATTGCCGAATCGCTGGTCAACGACGAATTCGACCTGACCATCTTTCAGGAAAAGCCCATTGACCACGGCTGCGCGTCGCCATTGCCCTTGCTATGGCCGCACGAGCCCGACTGGCCCGGTGCCCTGGTGCCCATCGCCATCAATGTGTTGCAGTATCCGCTGCCCACCGCCAGGCGCTGTTACAAGCTGGGCCAGGCGGTACGCCGCGCCATCGAGTCTTACCCCGAAGACCTCAAGGTAGTCATTGTGGGAACAGGCGGGCTTTCGCATCAAATCCATGGTGAGCGCACCGGATTCAACAACGAACCCTGGGACCACGAATTTCTGCGCCTGCTGCAATCCGACCCCGAAAAACTTACCGAGCTCACCCATGCCGACTTCATCCGCCTGGGCGGCGCCGAAAGCGTCGAGCAAATCATGTGGCTGGCCATGCGCGGCGCCCTGCCCGACAAAATCCGCAGGCTGCATCTAAATTATTATCTGGCCACCACCACCGCAATGACACTGGCCCTCTACGAAGAAGGCGACGAGCCCGCTTCGGCATCGGCCGTGGCCGGCCAAACCGTCAACGCGGCTATCGCATAGGCAGGCCACCATGAACCCACAACTCAAGGGCATCGAGCAAATCCCGGGCACCTATGCGTTCGATATTCGCACCAGCAACCGGGCACTCAAGCTAAACCGTTTTTTCTGGAACATGATCCGCGCCGAATGGCGCGAGCGTTACTTGGCCGACCCCGAGGCCCTTATGCAAGAGGCCGGCCTTAGCGACACCGAAAAAAACCTTGTACGTAACCAAGACTGGCTGGGCCTGGTTCAGCACGGCGCCTGCTTTTTTGTCGTTGAAAAATTCGCTCGCGTGGTGCGTAAAACCAATCTCGAGGTATACGCCCTGATGCGCGGCGAGACCTTCGAAGAGTTCATGGCCACACGACGGGTGCCCGAATCGCGCTAAGCGCATCCACCCGCATCGAGCTTCTGTTTTTTTGCTTTACGTAGCACCTACGAAACGCGCCGCGCCCGTTCGGGCGGCTTGGCATTTCCCACTACCAAGGAGCACAACATGGCATCAAACAGAGGCGTGGCTTATATTGAGCCAGGCAAGGTCGAAGTCCAGTCCATCCCGTTTCCCGAACTCGTTACCCCGGGCGGAAAAACGGCCAACCACGGCGTCATCCTTAAAATTCTGTCGACCAATATTTGCGGCTCAGACCAGCATATGGTGCGTGGTCGCACCACCGCGCCGGCCGGTCTTATTCTGGGCCACGAAATTACCGGCGAAGTCATCGAAGCCGGCCGCGACGTCGAGTTTCTTAAAAAAGGCGACATCGTCTCGGTGCCCTTCAATGTGGCCTGCGGTCGTTGCCGAACCTGCAAAGAGCAGGACACCGGCGTGTGCCTTAACGTTAATCCATCACGCGCCGGCGGTGCGTACGGTTATGTCGACATGGGCGGCTGGATAGGCGGCCAGGCCGAGTACGTCATGGTCCCCTATGCCGACTTCAATCTGCTCAAGTTCCCCGATAAAGATCAGGCGCTCGAAAAAATCCACGACCTCACTTGCCTGTCCGACATCCTCCCAACCGGTTTTCATGGGGCGGTCTGCGCGGGCGTTGGGCCGGGCAGCACCGTGTATGTTGCCGGTGCGGGCCCGGTAGGCTTGGCTGCCGCCGCTTCCGCGCGGCTTTTGGGCGCCGCCGTGGTCATTGTCGGCGACCTCATCCCCGAACGCCTGGCGCACGCACGAAAGGTCGGCTTCGAAACAGTCGACGTTTCACTTGATGCATCGTTGGGCGATCAGATCACACAAATACTGGGCAGCCCCGAAGTCGATTGCGCCATCGATGCCGTCGGGTTCGAGGCTCGCGGCCATGGCCACTCGGGGTCGCAGTCTGAGGCGCCGGCAACCGTACTTAACTCGCTCATGGACATCACCCGCCCCGCCGGCAAAATCGGGATCCCGGGGCTGTACGTTACCGAAGACCCGGGCGCCGCCGACAAAGCCGCACAACATGGCTCGTTAAGTGTTCGTTTTGGTCTGGGGTGGGCCAAGTCGCACAGTTTCTTCACCGGCCAGACCCCCGTCATGAAATACAACCGTGCACTGATGCAAGCCATACTTTGGAATCGCATCAATATCGCTGAAGTCGTGGGCGTACAGGTTATAAGCCTTGATGATGCGCCGCGCGGCTATCAAGAGTTCGATGCCGGAGCGCCCAAGAAATTTGTCATTGACCCACACAACCAGCTGAAGCATCTGCGCAGGGCCGCCTAAGCCATTGCGGTGCGGCGGTTGCCCTGGCGAGCGACCGCCGTTTCTTGGGGTTACGGCGACACAATCTTGTCTAGTGCCTTGGCCAGGTTACCGACACTGCGGTCGATATCGCGCAATTTATCCAGGCCAAACAACCCCAATCTAAAGGTCTTGAACCCCGCAGGTTCATCGCACTGCAAAGGCACTCCGGCCGCCGCCTGTATGCCGGCCTGGGCAAATTTCCTGGCCGATTGGATACCGTCGTCTTCGGTGTAGCTGACCACCACGCCCGGCGCCTCGAAGCCCGGTGCTGCCACACTTTTAAACCCTTTTTCGCGCAATAAAGCCCGCACTTGGTTGCCCAGCTCGAACTGGGCACTGCGCAAGGCTTCAAAACCTTGGGCCCGCGCCTCGGCCATGGCATCGCGAAGCACGATAAGCGAATCGGTAGGCATGGTGGCGTGGTAGGCAAAGCCGCCTTGCTCGTAGGCCTGCATGATCTGCAGCCATTTTTTCAGGTCGCAGGCAAAACTCGTGCTAGTGGTGTGCTCGATGCGCTCAAGCGCGCGGTGGCTCATCATGACCAGGCCGCAACAGGCCGAACCGGTCCAGCCTTTTTGCGGCGCGCTGATCAAGATGTCAACGCCCACATCGCGCATGTCGACCCACACCGTGCCGGAGGCAATGCAATCAAGCACAAAAAGCGCATCGACCGAATGCGCGGCCCGGGCGACCTGGCGCAAGTAGTCGTCGGGCAACAATATGCCTGATGCCGTTTCAACGTGGGCCGCGAACACCATGGCAGGCTTATGCTGATGAATGGCTTGCACCACTTCATCAATGGGGGGCGGCTCAAACGGTTGTTGTGCACCGTGGGCCACAGGCCTTGCCTTTAATACCACCTCGTCAGACGGTATGGAGCCCGCTTCAAAGATCTGCGTCCACCTATAACTGAACCAGCCGTTACGTATCACCAGACAACGCTTGCCGGTAGCGAACTGACGCGCCACGGCCTCCATGCCGAAGGTGCCGCTGCCTGGCACCACCACGGCAGCGTCAGCGCCATATACTTCTTTAAGCGTACGTGAAATGTCTTTCATGGCGTCTTGAAAGACGCCTGACATATGGTTTACCGCGCGGTCGGTATAGACCACCGAGTATTCAAGCAGACCATCGGGGTCGACATTGGGCAGTAGGCCGGGCATATGTTCGTCTCCGGAGATTGAGGCGGGCACCCGCCGTCAGGCATGGACATCGACCCTAAGCATCACCGCTGCCACACGCAGCGCGGCCGGGTCACTTATTGTAGGCCAAGCATCGCAGCCGGGCACACATGGCGCTCAGGCCTTGTTCAACTGGTCGACAAGCTCTTGCCAGACGAACTGGCGCCGGGTGTCGTAGACCAGGCCCGCCGACTCCATGGCGTCGACCAGGGCGTCCTGACTTTGAGCCGTCGCTTGCGCCATCAACGGGGTCACACCCACATCTTGCAAGGTTTCCATCACCTCGCGCATTTCGGCGGCGCGCCGGCGGCCGTGCTCGGCCACACGGCTTATCAGGTAATGCGGCAGCTGGTCGGTCCAGCCCATGCTGGGCAGGGTTTCGTCCAGCGACGCCAGCACGGCATCTTCAGCGCCGTAACGGCGCGCAGCCGACAAACACTCTACCGTCAGCGCCTCGAGCCCTTTGATCATCACACTGCGGCACATCTTGATGGCAGACGCCACACCCACCTGCTTGGACACAGCTTTAGTCCGCAAGCCAAGCCGGTTCAGGCTTTCGGATAGCACCTGCGCCCTGGACCCGCCCAACAGCATGGGCACCTTCAGCCCATAAGGCGGCACCGGCGCCATCACCGCTGACTCTACATAGAAGCCTCCCGCGGCCTCGATGGCCTCGCAATCCCTTTTCTTCGTTGCGGGTGACACCGAGTTGATATCCAGAAAATACTGGCCGGCGCGCATGCATCGCCCCGCGTCGATTGCTGCCTGGGCGGCTGAGCCGGCCGTCACCGCCGAGATGACGAGCTGGGCATTTTCAATGGCCGCCTGGTTGCCCGCATGCAGCATGACACCGACTTGCTGCGCGCGTGCCTCCAGGTCCGGCCGTTGATCAGGGTCATGTATCTTGATGTCGTAAACATCGACCTGTACGCCCGCCTCGACCAGGCCTTGGCCCAGCAAGAAGCCGGCCTCGCCAAAGCCGATCAACGCGATGCGGGTCAGGTCGGGTGTCGTCTTGTCGTTCATGTGGTTTCCATATCAATATTTTGGCTTGCGGCTTGCAAGTCTGCTATTTGGTGTCGAGCCATGCAGACAAGGCGGCCGTAACGTCATCGGGTTGTTCCATGGGGCTCATGTGCCCGCTGTTTTCGATGGCAACCAGCGTGCCGCGCCCCGCCGGCACCAGGCCATGCATGACCTCGTGACGCGCATAGGGGCTCCAGGCATCTTGCCTGCCGCAGATAATGTAGGTCGGGCAGGCCAGCGAACGCAGCACAGGCCCGGCATCGGGGCGGTTCAGCAAGGCCGTGATCTGCGCCTGAAACTCGGCTGTAGTGCGGCGCTGGATCATTTGCAAAATTTCATCAAACAAAGGTCTATTTAATTGATCGGGGTGCACCATGCCCCGCGCCCAATTGCGACCCATTTCGAGCATGCCCTGCTCGTGGGCGATGCTTAGCAGGCGCATGCGCCCGGCTCTTTCTTGTTCGCCGGCCTCGCCTGGCGCGCGCGGCTCGTAACCGGTGTCCAGCAAGGCCAGCCTACATACCCGGTGGGGTGCCTGGCGCACCATCTCGAGCGCAACCCTCCCGCCCATAGAATGGCCCGCCAACGAAAAGGCCTGGTAGGGCGCTTGGTGCAGCACCTTGGCAGCCATGGTCTGGATCGAATCCAGGTCGTGATATTGCGCAATAAATGACTGGGCGCGATGCGCCAGACCGGCCTGCTGCCGGGCCCACACGGCGGCATCGCACAGCAGGCCCGGCAGGAAGACAATATGCTCGGTGGTGCTCATGCCGGCTGAATCTTATTGTTCCAGATTCGCGAAGGAATATGCACCTGGCCATCGAACAGCCATCGGGCCGTGCGGATCAGGGCTGCACTGGTTACCGTAACGTTTGCGCCCTTGCGGCTCAGATGCATCTGCACGCTAAGTTCGCCCGTGGGGTGTTCGATGCCAAGCACCGGGCTGTCGCCGGCGGGAACCTGGGCAATGCCCTCGCAAACCGAGCCGGGTAAAGCCGCGACAGTGGCCGCGCTGACCGCAGCCAGCACCCCGATCGATGCATGACACTTATGGGGAATAAAGCTGCGCGTGTTCAGTGCGCCCCCCTTGGTAGGGGGCGACACCAGACACATCTTGGGGACGGTACGCTCGCTAACGTCGCCCAGGTTCATCATGGGCCCGGCTTTGAGGCGGATCGCCTCGATCCTTGCCTTAAGCACTTCATCGGCATCAAGCTGTTCGCGGGTCTCGTACCCGGTGCGCTCCAGGTCCTGGGCCCGGAGGACCACCGTGGGCATGCCGTTGTCGATCAGTGTGGCCTCGACGCCGTCGATAACGTCGCGCACCCGGCCGGTAGGCAGCAAGGCGCCGCAAGACGACCCGGCCGTGTCACGAAACTGTAGTGGAATGGCTGCCGCCGTGCCCGGCACGCCATCGATGCGCTGGTTACCTTCGTAGCAAACCCGGCCGTCGGGCGTTGACACCGTGGCAATGGCCACCTGCGCGGTATTGACCATATGGATGGCGACACATGTGGTGTCGCCCCCCGCCGGCACCAAGCCCCGCTCGATGGCAAAAGGCCCGACACCCGCAAGCATATTGCCGCAATTCTGGCCGTAATCAACCCTGGCCTCGTCAATAAGGACCTGAGCAAACAAGTAATCGACGTCGGCGTCCTCGCGGGTGGCGGCCGACACAATGGCCACTTTGCTGGTCAGCGAATCAGCCCCCCCGATGCCGTCGATCTGCCGCGAGTCGGGCGAGCCCATTACGGCCAGCAGGACCTGGTCGCGCAAAGCGGCGTCAGCCGGCAGGTCGGACGCCAGAAAGAACGCACCCTTGGAGGTGCCGCCGCGCATTTGGACGCAAGGTATACGGGTTTGCATGGCAGGGCCTTACAGTTCGTCCAGCGAATCAACATAGCGCAGGCCGGTGGCTTCCAGCCTTTCGCGCATCTTGTAGTAATCAAGACCCAGCACGCCTTGGGCCAGGACCTTGCGGGTGGCGGCCTCTTTTTCAAGGCGGGCCTGGGCGGCGCGCGCCACCTGCGCCACATTGGCCAGCGGCACCACGGCCACGCCGTCATCGTCGGCCACAATGACGTCGCCCGGGTTGACGATCTGCTGGGCGCATACCACCGGCACATTGACCGAGCCCAGGGTTTCTTTAACCGTACCCTGCGCCGACACCGCCCTGGACCACACCGGAAAGCCCATTTCGTGCAGGGTTTTGACGTCGCGGCAGCCGGCGTCAATGACGAGACCTTTTACGCCGCGCGCCTGCAGCGAGGTGGCAAGCAGGTCTCCGAAGTAGCCGTCGTGGCACTCGGAGGTGGGTGCAACCACCAGAATGTCGCCTTCCTGGCACTGCTCTACCGCCACGTGAATCATCCAGTTGTCTGAAGGCGCGACCAGTACCGTAACGGCCGAGCCGGCAATGGCGGCACCCGGCCAGATGGGCCGCATGTAAGGGGCCAGCAGGCCCAGGCGGCTTTGCGCCTCGTGCACGGTAGCGGCACCGGCGTCTTGCAATATTTCGATGTCGGCGATGTTTGCGCGCTTGATGTTTCGTACCACGACGCCTCGAATCATGACAGGTCTCCGACGACGGCAGGCGTCAGGCGCATATAACCTTCGGCATATTCAATATTACGGCTGGCGGTGATGCCGATATTGCGCTTGGCCTGCACGCCGCGCTGCTGGGCAACACGGGTGTAATAGGCCCACAAGTGTTCCTGCCCGGCCATGCATTCAATGGCCTGGCGTTTAATGTCCCAGACGTCGGTAATGTCGAGAAAGATATTGGGCACCCATTCGCATTGCTCGGTCTGGTGCGGCTCAAAGGCGTAGACCGGGGGCGCCCCCACCACCTTCTGGCCCGGGTTGTGGCCTTCGGCCTGGGCGATGATGCGGGCCTCTTGCGCCACATGCATGGCAAGGGGGTGATCGAAGTTATACGGATCCTTGACCGAGTGGCTTAGAACGAATTCAGGCTGGACGTCGCGATAGACGTCGACCAGGCGGAACAAAGCCTGTTCATCGACTCGCATGGGGTAATCGCCCAGGTCGAAGAATTCAATTTCGGCGCCCAGAATCTCGGCGGCCTTTTGGGCTTCTTCGCGACGACCCTCTTTGACCTCTTCCAGGGTCATGCCTTCTTTGCGCCACAGCTTGGCCGACTCGCCGCGCTCGCCGAACGAAAGACAAACGACCTTCATGCGATAGCCCTGGCGTACATGGCTGGCAATGGCGCCGGCTGCGCGCCAGACGAAATCGGCCGAGTGCGCACTGATAACGAGCCCGGCGCGAGGGGAGGATGCGGTACTTGCGTTCATGGAAGTTCCTGTATGGGTTCAAAACCTGCTAGGCATACAGTGTGGCAAAACCCGCCGACCCCCTCCAGTGACATTCACCCGCTTCGTTATGCGTATTGCTTATAACTGATCTCTGGCCAGGACTCTTATCTGCTCCATGAAAAGCCGGAGACCCGCGCCAGGGTCTGCGTCAGAGCGGGTGGTAATACCAATATGACGAGTCGTTTGCTTTACCTTCACCGGCAGCACCGCCAGCAGGCCGGCCGACACCTCGCGCGCCACTTGCCTGCGCGACACCAAGGCCAACCGGTCACTCTCCAAAAGCAGTGCCTGCAAAACCGCCGCACTGTTTACCTCAAGCGGTCCGTGGGGCGCCGCCACCCCTTCGGCAGCAAAAGCGCGTTCGAATGCGGCGCGCGCAGGCGTGCCCGAAAGCGGCACCAGCCACGACTCGTCCACCAGTTCATGCAAGCCGCTTGGCGACCGCTGCAGCAAGGGGTGCCCTTGGCGCACGACCACTGAAAGCGTGTCGGTAAACAGGGTCTCTTGATTCACGTCGGCGCCTGCCCCGCCCAGGCGCAAGGCACCCACAATAATGTCGACCTCGGCATGCTGCAGTTGATGCATCAGGGCATCGTACGTGCCGTCCACGATCGTGACATGAAGCTCGTGGTTCAGCGCCAATACCTGTTCTACAGCCCTAGGTACCAAGGCGCCCGCCGATAACGGCAGGGCCCCCACCACGATGCGGCCGCGCATCTTGCCCCGAAACGCTCCCAGGTCTTCTTGCGCTAGCCGAAACTCATCCATCGCAAGTTTCGCGCGCCGCAGTACCGCCTCGCCGCTTTCGGTCAGACGCAGGCCCCGGGCCGAGCGTTGATACAAGCTTGTGCCCAGCATATGTTCAAGTTGACGCAATGTCTGGCTTACAGCGGGCTGGCTGACGCCTAGTTGTCGCGCCGCCGCGCTTTCGCTGCGCGCCTCGCAAAAAACAAGGTATGTGTTGACATGGCGATATGAACACGCCGCAGCAAACCGACCAGGCGTCGCCGGTGCGTTCGCGCCCCGGCGTTCTGCCAGATGTGCCGCCTCGGCCTCGGCCTGCTGCAACTGGGCCATGGCGCGGCCGGCACGATAAGCCAGCAACTGGCCCTCGGCCGTAAGCAGCATGCCTTGCGGGCTTCGCTCAAAAACAACCGTACCCAAACCCGACTCGAGCTCGCGTATGGCTCTGGCAACGGCCGACTGCGACAACGGCAATTGCGCACTTGCGGCCGACGTGCTGCCGGCGCGGTCTACCGCCAGCACTGAACGGAACTGCTTGAGAAATCGCGCGGGCGCCTGCTGAAGTGCGTCGCCCTGTTTGCCCGTCGTCAACGTGGTTCCTTAACGATTCGTTCTTGTAGGCATTGTATCGGCGGGTGCAGCACCCGCCATGGACAATGAACAGGTTCTACGCTACATTGAATATCGATTTTTTATACAAAATCGATATAACGACAAAATTTACTACCACTGCCGAAATATCGACGTCGCGCAAAATAGCCAAAGGACACACCCATGCCCAAGATCATTGTTCATAGCAACGCCGCACCCACCACCGGCTTTACTGACAAAAACACGCCCTCGCCCCTGGCTCAGGCCATTCGGGCCGGCGACTTTCTTTATGTTTCCGGACAGGGCCCGCTCGATCCGGCCACCAAAGAGGTTGTCTCCGACGACATCCGCAAGCAGACCCAGCAGGTGTTGAGCAATGTGCGCGCAGTGCTCGAAGCCGGCGGCGCCACCATGGCCAACGTCGTGAACATGCGCGTTTGTCTGCGCAATGTGTCGGATTTTCCGGCGTTCAATGAAGAGTTCCGCGAATTCATGCAGGGCGAGAAAACCACCCGCACCTGCACCGGCGGCACGCCCCATCGCCAGGGCGTCTTGGTCGAGGTCGACTGCGTGGCTTACCTGGGCTAAATGCCCCGGCGCCTACGCCACGTGAACCTGCGGCGCACCTGCGCGCATTTCGCCCACCACAGCCGCCTGGCCAAAGCCCTGCGAGTGGAAGATTTCAAGCACTTGCGGGGCTGTTTCAGCTGAACACGACACCAACAGACCACCCGAAGTCTGCGGGTCGGTCAGCAAGGCCTTGTCGGTCTCGCCAATGGCGGGTGCCAAACTTATGCCCTGGCCGTACGATGCCCAGTTACGGCCCGATGCGCCGGTTATCACGCCTTGATGGGCAAACTCGCGTACGCCGGGCAACCATGGCAAGTCGGCCAGACGAAGGTGGGCCGCCAGGCCCGAGCCGCGAGCGATTTCCAGCGTGTGCCCCAATAGACCAAAGCCGGTGACATCGGTCAGGGCGTGCACACCTTCGAGCGCGGCAAGCTCGGTACCCGGCCGGTTTAACTGCGTGGTGGCGTCGATCATCGCCCGGTAGCCCGCGTCAGACAATTGGTTCTTTTTAAGCGCCGCCGACAAAACCCCCACACCCAAGGGCTTGCCTAGTATCAACACGTCGCCTTCGCGCGCATCGGCGTTGCGCTTGATGCGGTCGGGATGCACCAGACCCATGGCGGCCAGCCCGTAAATAGGCTCGACCGAATCAATTGAATGCCCGCCTGCAATGGGAATGCCCGCCGCACTGCACGCCGCTGCACCGCCTTCCAGTATGGCGGCAATGTCGGCTTTGGGCAGCACGTTGATGGGCATGCCGACGATGGCCAACGCCATAATGGGCGAGCCGCCCATGGCATAGACGTCGGACAATGCATTGGTGGCGGCGATGCGGCCAAAGTCGTACGGGTCGTCGACAATGGGCATGAAAAAATCGGTGGTGGCAATTAACGCCTGCTGGTCGTTAAGCTTGTAAACCGCAGCGTCGTCTGAGCTTTCGGTGCCCACCAGCAACGCCGAATAGGCCCCGACGCCCGGCATGCCGGCCAGCAATTCCGACAACACCCCGGGCGCAATCTTGCAACCGCAGCCGCCTCCGTGCGAAAGCGATGTTAAACGCGGGGGGGCGGATTCAACAGCAGGGGAACCGGACATGAAGCGTCTCCGTGTCAGCCGCAAAATGGCTGTATCGCCCTGCGGCCAAGCATTTTAAACAGTAGAAATGGCGGAAAGCAGCAGGAGTCGAACCTACCTGGGAACGTCTGACGCCCCCAACTGGGTTTGAAGCCCAGCCGTGCCACCGGACACGAATGCCTTCCGCAGCAGCACCCTATGATAGCCGCTGCCAGAACGCAGCGCTATCGCCCCGGGGCACATGGGCGTCGCGAAGCCGGCGCGTATAGCCGGCCCGGTCAAAAAACTCTAGAATTTGCACGGCGCGCTTGCGGCCCAGGCCGGTGGCATCGCGAAATTGCGCCGCAGTAATGCCCGCTGACCCGCCTTGCTGCTCGAGCAGCGCCGCCAATTGCGCCACTCGCTCGCGGTGGTAGAACAGGTCGCGCACCACCTGGTATACCTGCCCGCTGCGTACCAATTTTCGGAGCAACTGGCGCACATGGTCTTCGGGCTGGTCGAACTTGTGCGCCATGTCACGCACCCAGGGCGGGTCGTAGGCACCGGCATGAATGGCGGGCAACAGGCGTTCGGCAAGCTCGGTTTCTTCGGCCGACAACGAAGCCTCGTGCCCGGGCCGATGCAGCCAGGGGCCGTTGCGCACCAGTCGTTTGGCGGCCACAAGCTCGTCGCGCAGAGCGAGCCAAAGTGTTTCGGGAATGGTCGGCAGGGCGACACGGCGCAAGCGGGCCGCGTCCAGGCCCGGCTCGTCAGGCCAACGCTCATGAAAATCGTTTAACGCCTCTTCGGCCCGACTGCCCAGATGGTCCCAGTGCGACTGCAGTATTAAGGTACGCACGGGGTTGCTTCCGCCACGCGCCTGCACCCATAGCGCATCGACGGGCAGCTCTTGAGGCTGGGGGTTGCGCCCCATCAGTCGCATCAGATGCGGCTCGTCCAGCCCAAACGGGGCCTCATCAAGCAGGACGCTTAAGCCCCCACCCAGGCGCAGCTGCGCAACCGCGCCAAGCCAGGCCAGACGCTGAGGCGAGCGGCGCTTGCGGTCGGGCGCATTGGCGTCCAGCACCATGCCCCCGCCGATGGTGCGATTGGCCTGAGCGTTGCGAACAATGAAGCGGTCGCCCGGCATGGCGCAAACCGCTTCGTCAAACACCAATTGCACCCAGCCGCTCTGGCCGACAGGCAACGGGTCGGGCGACAAGGGTACGGCGTGCGCCACGTAATGGGCCGCCCCCAGATGCACATGCAACGGCGTCCAGGCCTTGACTGCAGCATCGGCCGAATCAAGCAGTGTCAGCTGCACGTCCACATTGCGCGAAGGCGTAAAGCATCGCGCATCGGCGATCCAGTCGCCACGCTTTGCGGCCTCACGCTCGAGGCCCCCCAGGTTCAACGCACAACGTTGCCCGGCGCGCCCTTGAGCCGACGGCTGGTTCTGCGCATGAATGCTGCGCACGCGCACCGGTCGGCCGGCCGGCATCAGATGCAACTGCGCATGGGCATCTACGTCGACGACGCCGTCGTGTACCGTGCCGGTCACCACAGTGCCGTGACCAGGCAAAGAAAACACGCGGTCAACTGCAAGCCGGAACAGGCCGTCAGATCGGCGTGCGGTCATGGCTTGTGCGGCCTCATGCAGATGCCGCCGCAACAGGTCAACACCCGGGGCTTCGTCGGCAGCCGCGTTTGTTTCAAACACCGGCGCGTCTTGAAGAAAGCTGTTCACCGTCAGTGCAGCCAGCTGGGCGCGCACGGTGTGAAGGCGCGCTTGATCGACGCGGTCGACTTTGGTGAGCGCAATTGCGCCCTGCCCTACGCCCAGCAGCCCCAATATGGCCAGATGCTCGTGGGTTTGCGGCATGACGCCGTCGTCGGCAGCCACCACCAACAAGCCGAAGTCGATGCCTGTGGCCCCCGCGGCCATGGTGTGCACCAGCTTTTCGTGCCCGGGTACGTCGATAAAGCCCAAAATATCGCCGTTTTCGAGCGGCGTGTAGGCATACCCCAGCTCAATGGAAATTCCCCGGGTCTTCTCTTCTTTAAGCCTGTCGGTTTCCACACCGGTCAGCGCGCGCACCAGCGTGGTTTTACCGTGGTCGATGTGGCCGGCGGTTCCGACGATCATGGGTTGGATCGCTTCAACTGTTCAATGAACAAAGGCTCATCCTTGGCTTCGAGGCAACGCAGGTCGAGCCGCAAGGCGTCGTTGGCAATTCGCCCGACAACGGGTCGAGGCAGTTCGCGAAACTGCTTTTCGAGCTTCTGCAAGGCACGGCCCGGCCGCCCCGGGCCGGCATGGCGCACCACCAGCCCAAAACTGGGCAATTGATCGACAGGCAAGGCGCCGCTGCCGATCTGGCTGAACATGGGTTCAAGACCCACTGAATAGCCCTGACCCAGCACCTGCTGCAGCACAGGCTGCAACCGTTGCGCCTGGGCCTGCATGTCCTGCATGGGGCGGGTCAACAAGCGCAAGGTGGTCAGGCGCGCAGCCAGAAGCTCGGGCGACCGGTACATGGCCAGCACCGGCTCAAGGGCCGCCAGGGTCAGCTTGCCCACTCGTAGCGCCCGCTTCAGCGGGTTCTTTTTAATCTTTTTGATCAGGTCGGCGCGGCCCACCAGCAGGCCGGCCTGAGGCCCGCCCAACAGCTTGTCACCGCTGAAGGTAACAATGTCGGCGCCCGCCTGAATGGTTTCGCGTACCGTGGCCTCTTGGGGCAAACCCCATTGGGTCAGGTCGAGCAAGGTGCCACTACCCAGATCAACCGCAGTAGGCACACCGTGGCGACGCCCTATCTGGGCCACGTCGTCGACCTCGACGCTTTTGGTGAACCCCGAAATGGCGTAGTTGCTGCAATGCACCTTCAGCAGCATGGCCGTGCGCGGGTTAATGGCCTGCTCGTAGTCGGAAAGATGGGTTCGATTGGTGGTGCCCACCTCGACCAGCCGGGCGCCGGCGCGCTGCATGATGTCCGGGATACGAAAGGCACCGCCTATCTCGACCAGCTCGCCTCGCGACACGATGACCTCGCGGCGGTTGCCCAGGGCATTAAGCATCAACAATACGGCAGCCGCATTGTTGTTGACCACAGTAGCCGCTTCAGCGCCGGTCAGCTCGCACAGCAAGTCGTTGATCAGGTCGTCGCGGTCGCCGCGCTTGCCGGTGGCCAGGTCGTACTCAAGGTTGGCCGGTGCCAGCATGGCCTGCACAACCGCCTGCACCGCCTCGTCGGGCAACAAGGCGCGGCCCAGGTTGGTGTGCAACACGGTGCCCGTCAAGTTAAACACCGCCCGTAAATGAGGCTGGTCGGCTTGCTGCAATTGCATGCGCGCCTGCCCGACAATGGCAGCGTCACTTAGCGCATCGATGCCAAGGCCGCCTTGCAGGGCCTGGTCGCGCAAGCCCGCTAAAAGCTTGCGCAGGACACCCAGCACGCGCGTGCGGCCGTAAGTAGCCACAAGCTCGGCGCACGGCGGGGCGCCCATCAGCCGCTCAACGGAAGGGATGTCAGAGGCGCCGGCCGGCCGTGATTCCGCCCTGGGCGTTGCCGCCATGGTTTATTGCTCCGTGCCCTGCCAAAGCAGGGGGTTGCCGCTAGCGCGCGAATAGCCGGCCTCACCCATCAGCATGTCGAGGGTAAGACTGGCCAGGTCGTCGGCCACGGGATCAAAGTTGTAGTCTTTTTCTTGATAGAAGATTTTGCGATAACTATGGCAATTGTCGCAAGACTCGGCCTTGACGCCTTCGGTACCCTCTTCGATCGAATGATAGGCAATGGTTTTGTTGTCTTCGCAGTGTGTGCAGGTAACCCGCACCTGATGCCATTCGGTTGAACATAACGAGCAGCACAGGTAGCGGCAACCGTCGGCCTGCCCACCCACACGCACTACGCTGGAGACCGGCAGGCTGCCGCACACCGGGCACACGCCGAACGGGCTGACGACCGGCAACTGGTTGCTGTCGAAGTCAACTGCCAGACTGGTCCAGTACACCTGCAACGCCGCCATAATGAACGGTGCAGTAGCGCTGTTGACCTCGGCGTCTCGCTCGGCCAGCACCGCATCGGCCTGAGCCTCGATGCCGTCGGGGTCAGACTGCACCTGCTCGCGCAGTGCACTGATTACAGACCTGGCTTGCTCGGGCACGCCTTCGGCCTTGGCCATGTGGTCAAGCAGAGCCACAAGCAGCTCGCGCCATTGGGGCGTGCGGTTCCAGCCTAGGGCTTGTAAGGGCGGCATGCCATGGGCCTGGGCTCGTGAAATCTGGTCTTCGTCGGCCGGTGGCACCGTGCATGTTTTAAGGGCATTGTGCTGGGCGTCGACCAACTTTGCCATCAGCGAAGGGTACGCAGAGGCGGGGTGGCCCTGCGCCAGCTGGCTGAACCGGGCCGCCCTGTCGGCAAAGACAGAAGCCCGCACCGGCATGCGGACGCGAGGAATATTAGTGTGATCTAGCGACTCAATTTCGCCACGCTCGAGAATTCGCTGCAAGGCATTCTCCTGAAAAACATGGCTGCCCGGCGCGGACGCGGGGCAGCCATCGCAAGCTTCGACGCCCGGTTGGGCGTCGGAAAAATAGGCCTACTTTTGATGCGGCTCGCCGCGTACCTGGCGGAACCAGGCGCGGTGATGCCTCCAGGCCCAGCCCGGAGTGACCGTACCACGGGTCATGGCATGTAACGAGCCCTTGACCCAGAAGCCTGCGTAAATATGCACAATAATCGCAACGATGATTAAAAATGCAAAGATGGCGTGCAGAACAGAAGCCAGGCGAATCAGCTCAACGCCGAAATCAAAGTACGAACGCCACATGACGATGCCGGTCAGCAAAAGCCCCAACATCAGAATGATAAGCGCAAAAAACAGCACTTTTTGGCCTGCGTTGTAACGCCCGATTTCGGGCAGTTTGTCTTCGCGGTTGTTAACCACGTCGCCAAACTGCTTCAGGTACTGATTATCGCGTTTCTCCCACTTGTTGTGCCGGAACATTCGCGCAGCAAGTACGAAAAACAGCAAGAACATGAACACGCCCACAAACGGGTGCAAGATGCGTGTCCAGGTGCCTCCGCCAAACAGGGCTGTCATCCAGTACATGGAAGGATGAAACAACGCCAAGCCGGAAAGGGCCAGCAATACAAACGCAATGGCCACTAACCAGTGATTGGTGCGTTCAGCCGCCGTGTACCGACGGATGAGCCTGGGGTTTTTCGCGTTACTCATGAGTAGCCTCCTGCGATTTACGGTCGTGCTCGTCGGCTGCGCGCTCATCGTCTTCGGTGACTTCGTTGGGGCCCACCCGAATATAGTGGAAGAACCCAACCAGAGCGGTAAGCGCCATTGCTGCAACCCCCAACGGCTTGGCAATGCCTTTCCAGACCGAGACCATCGGGCTGATGGTTGGGTCTTTGGGAAGGTCGTTGTACAAACCCGGTTTGTCGGCGTGATGCAGCACGTACATGACGTGTGTGCCGCCCACCCCTGCCGGATCGTACAGCCCCGCGTTGTCGAAGCCTCGTGACTTGAGGTCGACAATGCGATGGTCGGCGTGCTGGATCATGTCTTCTTTGGTGCCGAACACAATGGCACCGGTAGGACAGGTCTTGACGCAAGCCGGCTCTTGCCCCACCGCCACGCGGTCGGAACACAAGGTGCACTTGTACACCTTGTTGTCCTTTTGCGAGATGCGGGGAATGTCGAACGGGCACCCGGTGATGCAATAGCCGCAGCCAATGCAGTTTTCTTGGTGGAAGTCGACAATACCGTTGTTGTACTGCACGATGGCCCCGGGAGACGGGCATGCCTTGAGGCAGCCGGGGTCTTCGCAGTGCATGCAGCCGTCTTTACGAATCAGCCACTCGAGATCGCTGGCTTCGTTTTCGTACTCGGAAAAGCGCATCACCGTCCAGGAGTTGGCGGTAAGGTCAGCGGGGTTGTCGTATACCCCCACGTTGCTACCGATAACGTCCCGGGTGTCGTTCCACTCCATGCAGGCTACCTGGCATGCCTTGCAGCCGATGCACTTCGTGGTGTCGATAAGCTTGGCAACGCCGCCGCCTACCTGCGCGTCTCGCTCGCTGGGCATGGGCGTTGTCGTGGCGGAGCGCCTTTTGATATCCAATGATTGCAATGGCATGGCTTACTCCTAAACTTTCTCGACGTTGACGAGAAAAGATTTGAACTCGGGTGTTTGCGTGTTGCCGTCTCCTACCGAGGGTGTGAGTGTATTGGCCAGGAAGCCGGGTTTTGCCAACCCGACAAAGCCCCAGTGAATGGGGATACCCACCTGATGACACGGCTTGCCCTCGACGGTTAGCGTTTTGATCCGCTTGGTGACAACGGCCACCGCCTTGATATAACCGCGGTTGGACGACACCTTGACCCGATCCCCATGACCAATACCCAATTCCTGGGCCAGGCCTTCGCCGATTTCAACGAACTGCTCGGGTTGCAGAATAGCGTTGAGCTCGACGTGCTTGGTCCAGTAATGGAAGTGCTCGGTCAGGCGATAGGTGGTACCCACATAGGGGAAGTCGGCAACCGTACCCATGGCTTCGAGGTCGTTCTTGAACACGCGCGCAGCCGGATTGCTGACAGCGCGTTTTTCTTCGGGGAACAACGGGTTGTACCCCAAAGGTGTTTCGAACGGCTCGTAGTGCACGGGGAAGGGGCCTTCGGCCATGCCCTTGCGGGCAAAGAAACGCGCCACGCCCTCGGGGTTCATGATGAACGGACCCATTCCGTCGAGGGGGTTTTCGTCTGCCTTGTAGTCGGGCACATCGGCGCCCACCCACGACTTGCCGTTCCAATGAACAAGACTGCGTTTGGGGTCGAACGGCTTGCCTTCAAGGTCGCATGACGCGCGGTTGTACAAAATGCGTCGGTTTGCCGGCCACGACCACGCCCAGTTCAGCGTCTGGCCGATACCGGTGGGGTCGCTGTTGTCGCGTCGGGCCATCAGGTTGCCCGCCGGCGACCAGCAGCCGGCGTAGATCCAGCAACCCCCAAGGGTGGAACCGTCGTCGCGCATTTCGCCGAAACCCGCAAGCTGCTCGCCGGCCTTGCGCAACACGCGCGTGGGGTCTTTGGGGTCGACCAGGTCGACCAGGGCGCGCCCGCTGTACTCTTTGGCCAACTCTTCGGCCGTGGGGTTCTGCGCAATTGCGTACGGCCAATCGAGGTTGACGATGGGGTCTGGGTAGGTTCCGCCCTCTTTCTCGTACTTTTCGCGCAAGCGGTTGTACAGAAGGGCCATGATCTCGATGTCGCTCTTGCCTTCGCCCGGCGGGTTTGCACCCTTCCAGTGCCATTGCAGCCAACGCCCCGAACTGACCAGCGCACCTTCTTCTTCTGCGAAGCAGGTGGTTGGCAGACGGAAAACTTCGGTCTGGATGGAAGCGGTGTCGACATCGTTGTGCTCGCCCATGTTTCGCCAGAACTCGGACGTTTCGGTAACGAGCGGGTCCATGATGACCATGTACTTGAGCTTGGAAAACCCGTTGAGCAGCTTGGCCTTGTACGGTGCAGCGGCCAGGGGGTTGAACCCCTGGCAGATGTAGCCGTTCATTTTGCCCTGGTCCATAAGTTCGTAGGCCTGCAGCATGTCGTACGGCTTGTCCATTTTGGGCAGGTAGTCGTAGCCCCAGTTGTTGTCCGGGCGTGCAGCCTTGCCCCACCATGCCTTCATGAGGCTGACGTGGAACTTGCTGTAGTGGCGCCAGTAACTAAGCTGGTTGGGCCGCAACGGCATTTGCGTACGATTGGCGATGTAGTCTTCGTAGCGCTGCTCGGAATCGTTGGGCAGGGTCAGGTAACCCGGGAGCAGGTTCGACATGAGGCCAAGGTCGGTAAGACCCTGAATGTTCGAGTGCCCCCTAAGGGCGTTCATGCCGCCGCCCGGAATACCAATATTGCCCAGCAACAGTTGCAACATTGCACCGGTGCGAATAATTTGCGAGCCGATGGAGTGTTGGGTCCAGCCCAGCGCATACATGATGGTACCGGCGCGGTCGGGCGTAGAGGTGGACGCCAGCATCTCGCACACCTTAAGGAATTTGTCCTCGGGGGTGCCGCAAACACGGGCGACCATCTCGGGCGTGTAGCGCGAGTAGTGCTCTTTAAGCAGCTGGTACACCGAACGCGGGTGCTGCAAGGTGGGATCGGTGCGAACGTAACCGGTTTCGTCTAGTTCGTAGTCCCAGGAAGCCTTGTTGTAGGTGCGGGTTTCTTCGTTGTAGCCCGAATACAGGCCGTCTTCGAAGGAGAAGTCTTCGCGCACGATAAACGGAAGGTCGGTGTAGTTGCGCACGTATTCGTGCTGGACCTTGTCGTTTTCGATGAGATAGCGAATTACCCCGCCCAGAAACACAATGTCGGTTCCGGTTCGGATGGGCGCGTAAAAATCAGCCACCGATGCCGAGCGCGTAAAACGCGGATCGACCACGATAAGCTTGGCTTTATTGTGTGCTTTCGCCTCGGTAACCCACTTGAAGCCACAGGGGTGAGCTTCAGCGGCGTTTCCGCCCATAATCAGTACTACATCGGCGTTCTTGATGTCGACCCAATGGTTCGTCATCGCTCCACGGCCAAACGTCGGGGCAAGACCTGCCACCGTCGGACCATGTCAGACACGTGCTTGGTTGTCGAATGCAAGTGCGCCAAGGCTACGCATGACCTTATGCGTAATGTAGGCAACCTCGTTGGAGCTGGCGGACGCGGCCAGCATGCCGGTGGTAAGCCAACGATTGACCACCTGGCCTTGTTCGTTGCGCTCGATGAAGTTGGCATCGCGGTCTTGCTTCATGAGGGTGGCGATACGCTCGAGCGCGTCGTCCCATGAAATTCGCTGCCAGGTGTCAGAGCCCGGGGCCCGGTACTCGGGGTACTTGAGGCGGTTGGGGCTGTTGATGAAATCGATAAGGCCCGCGCCCTTGGGACAAAGCGTGCCGCGGTTGACCGGGTGGTCGGAGTCGCCTTCGATATGTACGATACGGGCGGTGGCATTTTTTGCACCGTCGCCCAGGCTGTACATCAGCACCCCGCATGCCACCGAACAGTAAGGACAGGTATTGCGCGTTTCCGTCATGCGCGCCAGCTTGTATTGGCGGACTTCAGCCATGGCCGGTGCGGGGGCGGCCCCCAACAACGTCAGGCTGGATCCTGCCAACGATGCCCCTGTCACCTTGAAGAACTGCCGTCGACTCATGTTGACCATGACGATCTCCAGATGATTGAAACAACCGATTCTTGTTGTATCGTTACGAAATAACCCTAGATTTTGTGGGTCTATGCCGAGTATAGGTCTGGCGCGTGGAAAAAGCCAAGATTAGTGCGTTTTCCCTGCTACTTTGGTTAATAAGAATCATTCTTCAGTGTGCGGCACGCCTGCGTCGGCGGTGGTCGATTTCACTTTATAACCATAGCGTTGCTTACGTATACTCAAGAAGCGACAACAGCGGTTGCCACGGCGCCCCGCACGACAAAAACGGAGACAGACATGTTCAAGTACGGCCCCCCGCTTAATTTCCAGCGCTGGCTCAAAGATAACGACCATCTGCTTAAACCCCCGGTAGGCAACCAGCAAATCTGGGAAGACGCCGACTTTATCGTTACCGTGGTGGGTGGGCCGAACCATCGCACCGACTACCACGACGACCCGCTTGAAGAATTTTTCTACCAGTTCAAGGGCAATGCTTACCTGAACATCATGCACGACGGCAAGCGGCAGCGCATCGACCTGCAAGAGGGCGACATCTTCTTGCTGCCGCCTCATGTACGTCATTCGCCGCAACGTCCCGAACCCGACAGCCGCTGCCTGGTCATCGAGCGCAAGCGCCCCGAAAAACTGCTTGACGGCTTCGAGTGGTATTGCCTTGAGTGCGACCATCTGGTGCACCGGGTCGAAGTCCAGCTTCAAAGCATCGTCAAAGACCTGCCGCCGCTGTTTGATCAGTTCTATCAAAACCCCGATTTGCGCGTCTGTTCCAACTGCGGCGCGGTACACCCGGGGCGCGAGGCCCATGCCATGGCAAAAAACCACTAGGAGCAGCACCTTGAATCACCCGGTTGCACAGCCCGTCATCGACATTCATTCGCATTTCTTCCCGCCCATTACACAGGCCGAAGCCGCCAGGCTCGACCCCGAGGCGGCTCCCTGGCTAAAAGACAACGGCGACGGAAGCGGCATGCTCATGGCGGGCAGCAAGGCCTTCCGCCCGGTTTATTCGGCGCTGTGGGACCCTGCCCGTCGTATCGAAGAACTGGACGCCGGCGGCGTCGACATTCAGCTCATGTGTGCCACGCCGATTATGTTCGGCTACCGCTACCCCATCGAGCGGGCCCTGCCCTGGGCGCAGCGCATGAACGATTACGCGCTTGAACAATGCAGTCACAACCCCGGTCGCCTGAAGGCGCTGGCCCAAGTACCGCTGCAAGACGTCGAGGCGGCTTGCGCCGAAGCCTCGCGCGCGAAAAGCACCGGCCACCTGGGCGTACAAATTGGCAACCACTTGGGCGACAAAGATCTCGACCACGAGCACTTGCTGACCTTTCTGGCTCATTGCGCCAACGAAGACATACCCCTGCTGGTTCACCCCTGGGACATGATGGGGGGCGAAAACCGCATGAAAAAATGGATGTTGCCGTGGCTGGTGGCCATGCCGGCCGAAACGCAGCTGGGCATTCTTTCATTGATACTGTCGGGCGCCTTCGAAAAATTGCCTCGTACGCTCAAGATCTGTTTTGCGCACGGGGGCGGCAGCTTCGCCTTTTTGCTTGGCCGGGCCGACAACGCCTGGCGCGAGCGCGACATTATCCGCCAAGACTGCCCCAACCCGCCCTCGTCGTATGTGGATCGCTTCTGTGTCGACTCGGCCGTGTTCGACCCTCATGCTCTTGAGTTTTTAGTGCGCGTCATGGGTGAAAAACAGGTCATGCTGGGGTCCGATTACCCGTTTCCGCTGGGCGAAAAGAAAATCGGCAGCCTCATCCGCGAAAGCAACTTCACCGAGCCCGTGCGCAACGGTTTGCTTGGCGGCAACGCCGGCCAATTTTTCAATATTCAAGCAGTACCTGCATAAGCCAAACCTTGACGTAACCCAAGGTAAGCGTCAGGATGTTCGGCACCAACCACAACAAGGAAGAGACATGCAAACACACTTCAAAAAAATGCTTCTGGCCTCGGCCATTGCCCTGAGCTTCGGGGCAAGCGCAGCGCACGCCGAAATCAAGATCGGGCTGATCACCACGCTGTCAGGCGGGGGCGCTGCGCTGGGCCAGGACCAGCGCGACGGTTTCATGCTGGCCGTCGAGCAAAACGGTGGCAAGCTGGGCGGGCAAGACGTCAACGTCATTGTTGAAGATGACCAGCTCAAGCCCGAGCTGGGCGTGCAGATTGCGCGCAAGCTGGTCAACAACGACAAGGTCGATTTCGTTACCGGCATCATTTTCTCTAACGTCATGATGGCCGCCCGCACGCCCATTCTTGATTCCAAGACCTTTTTAATCGGTTCCAACGCCGGCCCCTCGCCCATGTCGGGCGCCGAGTGCTCGCCCTATTTTTTCTCAACGTCCTGGAACAACGACCAGTTGCATGAAGGCGGCGGCCAGATCGCCACCAACCAGGGCTATAAAAAGATGTACATCATGGCGCCCAATTACCAGGCCGGCAAAGACGCCCTGGCCGGGTTCAAGCGCTTCTACAAAGGCGAGGTCGTCGACGAGGTCTATACACAAATCGGCCAGATGGACTATTCGGTCGAGATCGCCCAGCTGCAGCAGGCCAATCCTGACGCGGTCTATGTGTTCTACCCCGGCGGCATGGGTGTGAACTTCGTCAAGCAATACCGTCAGGCCGGCCTGCTGGGCAAGGTGCCGCTTATCTCTGCCAGCACGGTCGACGGCTCTACCCTGCCAGCACTTCAAGACATCGCCCTGGGTGTCATCACCCACTCACCCTATGCGCCCAACCTCGATAACGCTCAAAACAAGCAGTTCGTCGAAGCTTTCGAGAAAAAATACAACCGTGCGCCCTCGTTGTATGCCGCCCAGTCCTACGACGCAGCCAACCTGATCGCCTCGGTCATCAAAAAGCTCGACGGCAAGATGCAAGACAAAGAGGCCGTCCGCAAGGCGCTTGAGGCGGCTGATT
>NZ_DATJBQ010000084.1:0-3324 GCF_035515275.1 Pusillimonas sp.
GCGAAATTTCGACGAAATCGACTTCTTTTTGTTGGGCAAAGCGTACTTTCAGTTGCGCCGTTGCCAGCCACAACACTTGAATCAGGTCGTTGAGCACGGCGAGCTGTTCGGGCTGATACCCGCCCACCGGCGCAGAGCGGACACGCGCCAGGCAACTGACCCAGGATTCGTCGGGGTCGCATGCGGTAAGCCACTGCATAAAACTGTCTTTGTGCGCAGAGCCTGCGTCAAAACCCATGCGCTTGTCGATGGTTCGTCGCAAGGTATTGGCTTGTGTCAAGAGCACGCCAGCCAGCGCCTGCCAACGGGCCAATTCCGAAAAACCGGGCTCAAGCGTGCGGCCGTCCCAGTCAAGCAAGGCATCGAACACACAAGGTTTTTGGGCCGCCTGCAAACTGGCAACCGCCGCCGATATGGGTTGCGCCAATGCCTGCGCCCAGCCCGGCGGCATGCCCTGGGCCAGCACACGCAAGTCGGCCTCGAGAGCCTGCGTCAGGTTATGCAGCAAAGTACCCGCATCACTGCCCTCGCCAAGCAAGGGCAGCCACTGGTCGCGGCCGGCCAGCATGGCTGCAATGAGCTCCTGAGCTGCGCGCATGTCGACGTCCAGATGAGCGATGAGCCGAGCCACCGCCTCGTCGTCATCGGCCATGGCCAGGGTGGCCTTGGCGGCTTCCAGGTAGTGGTCGGTCGCGTGTTCGGTAATGCCAGGCAGGCCGCCCAGCGTACTTAGCCAGGGGGTGGCGCGCACCAGCCACGAACAAAACGAGTCGATGGTGCGGATACTGAGCCTGGCCGGGTACTCGAGCAGGTTCCAGCCCTGTTCGAGGTTACGGGCCATGGCTTGCCGCGCAAGCAGCCAGCTAAGCCGTTTATGCGGCTCTTGAGGTTCGGGCCCGGTTCCAGCGCGCAATTTCGACAACACCCGCGCATGCATCTCGGATGCCGCCTTACGCGTAAAGGTAATGGCCAGAATCTCTTCGGGCCGATCGACCGTTGCAAGCAAGGCCAGAATTCGGTCTGTCAGCAGTTCAGTCTTGCCAGATCCTGCAGGAGCCTGAATCAAAAACGATTGTGTGGGGTCTAGCGCGGCCTGCCGGACCGACGCGTCGGAAGGCGGCCTAATCGACATGGCCGTCCTCTTGGTTCAAGCGTAAAAACGGCAACACGTCGCAATAAGCCAGGTCAGTTGACCGCAAGCTTGTATTAACAGCCACCCCTTCGGCGTATTCGTCGGCCAGCCGCCGTATGGTTTCCCGCCACTGCGACATCAGGCCTTCCCAATCGAGATGCTGAAAATCAGGCCAGTCGGACAATACGGCGGGGCCCGTGACGCCGCAGTCTCCGTCTGACAAGCCTTTTAGCTCGATGCCCCGCGCGTGCAACCGGGCGAGCAAAAGCGCGCCGACCTGATCGCTGCCGTCGGCCAGCACTGCCGCATAAAAGGGCAGTTGCAAGCCCACCGGTCGTTCGCGCATCCAGTCGGGCTTGGGGTCGATGGGGCCGGCGCCTGTCTTGTAGTCAATGACTGCCAACGCCCCATCAGCCAAAACATCCACCCGATCGAGACGCAGGCTAAGCTGCAGCGGGCCGTGCGACCACGGGTAGGTTTCTTCGATGGCCTTTACGGAAAACCGGCCTCGAGTCAGTTCAAGCGCGAACCAATCTTGCAAAATTGCTTCGCTGCGCTGAATCTCGAGTTCGCGCACCGTATTGCCGTAGTCGGCAAGGCATTCGTCGGCCGCACGCTGCAGCGCGTCGTCGATCATGTCCGAAAGGCCGCCGTCCGTGCGCCACTGATGCAGGCTTTCGCTGTCGGGCACCTGTTTGTATATAAGCTCCATGCACTTGTGCAGGAATACCCCCCTGGCGTTCTGGTCGGCCAGCTCGGCGTAATCGGGCAATTGGCTGGCACCCAGGCGATACTTGGCAAAGGCCCACAAGGGGTTTCTTGCCTGAGTATCGATCACGGCGATACCCCCCTTGGTAACCGCGCCCTGCGGCAAGGGCGGCCCTTGGTCGTCAATTACGCGCTCCATTGCCACAGGTTCAATCGCCCGCAAGTCGGGCATCGGCGCTTCGGCATTGAACGCGGCAATGAACGGACTGGGTCGAAGCTCGCGCTCGCCTTCCTGGAGGGCATGGCTTAGCCACACCTTTGGAGCCGTGCGCAACAACGCCTCGAACATGCTTTTTGCCCAATGCAGTTCGCGCTCAGGCGTGGCTCGGGGCGCATCGGCACGACGCAAGGCCGACAACGGCAACAGCGGGTTGGGACGAGCTGCAGCAGGCAATACCTCGTCGGTCAAGCCAAGCACCCATACGGCATCCCATCGCCCGCCTTCGGTTTCCAGAAAACCTTGCACGTCGAGCCTGGCCGTGGGGTCTCGTTGGGGTTGGAATGGCGTTTGCGCGGCCAATGACGACAACTCGGACACGGCCTCGCCAAAACCCAGGGGGCCCAGAACAAGAGACTGGCGCGAGAGGCTCTCGAGCATGCGTTGAAATGCGTCGACCGTTTGATAGACGTGGGTGTCGAGCGCCGCCTGCCCGGGAAACCCCAACAGCTGCAGCCATCGCTTGAACCGCGCCACCCAGACATCGATGGTCGTTCTGGAAGCGTTGGCCATGGCCTGCTCAATGCATTCGACCCATGCCTTCGCCAACGCAGGCGCCAAAGGCGCCAGGCGTCGCGAAAACTCGCCCAGCGGCAGGTTGACCACGGCGTCGGCGCGCAACCTGGCATCGATGCGGGCACGTCCGCCTGCCTCGTCTGTATCGGCCACGCAAGCGCCCGCCAGCAACGCCGCACCCGCGTCGGCCGGGGTGCACTGCCTGTGACGCAACATCTGGGCCATTAAATTCAGCCAGGCAAGCGCCGCCCGAACCAGCGGCCATTTGGACAAAGGCCGCGCAACCGCAATGTTGTAGCTGAACTCTGGGCGCCCCTGTGCGTCGCCAAGCGCTTCGCGCAGCACTCGATGTGCCAGGGCAACGTCGCTCTCGAGTTGAGCAGCAACAATGGCAAACCGCCCTTCGGGTTGAAGGCTTAAATTTTTTTTGGCCCACCGAGCCGCCAACCGCCACTCTGCATCGGGATCGGGCGCCTGGACACGAGAAATGGAATTGGCTTGGGGGGCGTTCAATTGCAGCTCGCAAAGCGCCACTCCTTGAACCCGGAAAGCCTCGATCAGCGCCGCCATGCGCGGCGAGAGCTCTGAAAACCCGGCCAGCACCAGACGCTGAAACTGATACTTGAGCCTCCCGGCCTGAACAGCGGAACAGACGCGCTCGAAACCAAGCACGCCGTCCTCGGCGTCAAGG
>NZ_DATJBQ010000085.1:0-31114 GCF_035515275.1 Pusillimonas sp.
AAGGCGCTGGCTCGTGTCTGCGCGTCGGTATGCATCTGGGCCAAGATACGCGCCACCGAGGCAGCATGCGAATCGAGCGCTTCGCCCGTGCCCGCTTTTACGCCCTGTAACGGCTGCCTGACCCACTGAACGGCTGCCTGCAGCAGCGCCCCGCCTTCTTCATCGAGCCCGGCAGCCGCCTGCTCGAACCAGGCCGCATCAAACGGAGCCGTATCGGCCGTGGCGTCGGAAGGAGGTATGCTGGACATATATGGATGGATGAAAAAACGGAAGAAACGTGAATGACATGCATCAGGCACAAGCGCCGGTCATGCCCGGGCGGCCCGCAGCCATTCATTAATCGTTAAAGCGGCTTCTATACTACCGTTTCTTGAATCCGGCCGCCACACAACACCATGGACGACACCACCCGCCGCAAGCTGATCATCGTCTGGCATTCGCGCACCGGCACGGCATGCCAGATGGCCTGCGCCGCACAAAGTGGCGCGCTCGATATAGCACGCCAATTAAATGCTGAAGGCCGATTCCAGGCTCTTCTATCGGGCGCAGCCCAAACCACCGCCCAAGACCTGCTCGATGCCGACGGATTCATTTTTTGCGCCCCCGAAAACCTGGGTTCGCTTAGCGGAGAAATGAAGGAGTTTTTCGATCGTTGCTATTACGATGTGCTGGACAAGCTAAACGGGCGGCCCTGTGTCGTACTTGTGGCCGCAGGGTCGGACGGCCACGGGGCTGTACGTCAGACTGAAAGAATCTGCACCGGCTGGCGGCTTGAGCTTGCCGCTCCCCCTCATATTGTGCTGACGCATGCCCAAAGCCCCGAAGCCATTGCCGCCCCAAAAGAAATCGGGCCCCAAGACCGGGCCCGTTGCCAAGAGCTGGGGGGCACAATGGCCGCCCTATTGCTTTGAGTACCCGGCTGTTTTTTTTAGTTTTAACCCACCGCGGCGGTTACCACGATTTCAACTTTAAACTCGGGGTCGGCCAGCAGCGCCTGGACGGTCGCGCGCGGCGGCGCGTTTCCGGCCGGCACCCAGGTTTCCCATACGGCGTTCATGCCCGCAAAATCGCTAAGGTCGGCCAGAAAAATCTGGGCCATGAGAATGCGGGTTTTGTCGCTGCCGGCCTGGGCAAGCAGGCGGTCGATGGTTGACAGAACCTGGCGGGTCTGTTCCCCGATGTCGGCTTTGCCGTCCTCGGGAACCTGTCCGGCCAAATAGGCCACGCCGTTGTAAATTGCCATGTCCGACAAACGCTTGCCGACGTTGAAACGCTGGATATCGCTCATTTTTTCTCCTGAGACGCGTAAAACATGCCCTTAAGGGCTAGGGGGCAGCTGAAACACCTGGCGCAAGTAAGCCAGATATGCGGGGTCGTCGCACATGGTTTTTTCGGGCGCATCGGAAACCTTGGCCACCGGTTGCCCGTTGCACCGGACCATTTTCATGACGATCTGCAACGGCTCATGCCCCAGGTCGTTCGTAAGGTTGGTGCCAATACCGAACGACACCTTACAACGACCGGCAAAGCGCTGCGCCAGCTCGATGGCGCGCGGAAACGTCAGGGCGTCTGAAAAGACCAGCGTCTTGGTGCGAGGGTCGGTGCGGTTGGCAGCATAATGAGCCAGCAAGCGCTCACCCCACAAAAACGGGTCGCCCGAGTCGTGGCGCGCACCGTCGAACAGCTTGCAAAAATACATGTCGAAGTCGCGCAGGAAAGCATCCATGCCGTAGACATCGGACAGCGCAATGCCAAGGTCTCCACGGTATTCTTTGGCCCATACCTCGAGCGCAAAAACCTGAGAATCGCGCAAACGCGGCCCCAGCGCCTGACACGCCTGAAGGTACTCGTGGCCCATGGTGCCCAGTGGTGTGACGTTATGCTTCATGGCCAGCTTGACGTTGCTGGTGCCCGCAAAATGCACCCCCATCTGCCGCTTCATGGTGGTCAGGACTTCTTCATGCCACAGCTTGGAAAAACGGCGCCGCGTGCCATATTCTGCCACCCGGAAATCCACGAGCTCGGGGTCGTCTACAACCAACTGCATTTTTGACTGCAACCGCTGCCGGCCTTCGTCCCAGCCGGGGTTCTGGCATTCGTTGCGGAAGTAAACCTCGTTGACGATGGCCAGCACCGGAATCTCGAACAAGATGGTGTGCAGCCATGGCCCTTTTACCGTGATGTCGATTTCTCCGGGCTTTTCGCCCAGCGACAGGTGTATGCACTTTTCAGGCAAATGAAACAAGCCCAGAAAATCGACAAAGTCGCTTTTAATGAACCTTAAGCTGCGCAGGTACTCGAGCTCGGGCTCGGTGAACTTGAGCTGGCACAGCGAATGGATTTCTGCGCGGATTTCGTCAAGATACGCACTAAGGTTGATATTGGGCGTGCGGCACTTGTAACGATACTCGACCTGCGCAGCCGGAAATTGATGCAACACGACCTGCATCATGGTGAACTTGTACAGATCAGTGTCTAAAAGCGAGGTAATTATCATTAAGCAAGCGCCAACATAAAAAATTGAAAGACCCGACGGCTCGACAGGTCAATACAAGGGCTGATGTGTTTATTAGGTAAAATCTTGATCACATAGTCTTGCCTAATTGTAATGTTTAATGCCTCACCCATCGACACAGCCCTGTCCAACACGCCAGGTCGCCGCGGTATTGACCATTGCGATACCCACTGTTGGAGCTTTCCCTCATGACCCACGTCGTCACCGAAAACTGTATCAAATGCAAATTCACAGACTGTGTTGATGTCTGCCCCGTTGATTGTTTTCGCGAGGGCCCCAACTTTCTCGTTATCGACCCCGACGAATGCATCGACTGCGCCGTCTGTGTGCCCGAGTGTCCCGCCAATGCCATTTTTGCCGAAGAAGACGTTCCTGCCGACCAGGTTCCGTTCATAGCCCTGAACGCCGAACTCTCGCCCGAATTCGGCATGATCAATCGGTCGACCAAGCCACAACCCGATGCTGACGACTGGAACGGCGTCGAGGGCAAACTCAAGTATCTCGAGCGCTGCTAGTCGTGCCCGAACAGAAGTACACGCGCGAAACCGTGCTAGCGGTGCACCCCTGGGTGCCCGGCAAGCTGCTGTCCATCACCACTACCCGCAACCCCGGGTATCAGTTCACCGCCGGTCAGTTTGCCCGGCTGGGGTTGCCCGCAAATGCGCTGTCCGACCAACCGCCCACCATCTGGCGTGCGTACTCTATGGTCAACGCGCCGTCTCAACGTGATTCGCTCGAATTCTTTTCAATCGTGGTGCCCCAGGGCGAATTCAGCCCTCGCCTGGCCCAATTGCAGCCGGGCGACCCGATATACATCGACAAGACAGCCTTCGGATTTTTAACGGTAGACCGATTTAGCCCGGGCGGCGACCTGTGGCTGCTGGCCACAGGGACAGGCCTGTCTGCCTATTTGTCGATGCTGCAGGACCCGGCCACGTGGGCCTTGTTTGACCACATCATTCTGGTGCACGGAGTTCGGTCGGTCGAAGAACTTGCCTACCGCGAACAGTTGTTGCACTGGTCGCAACAAGGGCTGCCCCCGGGCCAGACCCTGCCAGCACGCGCCCGGCTCAGCTATTTGCCCATACCCACCCGCGAACCGTACCCCGGTATGCCTCAGGCCCGGCTGACCAGCCTGATCCAGGACGGGCGGCTGGAACAATTGGCGGGACGCGAACTGAATCCCGAAACCTCAAAAATAATGTTGTGCGGCAACCCGGAGATGCTGACCGAGGCGCGCGCCATACTGAAAGAACGGGGTTTCGCCGTGGGCCGTCGAGGCAACCCCGGCAATCTGGCCCTAGAAAACTACTGGTAGCCATATAGCACGTACCAGTGTGTAAGGGGCCGGCCTTGCACCGCAATAAAGGTACGGCGCGCCGATTGCAGGCAGACACTACATTTATTCGTGCGCGTGTGTTTTTAAACACACAGCGATCAGCCAAGTGTTACCTATGTAATAACACGCACATATGCTGCGCGTTTAATACATACCGTAAACAAACATTTATTATTTTATCGCGCCTACCCTTATAATTTAACCGTCAACCACTTTACGCACGGGTACTAATGCTATACGACCTGCATGAACTTCAGCGCTCGTACCTAACCCCCCTTCTAGCCTTTACCGACACTGGCTCACAGCTTTTTTCGCACCCGTACAGTCCGTTGGCTTACACACCGCTGTCGCGTCATATCGCAGCCGGGTACGAGCTTATTCACCGCTTGGGCAAAGACTACGAGAAACCGGCCTGGGGGCTGGATACCACGCTGATCGACGGCGCAAACACAGACGTCCACGAGCAGTGCGTGGTTCATAAGCCTTATTGCAACCTGGTGCACTTTCAGCGCAAGCTGCCCGCACGGCGTGCCGCCGACCCCACCGTTTTGCTGGTTGCGCCACTATCGGGTCACCATGCCACCTTGCTGCGCGACACGGTCAAGGCCTTATTGCCCCAGCACGAAATCTACGTCACCGACTGGATCGATGCTCGCATGGTCGCCTCCTCTGAAGGCACTTTCCATCTTGACGACTACGTCCGTTACATACGCGAACTCATTCAGTTTCTGGGGCCCGACACACATGTGATTTCGGTTTGTCAGCCCACGGTCCCGGTGCTTGCGGCCATTTCACTTATGGCGGCCGACGGCGACCCCTGTACGCCTGCCAGCATGGTGATGATGGGCGGCCCAATCGATACCCGCGAGTCGCCCACCGAAGTCAATCTGCTGGCCACCACCAAGCCCTATTCGTGGTTCGAGAACAATCTTATTCATCGCGTACCGCCCCGCTACCCGGGGTCGGGCAAGCTCGTGTACCCGGGGTTCTTGCAGCATGCGGGCTTTGTTGCAATGAACCCCCATCGGCATGTGCACTCGCACTACGACTTCTACCTTGACCTGATCAAGGGCGACGACGGCGACGCCGAAGCCCACCGGCGCTTCTACGATGAGTACAACGCGGTGCTTGACATGCCGGCCGAGTTTTACCTGGACACCATCCGCATCGTGTTTCAGGAGTTTTTGCTACCCCGAGGCAAATGGTTTATTGACGGCCAGAAGGTCGACCCCGCCGCCATTACCAAAACCTCTCTGTTAACCATCGAGGGCGAGCTCGACGATATATCGGGCCTGGGCCAGACCCGGGCTGCACACAAGCTGTGCAGGAACATTCCCGATGAACTAAAGCAACACTACACGGCACCGGGCGCAGGCCATTACGGCATCTTTTCCGGTCGTCGGTGGCGCGAAACAATCTGTCCTAAAATTACAGCATTCATTCGCCGTTCGCAGTCGGCCTGACCCGGCACGACCAGCGGAACAATCGGGGGCGATATGCCCCCTCTTTTTTGCCATGAACACGCTTTTCTTAGTAGAACAGATCGATGCCCTGCTGCCGCAAACGCAATGCACGCAGTGCGGCTACCAGGGCTGCCTGCCCTATGCACAGGCCATTGCCGAGCAAGGCGAGGCCATAAACCGGTGCCCGCCGGGCGGGCAAGAAGGCATCAAGGCGCTGGCCCAGCTGCTTTCACGGCCCGAACCCGAACTGGACACCACCTGCGGCCCGCACACCGCCCTGTCCTTGGCCGTTATTGATGAGGCGCATTGCATAGGCTGTACGCTGTGCATCCAAGCCTGTCCAGTAGACGCCATCGTGGGAGCCAACAAGCTCATGCACACCGTTATTGCCGACCAGTGCACCGGTTGCGGGCTGTGTGTGCCGCCCTGCCCGGTCGATTGCATCGACATGCAGCCTGCCGGTTTTGCATGGACCCCCACGCACGCCGCGCAAGCCCGCATCAACCATAAGGCCCGCCAACTGCGGCTGCGTGCCCAGCACCCCGAAAGCTCCAACCTTGCCGCGCGAACACTTGCCAACAAAGCCAGCCTCAGCCCCGCCGCAAGCCACAACGACGACGCCAAACAAAAAATCATCGCCGATGCGCTTGCCCGTGCACGCGCAAGGCGCGCCGCCGCTCAATGAACAATCAAAAACGCCAACAAATATTCGAACGCTTCCAGGCTGCCAACCCGTCTCCGACCACCGAGCTGCATTACGGCTCGAATTTTCAGTTGTTGATTGCCGTGATCCTGTCGGCGCAAGCCACTGACAGATCGGTCAACCTGGCCACCGAAAAGTTCTTCCCGGAGCACGGCACCCCACAAGGCCTGGTAGATTTAGGCCTGGAACGCCTGACCGACTACATCAAGACCATCGGCCTGTACAAAACCAAGGCAAAGAACGTGCTGGAAACCAGCCGTATCCTGCTTGAGCAGTACGGGGGCGAAGTACCCCAGGACCGCGCCGCACTCGAAGCCCTGCCCGGCGTCGGCCGAAAAACCGCCAATGTGGTGCTAAATACCGCGTTTGGCCAGCCCACCATCGCTGTTGACACACATATCTTCCGCGTGGCCAACCGCACCGGGCTGGCCCCTGGCAAGAACGTGGTCGAAGTAGAGCGCAAACTGGAAAAATTTGTGCCCAAGGCCTACTTGCAAGATGCACACCACTGGCTGATCTTGCATGGGCGCTATGTGTGCGTCGCACGAACGCCCAAATGCCCACAGTGCGGCATTGCCGACCTGTGCGACTACAAGCACAAGACCCCCCCTCGCTAAGGGCGTGGGGTTTTCCATAAGCTATGTAAAACCCGCATAGTGTTCGCGGCGAGAAAATTTCATACTACATACGTTCGCCCCCCTACCGGGCTCAATATGTGAACCTGCCCGCAGGTTCATATAAATAACCGATAACATGATCGAACGTATCGCGGTGCCTACGCAAAGTCCCAACGCTCTCGAAGCCGTCGATCTGCACGCCTGGCATGACCACTCTCACGTGCTCAGGGGCGTCAACCTATGCATTACGGCGGGGCAGGTGGCCGTAGTGCTCGGCCGCCCAGGCTCAGGACACGACGCCCTGCCAGACGTCATCATGGGCCGCTCGGCGTCACGCACAGGCTCCATACGCATTCACGGCGCCGAGTCCATCACCCACACCCCCGAAAAAATCCCCCACCTGGGCATCGGCTACTGCGGCGCCGGCACCGGCATTTTTGTAGGCTTGTCGTGCGAAGAAAACCTGCTCATGCCGTCCGACACCGAAGATACCCTGGGTGGCGGCATGTCGCTGGCCGAAATCTACGAGCTCTTGCCCAACCTCTACCCCCGCCGCCACATGCCCTGCACCCGGCTTTCGGGCGGCGAACAACAAATGCTCGCCGTGGCTCGCATCTTGCGCACTGGCGCCAACCTGATCCTGCTGGACAACATCACCGACGGTCTGGCGCCGGTCATGGTGCAGGGTCTGGCCAACATGGTCGAACGGCTGCGCACTCTGGGCTACAGCTTGCTGCTGGTCGAGCAAAACCTTGAGTTCGCGGCCCCCCTGGCCGACTGTTTCTACATCATGCACGAAGGCCAAATACTTGAAAAAGCCCAACCCAACGCACTAACCCAAAGGCAAGATCTGTTCAGGGAATTCGCAGGATAGCGCCCGCTTGTCCGAACCCCGAGGAGCGCAGCGACGAGCTTGAGTTCGGACGCCTCCGCCCGAATGCAGAAAATGCGGGCAGCCCGCCGAAGGACGGGCCGCGGGATGGGTTCGCCACACAAGCCCCAGTTAAGCAGTAGCCTCCTGCCCTTTCTTACCCAACCCCAGATAACTCTCAATCACCCGCGGATTATGCGCCAATTCGGCAGCCTGCCCTTCCAGCACAACCTCGCCAGTTTCAAGCACATATCCATAATCAGCCACCTGCAAAGCCGCCCGGGCATTTTGCTCGACCAGCAAAATCGACACCCCCGTACTACGCAAGCGGGCAATAATCTGGAAGATCTCGCGGACAATACGCGGCGCCAGACCCAGGCTGGGTTCGTCGAGCATCAGCAGCTTGGGCTGGGCCATGAGCGCACGACCCACCGCCAGCATCTGACGTTCGCCGCCCGAAAGCGTACCTGCATGCTGCTCACGACGTTCGCGTAACCGAGGGAAAAGTTCGAACACCTCTTCGAGCTTGTCCTTCCAGCCCGCCTGACGCGCCCGATACAAACGAAAACCGCCCAGTAATAGATTGTCTTCGACCGACATGGTGCCGAACAGCTCGCGCAGCTCGGGCACCAGCGACATGCCCTGAGCCACCCTGCGCTCAACGTTCCACCCGCTTATTTGCTTGCCCAGGTATTGAACCGAGCCCGCGCTGCTGCCCGTAGTGGGCAGCGAGCCCATGATCGAATTGAGCAAAGTCGATTTACCCGCTCCGTTACCGCCGATGACGGTTACGATGCTGCCCGGCGCCACCGTGATATTGGCATTGAGCAGGGCGTGTACCTTGCCGTACTGCGTGCTAAGGCCTTCGACCTTCAGCACCGGTTGTTGGTCGGCCGTACTCATGCTGTGCCTCCTGCGGTTGCCGTGTTGGCGGGGGTGTCGAGCTCTAGTTCGTCGTCGATACCACCCAGATAAGCTTCAAGCACCGCTGGGTTCTGTTGAACCTCGGCGGGCGTACCTTCGGCCAGCTTCGTGCCGAAGTCCATCACGACAAGGTGATCGGTAAGATTCATGACAAAATCCATGTCGTGCTCGACCAGAAGAATGCTCATGCCTTCTTTGCGCAATTGATCGAGCACTGTGGCGAGTTCTTGTTTTTCTTTGTAGCGCAGCCCTGCTGCCGGCTCGTCGAGCAACAGCAAAATAGGGTCAGCCGCCAGCGCGCGCGCAATTTCGAGAATACGCTGTTGCCCCAAGGCCAGGTTGCCTGCCTGCTCGTAGAGATAGTCGCCCAGGCCGACACGCTGCAGTTGCTTGGCCGCTTCGTGCAACAGGGCGGCCTCGGTGCGGCGTTCGATGTGCAAGGCCGCCGGCACCACACCGACTTTACCGCGCAAGTGCGCACCCAATGCCACGTTCTCGAGCACGGTCATGGTGGGCAATAGCTGGACGTGCTGAAAGGTACGCCCCACACCCAATTTGGCGATTTCGCGCGAGGGCATCTTGTCGAGACGATGCCCGAGGAAATCAATTTTGCCGCTGGTGGAAGGCAACACACCCGTGATCAGGTTGAAGGTGGTACTTTTACCCGCCCCGTTAGGGCCGATAAGACCCATGATTTCGCCGGCCTTGAGCGAAAAACTGATGTCGTTGACCGCCACCAGGCCGCCGAACTCTTTGCGCGCTGCGTCAAGCTGAAGCACCTGCGTGCCCAGCTCGGGACGGCGGCGTTGCGGCAGGGCCGGGGCCTCGGGGGGGGCAGCGCCCTGGCGTCGGCTTTTGCCTTGCCCCGTAAGGCCGGCCCACCACGAAACAATAATCGGCCAGACACCGTCACGTGCATATTGCAGCACCAGGATCATCAATATACCGAAAACCACCAGCTCGAAGTTGGCCGTAGTGTCGATAATTTTAGGCAATACGTTCTGGATCTGATCCTTGAGGGTCAGGATAAGGCCCGAGCCCACAATGGCACCCCACACGCTGGTGCCGCCGCCCACCACCGCCATGAACAGGTATTCGATGCCGTAGTTCAGGCCAAAGGGACTGGGGCTGACCGCACGCTGCATGTGCGCATACAACCAGCCCGACAAGCAAGCCAGCAGTGCCGAATAAACAAAAATAATGACCTTGTACGACGCCATGTTGATGCCGAACGACTCGGCCATGCCACCCCCGCTTTTAAGCGCGCGAATAGCACGCCCGGGGCGGGAATCGAGCAGGTTGCGCGTAGCCCACATGGACAACAGCACAAACACCCAGATCAGGTAATAGATGTCGCGGCCGTCGCGTAGCGAAAGGCCCAGGAAGTTGATGGCCTGAATACCCGCGATACCGTCGTATTGGCCCAGAAACTCGAGGTTGCCGAACAAATAGTACAAGGACAGGCACCAGGCAATGGTGCCCAGCGGCAAGTAGTGTCCCGACAATCGCAGGGTAATGGCGCCCAGAATATAGGCCACCAAAAAAGTGATGGCCAGACCGGCCAGCAAGGCCAGCCAGGGCGACCAGCCAGAAGCAGTGGTGAGGTAGGCGGTGGCATAGGCGCCGATGCCCACAAACGCTGCCTGACCGAACGAGGTCAGGCCGCCCACACCGGTAAGCAGCACCAGGCCCAGTACCACCAGGGTGGCGAGGCCAATGTAGTTGAGCTGCGTGATCCAGAATTCAGGCGTGGCCGACATTGCCGGCAACACCGCCATGATCACAAGGAAAACAACAAGAATGACGCGATTCATGGCTACTCCTCGTCGACGTGCGTTGTGCCGAACGAGCGCCACAGCAATACAGGGATGATCAGGGTAAACACAATGACCTCTTTATAGGCGCTTGCCCAGAACGACGAGAATGCTTCAAGAATACCCACGAACAATGCGCCGATGGCTGCCAGCGGATAGCTGCCCAGCCCGCCGATAATGGCGGCGACAAAGCCTTTGAGGCCAATGAGGAAGCCTGTGTCGTAATAGATGGTGGTAACCGGGGAAATAAGCATGCCCGACAATGCCCCAATGGCGGCCGCCAGGGTAAATGTCAGGCTGCCCGACATATTGGTGCTGATGCCGACTAACCGCGCCCCACGCCGATTGACGGCGGTGGCGCGCAGCGCGCGCCCGTACAGGGTTTTGCCGAAAAACAGCCACAGCGCCACAATAAGCAGGCCGCAGGTAACCAGCACGAAGAACGTCTGTGCCGACCACGAAATGGCGCCCATGTCGATTGAGCCTTCCATGAAGGGCGGCGTGCGCCAGCCTTCGGCCCCAAAGAACACCAGCCCCAGGCCCAGCATGGCAAAATGCACGGCCACCGAAATAATGAGAAGCACCAGAACGCTGGCCTCGGCCACCGGCTGATACACCAGGCGATAAACCATGGGACCCAAGGGTATGACCAGCGCCAGAGAAAACAGCACATTGATCCACAGAGGCGTATCGGTACTGACCACATAAGGCGCTGCGAAGAACAGCACCAGGGGCAGCGCCAGCGACCACACGGCCTTGCGAGGCAGAGTGCCCCATTCGCGACTGCGTAACGCGGCGATAAAATCGGCAATGAACACCACAACGCCCACAATAAGCAGCAAATTGACGGTGCCTGGAATACGGCCGTTTACCATGAACGCAAGCGTTAAGGCGCCGTAGGCCACGAACTCGCCCTGAGGTATGAAGATTACCCGCGTAACCAAAAATACCAGCACCAGCGCCAAGCCCAACAGCGCGTACACCGCGCCGTTCAGGATTCCGTCCTGGAGCAAAATTAATATTATTGTCGAATCCATCCCTACCACACTGTTTAAGTCGATTAGATAGCACAACTGTTAGCCTGAAATACATTTCAGGTTGGTGCTAACCAGGAATTATGGAGAGAATCAAGTGCAAAGTCTTTAAGGGGATTCCCTGCATCAGGGCTGAAAGCCCGGTTGCTTCATGCCGGGAACCTACGCCGCTTTTGAAAGTCGATTAACATAGTAGATGCTTTGATCACGACACGGCACAAGGTTTTTTTCATGCAAAAGCTTGTTAAATCAGACGCCGAATGGCGGGCCCAACTTTCACCCGAAGAATATTACGTAACGCGCCAGAAGGGCACTGAACGACCGTTTTCGGGTCGTTACTGGAACACCAGCCAGGCAGGCATATATCGCTGTATCGGTTGCGGTACCGCCCTGTTCGCGTCCGACACCAAATTCGACGCCGGTTGCGGCTGGCCCAGCTATTTCGAAGCGCTTGACCCAACGCTTGTGCGCGAAGAGCAAGACCACAGTCACGGCATGGTGCGCACCGAAGTCCTGTGCAATGTGTGCGACTCGCATCTGGGTCATGTGTTTCCCGACGGGCCGCCGCCCACCGGCCTGCGCTATTGCATCAACTCTCTTTCGCTTCAATTCGAACCCACCGAATGAAAAAATTCCTCTTCGACCTGTTTCCGCTGATTCTGTTTTTTCTGGCGTTCAGGTTCTACGACATCTACACAGCCACCGCAGTGGCCATGGCGGCCAGCGTGGGGCAAATCATCTGGATCAAACTGCGCGGCAAGGCTATTGAAGCCACCCACTGGATCAACCTTACGGTCATTGTCGTGTTTGGCGGCGCTACGCTGGCCCTGCAAAACGACGCCTTCATCAAATGGAAGCCCACCGTACTGTACTGGCTGTTCGCCGCTATTTTGCTGGGGGGTCGCTACCTGTTCAAGCGCAATCTCCTCAAAAGGGTCATGGGCGCCCAAATCGCCCTTGAGGAAACCATCTGGGACAAACTCAACGTCAGTTGGGCGAGTTTTTTTGTATTATCCGGCGGGCTTAATCTTTACGTGGCGTTTTCAGGGCAGTTCACCGAGGCCCAATGGGTCAATTTCAAGGTGTTCGGCCTAATGGCCCTGATGGTTGTGTTTGTCATCGTGCAATCCATCTGGCTGGGGCGCCATATTAAACAAGACGCCCCCCAAACATTATCCGGCAAGAAGGAAAACCCCTAATGTCTGCAACCGAAACCGTCGCCGCCCAGCGCGCCGACCTGCTGCGGCAGCGGCTGAATGCGCTTGATCCTTCCAGCCTCGAGATCATCGATGAGTCGCATCTGCATGCCGGTCACGCCGGTGCACGCGACGGTGCAAGCCACTTTCGTGTCATTGTTTCGTCGCCGAAATTTACCGGCCTTACGGCGCTGGCTCGTCATCGCCTCGTGTATGATCGCGTGCACGATCTCATCCCCCACCCCATCCACGCCCTGGCCATAGAAACCAGCAAAATCTAAACAAAGGTATCCATGAAACGACTCGCCCTGTTTGCCGCAACCTGCGTCATCGCCATTCCGGCTTACGCCCAAAACGTTGCCACGGTCAACGGCAAGGCCATTACACAAAAGCAACTCGACAACTTCGTGGCCATGCTTATAAAAGAAGGCGCACAAGATTCGCCCCAGTTGCGCGAACAAGTCAAACAGGAAATGATCGGTAGACTGGTGGCCGTGCAGGCCGCTGAAAAAGCCGGCCTCGACAAACAAGACGCCGTCAGGCAAGAGATCGAACTGGCCCGTCAAGGCATTTTGGTGCGGGCTCTCATGACCGACCACCTTGCAAAACACCCCGTTACCGACGCCGAGATCCAGGCCGAGTACGACGCGATAAAAAAAGCTCAGGAAGGCCGCCAGGAATACAAACTGCGGCACATTCTGGTGGCCGAAGAGCAGGCGGCAAAAGACATTATCGCGGCCATTCAAAGCAAGAAAACCACCTTCGATGAAGCCGCCAAAAAAGACTCCATCGACCCAGGCAGCGGCGCCAAAGGCGGCGACCTGGGGTGGGGCCCCAGCAGCAACTATGTGCCCGAGTTTGCCCAAGCGGTCGAAAGCCTGAAAAAAGGCGAACTCACCACCGCGCCCGTTCAAACGCAGTTTGGCTGGCATGTCATTCAGGTTGACGACTCCCGCCCTATCACCATGCCCGACGTCAAAGACGTCAAGCCCCAGCTCGAAGAAATGATGCGCCAGGAAAAGCTCATGCAATTTCAGAAAAGCCTGATGGATTCGGCCACCATCAAATAACAGCTGTACGGCAGGGTACGCATCCTGTCCAAGGGGTGTGCGCCTCCATGCAAATCGCCCCGAAAAACCAACCGGTTTTTCGGGGCGATTTTTTTGGCGGCTGTACAAACAGAAGCCAGGCAGAGTCTACGACCCCGCTTCGAGCAAGCGAAGCAGCCCAGCCTCGTCAAGCACCTGAACACCAAGCTCTTGAGCCTTGGCAAGCTTACTGCCCGCGTCTTCGCCGGCCACCACATAGCCGGTTTTTTTCGAGACCGAACCGCTTACTTTTCCGCCGGCGGCCAAAATGAGTCGTGTCGCGTCATCGCGGGTCAGCGTCGGCAAGGTACCGGTCAAGACCAGCGTTTTGCCGCTAAGCACCAGGCGTCCCGATGGCGCGGCATCGACGTTGGGACGCACACCGGCAGCCAGCAACGCCTGTACGACTTCGCGGTTATGCGCTTCGGAAAAGAATTGCAGGATCGACGCGGCCACTACCGGGCCCACGTCATTGACGGTCAGCAATGCCTCTTCGTCGGCCTGCATTACCGCCTCGATCGAGCCGAAATGCAAGGCCAGGTCGCGCGCCGTAGTTTCGCCCACCTGACGTATGCCCAGGGCAAACAACAAGCTGCCCAGCGACGGCTCACGCGCCTTATCAATGGCCTGCACCAGGTTCTCGGCCGACTTGCGTCCCATTCGGTCGTACAGCACTAGCTCTTCGACCCGCAACGTGAATAAGTCAGCCAGAGAACGAATGCGTCCGCTGTCTACCAGTTGGTCGACCAGCTTCTCGCCCAGCCCTTCGATATCGAGCGCCTTGCGGCCCGACGCGTGCAGCAACGACTGCTTGCGCTGCGCTGCGCAGAACAGCCCGCCTGTGCAGCGAGACACCGCCTCGCCCTCTAACCGTTGAACAGCCGACCCGCATACGGGACAACTGGTGGGCATGACAAACGGCTTGGCGCCCTCGGGGCGCAGCTCGATAATGGATCCGACCACTTCGGGAATCACGTCGCCGGCCCGTCGCACAATAACGGTGTCGCCCACCCGAACATCCTTGCGCCGGATTTCATCTTCGTTATGAAGGGTGGCGTTGGTGACGGTGACCCCGCCCACAAACACCGGCTTGAGCCGCGCTACGGGCGTGATCGCACCAGTGCGCCCCACCTGCACCTCGATGTCGGTAAGCAGGGTGGTCTCTTCCTGAGCAGGAAACTTGTGGGCGACGGCAAAGCGCGGTGCACGCGCCACATAGCCCAAAACCTCTTGTGCCTCGAGCGCATTGACCTTATAGACGACGCCGTCGATGTCAAAGGGCAGGCTTGCCCGACGCTCGTTCATGCGCGCGTAATACGCCAGCAACTGGTCGGCTCCATGCAGCACCTGGCGCTCTTTGCTGACAGGCAAGCCCAGTTGCTCAAACCAATCCAGGGCGGCGTCCTGAGTGGCGGGCTGCTCGCCACGGATCTCGCCCCAGCCGTAGGCAAAAAACCGTAAGGGACGCCTGGCTGTGATGCGAGGGTCGAGCTGACGCAGACTACCGGCCGCCGCGTTGCGCGGGTTGACGAAGATTTTCTCGCCTCGGGCCTGCTGAGCTTGGTTGAGGGCATCAAAGTCGCTTCGGTACATCAGTACTTCGCCCCGCACTTCAAGCACCTGGGGAAACCCCGCCCTAAGCTTGAGCGGCACCGACCGTAATGTGCGGATGTTGCTGGTGACGTCTTCGCCCACCTGGCCATCGCCCCGTGTAGCGGCAAGTACCAACAAGCCGCGCTCGTATCGCAAGCTGATGGCCAGGCCATCGAACTTGCACTCGGCCATATACGGTACAGCGCGCCCGTCTTCCAGCATGCCCGCCGCCCGCAAGGTGTCGCTGACGCGTTTGTCGAAGGCCAGGATGTCATCAGGCTCGAACGCATTTCCCAGTGAGCGCATGGGAACAGCGTGGCGCACGCTGTCGAACGCGGCCACCGGCGCCCCACCCACCCGCTGCGTGGGCGACTCGGGCACAATCAGGTCGGGGTGCTGTTGTTCAAGCGCTTGCAGACGAGCAAGAAGCTCGTCGTACTTGGCATCCGAGATAATCGGGGCGTCAAGCACATAGTAGAGATGGTTATGTGCCGAGATTTCATCCCGCAGATCTTGCAATACCTGCTGAATGCCCGGTGCCGCGTCGCTGTCGGTCACGAGAACAACCTCATGGTCCGCTCATCGGCAGCCGGAAAACCCGCACGCTCGAGCGCTTGATACAGCTCGTACAGCTTCTGGTCGATGGCCTGGTCGGCACTTTCTTGCACCGGCTGGCCCTGGTCGTCGATAAGCGTGGCCTGCAGGCGCGATGCAAGGTCTCGACCCACGCTGGCCATGCGGCTGAATGCCTGTTCGTCGGCCTGGCTGCGTGGCACGTCAAGCAGGAGATCGAGCCGATCGACCCCGGCCGAGTCGAAATCGCTAGCGGCAACGCCGTCAAACAAAAGCGTAAACCTGGGAATACCCGCCTCGGACATCCACGCCAGCTGGTTTCCATAAGCCAGGAAACCGGCGTCCTTGACCGCTTGATTCACCTCGGCTACGGGCCGGGCGCCACCAAGCCGCAGGGCCAGGCCGACCTGAGCATCAAGGCCTGCACATAACTCGTCGAGCTCTTTCGCCCGCTGCAAGACCTGGGCCTGATCAGGGCCTTCGACCGACCCCTCGAAACGCTCGGCCAGATCCTGGGCGATCGTCCATATATGCGACCACTCGATATCGGTAAGCGGCCCACTACGGTTTGCCAGCAAAACCGCCAGCTGTACCGACAAATAGGCGTTACCCTCGCGCAGTCTGAGCGTATGCCCGCCCTCGTGCTCGACCAGCACCCGAACCGGCTTCTCGCCGGCCTTGTGGATGGAGCGCACGGCCTGCTGCAGTTCGGCGCCCGAAACCGGGTGTGAAAAGACCACGTCGATGACGGCCTCGCAGATGGGGTCGGCTTCGACAGATTCGTCGGCATGCGCCTCAGAAAGGGAGGCCGGGCCAAGACCCGGCTCGCGCCTGCCCCCCGTGGGCATTCCGCCCATAAGCGGATCTTCGTCGGCCTCGGGAAAATGCTCTTGCATGCGTTGTCGTACGCGTCGATCTTGCCACCAGTTAAAACATACCAGTACCAGGATCAGAATCACGCCCAGCGAAATCAGGCCTATCTGCAAATCACTCATGTCCGCCTCGTAGCGTCCTTAAATCGTAAAGCATTCTATTTAGCATCAGGCTTCGGCCAACTGCAACGCTGACTCGATATCGACGGCGACAATACGGGATACACCCTGCTCTTGCATGGTGACACCGACCAGTTGACGAGCCATCTGCATGGCAATTTTATTGTGCGAAATGAACAGAAACTGGGTTTGCTCGCTCATGCTGGAGACCAGATTTGCATAGCGCTCGGTGTTGGCGTCGTCGAGTGGCGCATCGACCTCGTCCAGCAAGCAGAACGGCGCGGGGTTGAGTTTGAACAGCGCAAACACCAAGGCGGTGGCGGTCAGGGCTTTTTCCCCACCCGACAACAAATGAATGGTGCTGTTGCGCTTGCCCGGCGGTTGCGCCATGACTTGCACACCCGCATCCAGAATCTCTTCGCCGGTGATGACCAGGCGTGCCTCGCCACCCCCGAAAAGGCGCGGAAACAGTTCACCGAAATGCCGATTGACCTGGTTGAAGGTTTCCTGCAGCAACTCACGGGTTTCTTTGTCGATCTTGCGTATGGCGTCTTCAAGCGTATCGATCGCATTGCACAGGTCCTGGTGCTGGGCATCAAGGAACGAGCGCCGCTCCCGGGCGGTGGAGAGTTCGTCGAGCGCAGCAAGGTTGACCGGCCCCAAGGCATCGACCTGGCGAGAGATGCGCTGCACTTCGCTTTGCAGCCACCCGGTGCGGCGCCAGTCTTCTGGGCGTTCGGCCAGCAGTTTGCTCAAACCGTCGCGATCAACCTCGTGGGCGTCAAGCTGCTCGGAAAACTGTTCGACGGCCAGCCGAGCCGCCTGCTCTTGCAGTTGCAACTGCATGATCTGCTCGCGACGGGGCTCGAGCGAGCGCTCTTGCTCAAGACGCTGCTCGTCGGCCGCACGCAGCAAGGCGGCCAGATTGTCGAGTTCGATGCGCGCCGAGTTAAGCGCTTCTTCGTGCTTGGCCCGCTCTTCAAGGGCGTCTTGCAAACCTGCCTGCGCTGCCGATGCATCCAGTTCGAACAGTTCGCCTTGCAGCCCCTCGAGTTCGTCTTTGGCTCGACCCACCTGGTCTTGAGCCAGTTGCAGGTTGCGCTGCAGGTCGGAGATGCGGCTTTTTAACGCACGCTCGGCAAACTCGGCCTCTTGTACCGCGCGCTCAAGGTCGCGCAGACGCTGACGAGCTTGTTCGGCCTCGCGCGCCAGGTCTTCGCCCGACATCTCGGCATCAGAGAAGCGCATTTGATGTTCGGCCAGTTCGTTATCCAGAATCTCGAAACGAGCTTCTGCCTCTTCGCGGCCGGCGCGCAGTTCTTCGGACTGGACCTGGATTTCAGTCAGCTCATCGTTAATACGTGCCGCCCTTTCACTGGACTGCCGGGCGCGCTGATCGAGACGCGAATGTTCGAGCTGCACGTCGTGCAAGCGTTGGGTCAGTTCGCCGACCCGAGTACGCGCAGGACCAAGCGATTCGGTTACCTGGCGCCAGGCCGTCTCGGAGCGCGCCACCGCTGACACGGCTTCATCTGCAATAAGCTGTCTGGCCTTGACCTGACGCTGAAGGTTTTCGATTTCTTGCTGGCGCGCCAACAACCCGGCTTGCTCGGAGTCAGGCGCATAAAAACGCACGCTATGGCGGTCGACCATATGGCCCGCCCGTACGATGAACAACCCGCCGGCAGGCAGTTGAGCCCGTTTGGCCAGCGCCTCGTCGACGTCATCGGCCAGATAGACGTGCTGCAACCAATCGTTCAGCAAGGTGCGCAGGTCTGGGTCGCCGATGCGCAAGAGCGTGCTTAATGCGACGAGCCCGGCCGGAGCATGCTCGGGGGCCTGGGCAGGCGGCAACTGATAAAACGCAAGCCTGGCAGGCGGCGGGTCGGCCGTGAAGGCTTGCGCGTGCTCGAGCTGCCGGATTTCAAGCGCCGCCATGCGTTCACGCAAAACGGCTTCCAGAGCGGTTTCCCAGCCTGCCTCGACTTGCAGTTTTTGCCACAAGCGGCCCAGGCTGGTCAGCTCGTGCTGTTCTAGCCAGGGCTGCAGTGCGCCCTGCTTTTGCACATCTTCTTGCAACTTGGACAAGGCCGCAAGTTGCGCCTCGAGCCGGGAAAGCGCTTGAGCTTCGGTGCGCGACGCGGCCTGGGCCTGGGTACGTGCCGCATCAAGCTCGGGCAGTTGGTCTTCATACTCGGCCAATCGAGCCTGCGCTTCTTCAAGATGCTCGCCCATGCGAGCAAGCTCGCCCGTAAGGCGTTGAAGACTCTCGGGGTCTGGCGCGTCAAGTTCGCGAAGCTCTTGTTCAAGGCGGTCACGACGCTGATCCAGCGCGCCCACCTGACGATCAGCATCGCGCTGCGCCTGGGCCACCAGTGCCAGGTTCTGCTCGACCCGCGCGAGGACACTACGTAGTTCATCACGCGAAGAGCCCGCCGCCCGCACCCTGGATTCGACATCCGGCAACGCCGCGGCGGCTTCTTCAGCCTGCGCCCGACATTCTTCGATACGGGCTATTGCAGCCTGTAGTTCGGCTTCGCTTTGGGCCAACTGCTCGGCACAATGCGTCTCTTGGTCGGACCATTCTTGTATCTGCTGCTGCAATTGCCCTCGGCGGGACTGGACGCGATTGCGCGAGTCGACCACATGCCTGATTTCGGCTTCGAGACGGCTGACCTGAGCCCCCGCTTCGAACAGGCGGCCCTGCACTGCGTGCACCGCATCGGCAGCTGCATAGTGGGCCTGACGGCGCGACTCGAGCGCTGACTCACCGGCGCGCAGGCCCGCTATGGCGCCCTCGAGTTCGGTCTGCGCCTGCTCTATGGCCAGAAACCTGGCCCGCTGCTCTTGGCGTGCGTTGGACTCTTTAAGCAACCACAGAGCATGCTGTTTCTGCTCACCCTCTTCCTGAAGAGAGCGATAACGCACGGCCACCTCAGCCTGCGACTCGAGCTTTTCGAGCTGGCCGGTCAACTCTTGCAAAATATCTTCTACACGGGTCAGGTTCTCGCGCGTGTCGCCAAGACGGTTTTCAGTCTCGCGGCGACGTTCTTTATAGCGCGAGACCCCGGCAGCCTCTTCGAGGTAAACGCGCAGCTCTTCGGGCCGGGCTTCGATCAGGCGGCTGATCATGCCCTGGCCGATAATGGCGTACCCCCGGCTGCCCAGACCCGTACCCAGAAAGATATCGTGGATGTCGCGACGCCGAACCTGCTGGTTATTTACAAAATAGCTGCTGGTGCCGTCGCGGGTCAAAACGCGGCGCACCGCGATTTCAGAGTAAGTGCTCCATTGACCGGCCGCGCGACCTTCGGAGTTATCGAAAACCAGTTCGACCGACGCCCGTGCCGCCGGCTTGCGGTTGCCCGATCCGTTGAAAATCACGTCTTGCATCGATTCGCCACGCAACTCGGATGCCCGAGTTTCACCCAGCACCCATCGCACGGCATCAATAATGTTTGACTTGCCGCAACCGTTGGGCCCCACGACGCCCACCAATTGGCTGGGCGTGGGTATGACCGTCGGCTCGACGAACGACTTGAAGCCGGCTAGTTTTATTTGGGTCAGACGCACAATGAACGGGTGAACTGAAATGTAAGAGCGGCAAAATGCCGGAAACGAAGTTCCGAACGCAATTGGTTTGTATGATACCGCAGCATAGCGCACTTCCATCAGCCCACATTTTCGGTTTCTACCCACAAATTTCCAGGCGGGCCACCATAACCGCCTGCACCAGACGCTATACTCATTAACTATTTTCGCGAATTGTTTCCATCCTCCTGAACCCGCCAACCCTCTAAATTCCAGAACGGGACTACGATTGAAAAAAGGCTTCTATCTCGTCATGGCCGCGCAGGCGCTGTCTTCATTGGCCGACAACGCGCTGCTGATAGCTGCCATTGCCCTCATTGTCGACTTGCAGGGCCCGGACTGGATGGCACCCATGATGAAATGGTGGTTCGCCCTGGCTTATGTGGTGTTGGCCGCCTTTGTAGGAGCCTTTGCCGATTCATATCCCAAGGGCAAGGTCATGTTCGCCACCAACAGCATCAAGGTGCTGGGCTGTTTGCTGATGTTCAGCCATCAGATGCTGGGGCTCGAGGCATCCGGCCAGTTGGTGTTGGTGTTTGCTGCGTATACCTTGGTGGGCATCGGCGCAGCCGCCTATTCACCGGCCAAATACGGCATCGTCACCGAAATGCTGCCGCCCGATCAACTGGTCAAGGGCAACAGCTGGATCGAAGGCCTGACCGTGCTTTCCATCATTATGGGCACCGTGTTGGGTGGCGTCCTGGTCAACCCCAGCGTATCGGCGCATTTGCTCAGCCTTTCGTGGATGCCCTCTTTCGTAGAGACACGCGCCGAAGGCGCCATTATCTGCATTGCACTCGTTTATTGCATGGCGGCCCTGTGCAACCTGCTGATACCCAGAACAGGCATCAGCTACCCCAAGCAGCAAACCAATCCATTCAAACTGGTCATCGAGTTTGGCGGCTACGTGCGCATTCTCTGGAAGGACAAACTCGGGCAGATTTCATTGGCCGTCACCACGCTATTCTGGGGTGCCGGCGCCACGCTGCAGTTTATTGTTATCGAGTGGGGCGCCCAACACCTGGGCTACCGGCTGGATCAGGCTTCAATACTGATGGGCGTGGCCGCCCTGGGCACCGTGTTCGGCTCCATATTTGCTGGCAGGGTTCCCCTAAAAAAAGCCTTGTCGGTATTGCCCCTGGGAGTGTTAATGGGTCTGGCTGTACTGCTCATGCCCTTAGTCAATAAAACCTGGGAGGTCTACGCCCTGCTGTTGCTGGTGGGCGGGCTTTCGGGCTTTTTTGTGGTGCCCATGAACGCGTTGCTGCAGCATCGCGGCCACGTACTGCTGTCAGCGGGGCACTCGATTGCGGTGCAAAACTTCAACGAGCAGTTGAACATACTGTTGATGCTTGCCGCCTACAGCGCAATGCTTTGGCTGCAATTGCCCATTGGCACCATTATTGTCATCTTCGGCCTGATGGTTGCCTCGCTGATGCTGCTGTTTATGCGCTGGAACTATCTGAACCAAAAGGCCGACCCAGAGCTGCACAAGCAGATCGGGCAGCATGGCCATGGCCAGGCACTGCGCTGATCGGCAGCAACCATTACCATAGCGTTGGGGCGGCTTGCGGTGCCGCCCTGCGCACTCGGCGCCAGCACGCTAAACCCCATTTGCCAGATTCAGGTCTCGCCAACTGGCTGCTTTATGTTGCGGCCGCGACAGCAACGAAGCCGGATGATAGGTAACCACCAGGGGAATCGTGTCACCACCGTCGAGCTTGAAAACATGAACACGCCCCCGCTGTTCTTCGAAGGGCTTGCCATCTGCCACCAGCGCCTGCGCCGCCAACCGCCCCAAAACCAGAATGCCGCGCGGACGAAGCAGGCCGATCTGGGCGCGCAAATAGGTCGAACAAGCGGCAATCTCATCTGAGCCGGGCGGCCGATTGCTGCGCGGCCGACACTTCACCAGATTGGTGTAAAAGACCTTATTTTTGGAATCGATGCCGGCCGCATCAAGCATCGCATGCAGCAGCTCACCGGCCTTGCCTTGAAATGGCTCACCCAATCGGTCGTCCCGATCGCCCGGGGCCTCGCCCACCACCAACCAATCCACTGACTCTACAGCCCCGGCTCCGGGTACCGCCCGATGTCGCCCCGCATGCAAGCCGCAGGCTTCGCAAGCACGGATTCGCGCTTCGAGCACGGCCCAATCAGTCGTTTCCTCGTGTGCGAAACCTGATTCAGCATGGTCGCCCCCCTTTTTGTCGCTATGGGCCGAATCATTTTCACCACGCATTTGTAACAGCGCCTTTGACGGGTCGCCAGCGGCTCCCGCCAAAGGCGCTTGCCCCAACACTTGGCGCAGGGCCTTTAACCCCTCTTTCTTACCGGTTTGGCGCAAGGCAGTCAGCGCTGCCGCAGCCGCTCCTGCCTCGGGCACACCTTGGAGCGTCTTAACGGCAGAACCCTTCAAGTCAGGGGAGGCGGGCTGAGCAACGACCGGTGTGATTGCGGCTTTCGGCGTCAAGCGCGCCAGCATGGGCCGGTCCAGGCCAAGCTCAAGCAGCCAAAGGCGCTGCGCACGACTTAACCGCGGTGGCGAGGAAGACAAGCGATCAGCCACTGCGGTCTCCGGCGTCGAGCCGTTTTTCCATAACCAGGGCATCTTCGCGGGTATTGCGTTGGTTGGGGTAGTAATCTTTGCGAACGCCGATTTGCGTGAAACCGCGATTGCGATAAAAGTTCAGCGCCTGCACGTTCGAGGGTCTGACCTCAAGCAGTATGGCCGGCAGGCCCCGGGCCAAAGCCTGGCTTTCGCAATAGCGCAGCAACCCATGCCCCACCCCGCTGCGCTGGGTGTCGGGTTGTACAGCGATCAACAGCAAGTGGGCGACATCGGGGGCGAACATCATCAGCGCAAAGCCCTGTATACGCCCTTCGTGACAAGCCACCCAGCCCGCGTAACCTGCCTGCAGTGCATCGCGAAAATTGCCCGGAGTCCAGGGAAACGACTGAACCGAGCCTTCGAGGGCGGCAACTTCGTCAATATCGGATTCCGTCATACTGCGAATGGTGGAGAGCGGGGTCGCCTTGGGGTTGCCCCCGCTTCCTTGCGCGCGCTCGGCGGTTGTATAGGCGACTTTCTCGCGTACGTACAGTGGCGCCGCCTGATGAGGCTGCAGCACGAGACCGCGCTGAAAATCACCCCACGCCAGACGTGCCACCGCCTCGGCTGAAGCCCGCAGGGGCCGGCCCCTGCGCAGGTTCAAGCCCTTCAGCTCGGGCAAGAGCGAGCCCTGTTCGCCCAATATGTGCGGATACGCGTCCAGGGCATCGCCCAGCAGCTTGACCGCCGGCGTCGTGGTGCGCGACCACAGCCTGGCCTGCTGCGCCACCCAGGGCAGGACATCGGCGACGTCCAGCAGCACAGGTTCGTGCAACACGTGCCAGCCGCCTGGATCTTCTATCGCCTTTCCGTATACGGCAGCGTATACCTCGGACATGCGCGCATCTTGCACGACGACTCGCATGGGTTCGTCACCGTCGGCGCGCACTGCGGCGGCATGCAGGGACACAACGGGGATGACAGGCAAACCCAGTGCGAACGCCATGCCCTGGGCCACGCCGCACGCGACTCGCAAACCCGTGAAGCCGCCCGGACCCTGCCCGAACGCAATGGCGGAAAGATCGGTGCGCTGCAACCGCGCCTGCTGCAGCAGCTGATCCACCATAGGAAGCAGCCGCTCGGCATGCTCGGCCGTGGCATCGTGCGACAGGGAGCGTAACTTTACATCGATGCCGTCTGAACTTAGCAACGCTACGTCACAGACACTCGAGGAGGTTTCCAGCGCAAGAAGATGATGTCGGGCAGTACCCATGTCTCTCCAGAAAATACCGTAAGCCAATTGACCCCGGTGTTCATTTTAAGGCCATTGGTGATAAGCTATGTAAGCTTGCCAAAACGGCACACTGTTCTGGTGGTTACCGGTATTCGCACTGCCCTTGTTTTGCGTGGTTTCATCGCAAATGTAAGCGTCGATTCTACCAAACGCTTAAGATGTAATATCTTGCTACAACCCCCTTTCCGGGTTTCTTTGGGCCTGTTACATTTTCGACCATGAATACACAAAACCAATCCCTCATTCGCAAAATCCTCGTCGTCGACGATGATCCCCGGTTGCGCGATCTTTTGCGCCGCTACCTGTCCGAACAAGGTTTCAATGTGTTCGTTGCCGAGGACGGCAAAGAAATGAGCAAGCTCTGGCAACGCGAGCATTTCGACCTGCTGGTGCTTGACCTGATGCTGCCCGGCGAAGACGGCCTGTCTATTTGCCGGCGCTTGCGTGGCGGACACGACAACACGCCGATCATCATGCTCACCGCCAAGGCCGAAGAAATCGACCGCATCGTCGGGCTCGAAATGGGGGCCGACGACTACCTCTCAAAACCGTTCAATCCGCGCGAACTCCTGGCCCGGGTCAACGCCATCTTGCGTCGTCGCGGCACCGAAGAACACCCCGGGGCTCCCAGCCAAGAGAACGAATCCATCGAGTTCGGCCCGTACGTGCTGAACTTGTCCACCCGCACCCTTACCCGCAACAACGAGCAGGTGCCCATCACCACCGGCGAGTTCTCGGTGCTTAAGGTATTTGCCCGCCATCCAAAAATCCCGCTCTCGCGCGACAAGCTCATGGAGCTTGCCCGGGGCCGCGAATACGAGGCTTTTGACCGTAGCCTCGACGTTCAGATCTCGCGTCTGCGCAAACTGATCGAGCCCAACCCCTCCAAGCCCGTATTCATCCAGACCGTATGGGGTCTGGGTTATGTCTTCGTTCCCGACGGCGGACGTTAACAGCGTCGCCCCGCGGGGCGTCGGGTCGTATTTTGGCGGTTGCCCGAATGTCGCGCATACCAAAGCAAATTAAAAAACTCACCTCCAGGCTGCGCCTGGGCCTTTTCAGCCGATCCTTCCTGTTGCTTGCCGCGCTTATGTTGGTCAGCCTGGGGGCTTGGCTGCAGGTCTTCTTCAGCATGGAAGAAGGGCCGCGCGCCACGCAAATGGCTCAGCGCGCGGCCACTTCCGTCAGTATTACGCGGTCGGCGCTGGTCTATGCACCCACCAACGTACGGCCGGCGCTGCTTCTGGACCTGGCCACCAAAGAAAGCCTGCGTATACAACCGCGCGAAGAAACCGATCAGCTCGAACCCCTGCCTGATTCCAATTACTGGAACCACGTCGCCTCCGAAATTAAAAAACGGCTCGGCGCGGGCACCCAGGTCATGTGGTCGGTGAATCAGGCGCCCGGCATCTGGGTCAGCTTCGAAATCAATCGTGACCAGTACTGGCTGGTGTTCGACCGCGAACAACTCGGGCTGACAGCCGGCATCGAATGGTTCGGCTGGGGCGTCACTGCCCTGTTGCTAGCACTTATCGGTTCGGCAATCAGCGTGCGCTTCGTCAACCGGCCACTGGCGCAATTGGCCAAGGTGGCCCAGCAACTGGCCCGAGGCGAAACCCCCTCGCCGCTGCCCGAGAAAGGACCCATTGAAATTCGCGAAATGAATATCGCTTTCAATCGCATGGCGCGCGACCTGCGACAGGCGGAGGCCGACCGCGAAATCATGCTGGCGGGCATCTCGCACGACCTGCGCACCCCCTTGGCCCGTATGCGACTTGAAATTGAAATGAGCTCGGTCACCGACGAGACGCGTCAGGCCATCGACGAAGACCTGGCCCAGATCGACCACAGTATCGGCCAACTGATGGAATACGCGCGGCCGGCCGGTGTGGTGCCCAGCAAGGGTATTGACATATCGCGCGTGCTTAACGATCTGTTTGACCGCGAACGCACCCACACCGAGTCACTGGGTGGGCATTTGTCGGCCTCGATTCAATCCGGCATGTACGCCAAAATCGCCGCACACGACCTGAAGCGCGTGGTCAGCAACCTGATTGAAAACGCGCGGCGTTATGGCCGCTCGCCCGCCGACGACCGCGCCTATATTCAGTTGCTGGCTCGCCAGGAAGGCAGCACCATCGCCATCGAGGTCACCGACCAGGGCGCCGGCATTGCCGAAGTCGACATCGAACGCCTGTTGCGCCCGTTCTCGCGTGGCGAGTCAGCGCGCACAGGGGTCAGCGGAGCCGGCCTGGGTCTTTCTATCGTCGAACGGCTGCTGGGCCAGGTGGGTGGCCAGCTCAAACTTCTCAAACGCCCTTCCGGCGGGCTTATTGCGCGCATCGAACTGCCCAGGGCACGAGGCTGAGGCACAGGAATGCAGCTTGCAGCCAAAGCAGCACAGTAAAGGAGACCGCATGAAAACCGTAGGCGACAAACTCGAACCTTTCAAAGTTATAGGCGTAAAGCCCGGCTTCAATCTTCCCGAAGAAAACGGCGTTTCCGCCTTTGAAGACATTACCGAAAGTTCGTTTCCCGGCAAGTGGAAAGTCATTTACTTCTACCCCAAAGACTTCACTTATATCTGCCCTACCGAAATCAAGGGCTTTGACGATCTCGTGGCCGAATTTGCACAGCGTGACACCGTTCTTATGGGCGGGTCAGTCGACAATGAATACGTCAAGCTTGCCTGGAGGCGAGCCGACCCCGAGCTCGACAAGCTCGGCCATCACCAGTTTTCCGACATCCCGGGTTCGCTGGTTGACCAACTGGGCATACGAAAAAAAAGCGAAGGCGTTGCGCTCAGGGCGACATTTATCGTTGACCCGGACAACGTCATTCAACACGTATCGGTCAATAACCTGGACGTTGGCCGCAGCCCCCAGGAGGTGCTGCGTGTGCTGGACGCACTGCAAGCCGGCGGGCTTTGCGCCTGCAATCGACAAATTGGCGGCGCTACGCTGTAGTGCGCGTCAGCAAGGCCACTACCGTGGCCGCGATTCCTTCCTTGCGCCCCAAATAGCCCAGGCCCTCGTTGGTCTTTGCCTTGATATTGATGTCGGCTTCAGCCATGCCCAGGTCGGCGGCGATGTTTGCCCTCATGGCATTGGCATGAGGGCCGATTTTTGGGGCCTGGGCATGAACCGTGGCATCAATGTTCACCGCCTGCCAACCTGCAGATACGACCTTTGCGTAGGCATCGCGCAGTAAGCGACGGCTGTCAGCCCCATGATAGGCCGGATCGGTGTCGGGAAAATGCCGGCCGATGTCGCCCAGCCCGGCGGCGCCCAGCAGTGCATCGGTAATGGCGTGCAGCAACACATCGGCGTCTGAATGCCCTGCCAGGCCGTGCGCATGCGGTATGGTCACGCCGCCGATAATCAGCGGCCGGCCTTCTACCAGCGCATGTACGTCAAAACCCTGCCCCACCCTGAAGGGAATGCTCATAACCACTTTTCCATCAATTCGAAATCTTCCGGCCAGGTGACCTTGAAGTTGCGCACAGAGCCCGGAACCAAACGGGGCTTGTACCCAGTTTGCTCCATGGCCGATGCCTCGTCGGTAATCGTTTTTCCGGCCTCAAGCGCATGCTCAAGTGCATGCAGCAGTTCAAGCGCCGGAAACATCTGCGGTGTCTGGGCGACCCACAGGTTGTCGCGGTTGATCGTTTCTTTCGCCGCATGCCCTGCCTGGGCCGCCCCCCCGGTCAGTATGCACGCATTGTGATCAAGCGCAACGCCGCGCTTGACGGTGTCAGCCACCGGCAAGGCCAGCAGGCCGCCCACCCCTTGCTCAAGGCAGGTGTCGATAAGCCGAGTCAAGGCCGACGAGGGCAGGCCAGGCCGGGCCGCGTCGTGTACCAAGGCCCAGTCATGTGCACCCGGCTGCGCCTGTCGCAACGCCGCCATAACCGTTTCAGCACGCGAAGGGCCGCCACAAGCCCGAACCTCGGTACGAGGCAGACCCGCCAATGCAGACTCAGCCCAAACATCGGCGGCAGACACCGCCACCAGCACACGGTCAATACGGGAATCGGCCAGCAAGGCCCGCACCGCATGGCGCAGCATGGATTCATTACGCAACAGGCGATATTGCTTAGGCCCGTTTACGGGCTGGGAGCTTGATTCCTGGGCGCGCGCGCCGACTCCGGCCGCCGGAACAATGGCAATCAATTTATCTTGCATATAAAGATTTTATAATGAGAGCCTGAAATGACCACCGATACCGCTTCCCCTCTTTTGCTTCCCTCTACTGCTTCCTTGCTGAAGGCGCTGAAACCAGGCCGGCGCCACGCCGCACCCATGCCGCCGGGCTCGGGCGATGCCTGGTTGCTGGCCGACCTGGCCCAGCAGGCTGGGCGCCCCATGGTGGTGCTTTGCGCCGACCCGCTGGCCGCACAGCGCCTGGCCGAAGAAATCCGACTGTTCGCACCGCTGCTGCGTATTCGGCAGCTTCCCGACTGGGAAACCCTGCCCTACGACAGTTTCTCGCCGCATCAGGATTTGATTTCCGAACGGCTGCAAACCCTGCACGCCCTGCTGCAAGGTACTGTCGATGTATTAACCGTGCCGGTTACCACGGCCTTGTACCGCCTGGCGCCACCTTCGTTTCTGGCGGCCTACACTTTCTCGTTCAAGCAGGGCGACCAATTGGACGAAGAAGCCTTGCGCCGCCAACTGACGCTGGCCAACTATACGCACGTAACCCAGGTTACGGCACCCGGCGAGTTCTGCATTCGGGGTGGCCTGATCGACCTTTTCCCCATGGGTTCGGTGCTGCCCTACCGACTCGACCTGTTCGACGACGAAATCGAGTCCATACGCAGTTTCGATATCGACAGCCAACGCAGCCTATACCCGGTCAAAGAGGTTCAACTGCTGCCTGGACGTGAGTTTCCGATGGACGAAGCCGCGCGCAACCGCTTTCGTGCACGGTTTCGCGAACATATCGAAGGCGATCCTTCGCGAGCCCTTCCTTACAAAGACATTGGCAACGGCATTGCATTTGCCGGAGTCGAATATTATTTGCCGTTGTTTTTTGATGAAACGGCCACGCTATTTGAATACCTCCCCGCCGAAACAATTACGGTCTCGGTGGGCGATATCGACGGGGCCATGCGCGGCTTTGCCCAGGACACGCACAGCCGCTATCAGTTTCTGAAAAGCGACCGCGAGCGGCCAGTGCTGGCGCCGGACATGCTGTTTCTTGACGCCGAGACACTGTTTTTACACCTGAAAGATTTTGCTCGACTGGCGATTACAGACGGCGAGCCACATCCAGACTTTCAAAAAGTACCCGACGTTTCGGTGGCACGACGCGCCGAGCACCCGCTGGCTCGCCTCCAAGCCGTGCTTGATCAGCCCACATTGCGTCTGCTGCTGTGCGCCGACTCGGCCGGAAGGCGCGAAACACTGCTGCAGATGCTGGCGGAATACGGCATTCAGCCAGACGCTCAAGTCGACACGCTGCAAGATTTTCTGGCCGGCGACAACCATTTCAGCGTCGTGCCCGCAGCCCTGGCCGCGGGGTTCTACCTGCCCGACAGCAGCCTGATGCTGCTGACCGAAAACGACCTGTACCCCAACCAGGCACACGCCCTGCGTCGGCGCCGCCGGGCTCAAGAACGCAGCAGCGACGTGGAAGCCATGGTGCGCGACCTGTCCGAACTGCGCGAAGGCGACCCGGTCGTCCACGCCCAGCACGGCATCGGCCGTTACCACGGGCTGGTCGACATGGATCTGGGCGAAGGCAAGATGGAGTTTCTCCATCTTGAATACTCGGGTGGCAGCACGCTGTACGTGCCGGTTTCGCAGTTGCACGTCATTGCGCGTTACAGTGGCGCCGACCCCGACACCGCACCTCTGCACCAGTTGGGTTCGGGCCAATGGGACAAGGCCCGACGCAAGGCGGCGCGTCAGGTACGCGACGCCGCCGCCGAGCTGCTCGCGCTTTACGCACTGCGCGCCGCACGCGAAGGCCATGCCTTCAAGCTGCCGATCAACGACTACGAAGCATTCGCCGAAGGCTTCGGCTTTGACGAAACCCCCGACCAGGCTGCGGCGATTGAGGCCGTAATCGGCGACATGACTTCAGGCAAGCCCATGGACCGCCTGGTTTGTGGCGACGTAGGCTTTGGCAAGACCGAGGTGGCACTGCGAGCGGCCTTTGTGGCCGTGGCCAACAACAAGCAAGTAGCCTTGCTTTGCCCCACCACCTTGCTGGCCGAACAGCACGCTCAGACGTTCGCCGACCGCTTTGCCGACTGGCCCGTAAAGGTGGCCGAGCTTTCGCGGTTCCGGTCCAGCAAAGAAGTGGCGGCCGCCATGCAGGGCCTGAAAGACGGTACGGTGGATATTGTTATCGGCACACACAAGATATTGTCCAAAGACGTGTCATTCAAGCGACTGGGACTGGTCATTATTGACGAAGAGCATCGGTTTGGCGTGCGCCAGAAAGAAGCGCTAAAAGCGCTTCGTGCCGAAGTCGACGTCCTGACCCTTACCGCCACCCCCATACCGCGTACGCTGGGCATGTCGCTCGAGGGCATCCGCGATTTCTCAGTCATTGCCACGGCTCCGCAAAAGCGCCTGGCCATCAAAACCTTTGTACGACGCGAAGACAATTCCACCATACGAGAAGCGCTGCTCCGCGAACTGAAGCGTGGCGGGCAAGTGTATGTGCTGCACAACGAGGTCGAGACCATACATAACAGGCGCGCTCGCCTTGAAGAGCTGGTGCCCGAAGCTCGCATCGCCGTGGCGCACGGACAAATGCCCGAGCGCGAGCTCGAAGACGTGATGAAAGGCTTTTACCAACAGCGCTACAACGTGTTGTTGTGCACCACCATTATTGAAACCGGCATCGACGTACCCACGGCCAACACCATTGTGATTCACCGCGCAGACCGGCTGGGCCTGGCCCAGCTGCATCAATTGCGTGGGCGCGTGGGCCGTTCG
>NZ_DATJBQ010000086.1:0-19562 GCF_035515275.1 Pusillimonas sp.
CGTACCCGCCAGCAAGCAGGCGGTGATGCTTCGTATTCGAATTCTCATACCCTTCCCCAATGCTTTCTTGGCGTTTTTATCGTGCAAGAACACAAGATACCCGAGACAAAAGCAAGCTTTCGGGCGATAAAGCGCCAAAAATAGGGGTATTTCATATATTGGAAACCATCATGCCGAGCGGAACCCGGAGAAACCCAATGAACACGCTTAGTTCATCGACCCAGCAATCGCTTAACTAAGAATCTGATGGTTCCCGGAGCGGCCAGTCTGAACAGGTCGAAACCTAGTATTTTCCCTTAAACATATGGATTTGCCGCCTCATACTCTTGACGCTAAAAGCTTTTGACACATATTATTCGACTAACGAGTCTAGTAATTGTCTGGTGGCCGCAGCCGGCTCACGGAGTACACATGAAAGTGCAGGAAAAATGGATCAAAGCGTTCGAAACCATATTCCGACGCTGCAAGGTCGAGCCCAACGAGGTGGTGCGCATACTGGCCGAAACCGAAAGCCGTAGCATCAATCTGCAGCTGGCCGAACTGGCCCTGGCTCGTCTGGGCGCCATTCCCGTACAAATCACCGTGCCGTCGCTGGCTGTCGACACACCCGTACCGGTTCGCTCTACGGGCGCCTCGCACGTTATTCGACATATGCAGCCCGTGATGCGTGCGCTTTCGGGCCCAGGCCTGGTGGTCGACCTGACGGTGGAAGGCTTGCTTCACGCCCCCGAACTGCCCGAAATTCTGCAATCGGGCGCTCGGCTGATCATGATCAGCAACGAACACCCGGAGATCATCGAGCGCCTGACCACCGACCTTGACCTGACCCGCGCTGTCAAGAACGGGGTACGCATGTTGGCCGGCGCCAAGGTAATGACAGTCGCCTCGGAAGCAGGTACACGACTAGACATTCAACTGGAAGGGGCGCGCGTGGGTGGCGTGTGGGGCGGTGCAGACCGACCCGGCCTGGTGCAGCACTGGCCCGGCGGCATCTGCCTGGCGTTTCCCAAATCGGGCTCGGTCAACGGCACGCTGGTCATGAATGTGGGCGACGTGAACCTGACATTCAAACGCTACCTTGAAAGCGCCGTTACGCTTCACATTGAAAACGACTACATCACCCGCATTGAAGGCAATAACCTTGATGCCGAATTGATGCGCAGCTACCTTCAGGCATGGAACGAGAAGGAAGCCTATGCTGTCAGCCACGTAGGCTGGGGCATGAACCCCAAAGCCCGCTGGGACGCACTGCAAATGTTCGACAAAAACGATATTAACGGCACCGAACTTCGGGCTTTTGCGGGCAATTTTCTTTATTCAACCGGCGCCAACGAAATGGCCGGACGCCACACGCAAGGGCATTTCGACCTGCCGATGCGTCACTGCACGGTCGCGCTCGACGGCCTGACCATTGTCGATAACGGCACGCTCTGCGAGGTGTTTGAATGAACCTGCCACCAACCTGGCTGGCAAGCGGACAAGGCGACACGCCCTTGGTGCTGCTGCACGGCATGGGTTCGACGGCAAGCATCTGGCTGCCGCAGCTCGAGCACTTCGGCAGCACACGCCAAACCGTGGCCTGGACCATGCCCGGCTACGCCCAATCACCCGCACTCGCTTCGTTGAGCTGGCCTGGTCTGGCCGACGCCTTGCGCACTATGCTCGATGCCTTGCGCATTGAAAAAGCCCACATTCTGGGTCACTCGATAGGCGGCATGGTCGCCCAAGAGTTTTATCATCGCCACCCGCAGCGCGTTCAAAGCCTGGTGCTTTCCGCCACCAGCGCCGCCTTCGGCAGCACCGACGCCGCCTGGACCGCCGAGTTTCTACGCCAGCGCACCGATGCCATGGATGCCTACAAGCACTTCAGCGATGCGGCCCCCACCATGCTGCGCGGCTTCATGGGCCCTGCAGTAACACCCACGATGCGCGCCCTGGCAGAACTTTCGGCAGGCGGCATCGACAAGCAACGCTACCTGGACGCCATGCGCCTGCTTGTCACGTTCGATCGTCGCGCCCAATTTCAAGACATTGCCGTGCCCCAACTTTTGTTGGCCGGTGAACTCGACACCCAGGCGCCGCCAAAAGGCATGAAGCGGCTGGCACAAGACAACGCAAAGGCCCGTTTTGTTGAACTGCCGGGGCTTTGCCACATGGCGAACATAGAGTCGCCACACACATTCAACCATGCTGTCGACACATTCCTGGCAGCGCAACAGCAGGTTATTCCGACATGAACATCCAGAAAGAACCCTTCATGAACAGCAGCTATCTGCAGCAATTTGCCCGGTCAGCCGACGACAGCACCCTGTTTGACGGTGCGGCACTGACCGACAAGCAACGCGCCCTGATCGCCAAAGTAGACCAGTACGGCATTGCCTGGGCCGAGCGCGCATTCAAGCACGACCGCGAAGCCAGCTTTCCCACAGACAACTACAACGACCTGCACGAAATGGGTTTCCTGGGCCTGTGCGTGCCCGAGCGCCTGGGCGGGCTGGGGGCCGACTACCGAACGTATATGCTGGTGGCATCGCGCATTGCCTATTACTGTGCCTCTACCGCCAACACGTTCAATATGCACAACGCAAACTCGCTCTGGACAGCCGACATGGTCGACGCCATGCCAATGACCGACGAGCAGCGCGCCAGTCACGAACACAATCGCGCCTTGCATTACGGCAATATGCTGAAGGGCAAGATTTATTCGCAACCTTTCTCTGAAGGCAGCGGTGCCGCGGCCGGCAAGCACCCTTTCGGCACCAGCGCCCAACGCAAGGACGGTGGCTGGCTGATCAACGGCAAGAAGATTTTTGCTTCGTTATCTGGCTCGGCCGACTACTACGGCGTGCTGTGCACCGAAGACGTACCCGACCCCACCTACGCCAACACCATGTTCATTGCCGTGCCGGCTGACGCCCCGGGCGTGTCGATCGTGGGCGACTGGGATCCCTTGGGCATGCGGGGCACGGTGTCGCGCTCGTTGCTTTTCAAAGATGTGTTCGTGCCCGACTCGGCCGAAATGATGCCTCAGGGCGTATACATAAAGGCAGCGGCTACCTACCCGCACATGTTCATGACACTGACCCCTTGCTACATAGGCCTGGCTCAGGCAGCCTATGATTTCTCGGTGGCCTACCTGCGGGGCGAGGTCGACGGCGTGAATGTAAAGCGTCGCATGTATCCGACCAAGCAAGTGGGCATCGCCCAAATGTATATCAAACTGCAGCAGGCCTGGGCGCTGTTTCACCGTGTCACCTCTGAGTTCAAGGCCAACCCGTCGCGGGGCGAGCGCATGCGCGCCCTGGCGTGCCAATACACGATCATGGAGTACTGCGCCGAAATCGCCTCGGCAGCCGTGCGTGTGTGCGGCGGCCAGGCCATGCTCAAGACCTTCCCGCTCGAACGCATGTATCGCGACAGCCGTTGCGGTGCCCTGATGTTGCCCTGGACCTCGGAAATCTGCATTGACCGACTGGGCCACGGCCTGCTGTACAACGAAGGCGAACGCGACTGACCCCCGGCGCCTGCTCACCTGGCCAAAAACGAGGCTCGCCCCGGCGAGAGATGATGATGCTACAAGTACCAACCGCCGCACCTACACCCGTTCAGACGCCCGCCCGGCAAACCAAGCCCGAGCTGCGCCACGCATTCGGACGTTTTGCGACCGGCATCGCCGTGATCACCACACTTGATGACCTGGGCCGGCCCTATGGGCTTACGATCAACTCGTTCGCCAGCGTCTCGATGACGCCGCCCATGATCAGCTGGAATGTGATTCGCGGCTCGAACGCCCACCAGACCATTACGCGGGCCGGCCGTTTCATCGTCAATATCCTGGCCAAGCCGCAACTTGACGTAGCGCAACAAATGACGGGTCCGATCGAGCACCGATTTGCCGGGGTGTCGTATTATTCTTCACCATCAGGTCTGCCCATTATCAGCGACACACTGGCCACGTTCGAGTGCGACACACACTCTATGATCACGGCGGGCGACCATGATATTGTCCTGGGTGTGGTCAAGCAGTTTGAACACCGTGACGGCCGCCCGCTGGTCTACTGGCGGGGCGGGTACACCACCGCCATGGCATGCGAAGCCGACACCAGGACACAAGCAACTCAATCTTGATCGCAGTTCATTAATTCAACAAAAAAATCGGAGACATCAATGAATTACCGCAAATTATTCTCGACCCTGGCCGCCGGCCTGGCTCTGGCGGCCACCTCGGCAGCGGTCAACGCCCAGATCAAGGTGGGCGTCATTTCGTCCAACACCGGCCCGGTCGCCCTTATCGGCATTCCGCAAAACAACACCGTTCCCTTGCTGCCAAAAGAGATCGGCGGCGAAAAGGTGCAGTACATTTCGTACGACGACGCCAGCGACCCGTCCAATACCGTGACCTTGGTCAGAAAGCTCATCTCCGAAGACAAGGTCGACGCCATCATCGGGCCCTCAAGCTCGCCCAACGCCATGGCTGCGCTCGACTTCGTATCCGAAGCCAAGATCCCGCTGCTGGCTCCGGTGGGCACCATCGCCATCGTGCTGCCCATGGACGACAAGCGTAAGTGGGTGTTCAAAACCACCCAGAACGACGGTCTGGTCGCTTCCAAGCTGGTCGACCACATGGTCAAGAACGGTGTAAAAACACTGGGCTTTGTCGGTACCGGCGACACCTTCGGCGAAACCTGGTACGGGGTCATTAAAAAAGAGCTCGAAGGCAAAGGCATCGAAATCGTTGCCAACGAACGCTTCAAGCGGCCCGACACCTCGGTAACCGGCCAGGCCTTGCGTGTACTTAGCGCCAAGCCCGACGCCGTACTTATCGCCGCACCCGGCGGCCCCGCCGTGCTGCCCCATGCCACCCTCAAAGACATGAACTACCCCGGCACGTTTTACCAGACTCATGGCGCGGCGCTTAACGAGTTCCTGAAACTGGGCGGCGCCAAGGTAGAAGGTGCCATTGTCGCCGGCAGCGTCATGCTGGTTCCCGACCAGGCTCCCGACAGCAATCCCGCCAAAAAGGTTGCGCTCGAGTACATCAACGCCTACAAAGCCATGCACGGCACCGTGCCGGCCACTTTCGGCGGCAATATGTACGACGCCGGCCTGCTGCTGCAGCAGGCCATTCCCCAAGCGCTGAAAGCGGCAAAGCCGGGCACCGAAGCCTTCCGCGTAGCGCTGCGCGATGCGCTTGAGCAGGTCAAGGATCTACCCGGCACACAGGGCATCTACAACATGACTCCCGAAGACCACAGCGGCTTTGACGAGCGCGGTGTCGAACTGCTTACCGTCAAAGACGGCGCCTGGCAGTTGATCAAGTAACGGTCGATCTCACGCGTTTTCTCTACGCAAGCCATGGCCCCCCTTGGGCCATGGCGCCACCTTGCAGCAGTCAATGAACTCACCATCTTTATCAAATGCGGGGGCTTATGCGCTGGTCTGCCGCCAATACGGCAACCCGCCCGACATCCAGCCGCAGCCTCTCGATCGCCACGCACCGCTCAAGCCCGATGAAGTCCTGATCGACGTGCATTGCGCCGCATTCAACTTTACCGATCACCTGCTGGTGCAGGGGCGCTATCAAGAAAAGCCCACTCTTCCATTCGTGCCCGGGCTGGATGCCGCAGGCGTGGTGCGCGCGGTTGGCGCCGAAGCAAGCGGCTTCAGACCCGGTGACAGGGTCATTTCCAGCGGTGTGGTGGGGGCATGGTCCACGCAGCTTGCCGCACCCGCGCATCGCCTGGTTACGGTTCCGGAAAACGTGGATCTGGCCGACGCCGTAGCGTCGATCAACTCGCACCTTACGGCGTATCACGCCTTGCTTGACCGAGCCGCCCTGAAAGCCGGCGAGCACGTCCTGGTACTAGGAGCAAACGGTGCGGTGGGCAAGGCCTGTGTCCAGATTGCGCGCCATGCGGGCGCCACGGTTTATACCGTAGCCAGACAAGGCGACAATGAATTTCGACTCGCCCAAGAAGGAAACGACCACACGCGGATGGTTTCAGCCGAGAGCCTGAAGCAGGGCCTGCGCGAATTGCTTGGCCGACGCGGTGCCGATGTGGTGGTCGACCCGGTCGGCGACCACTTCACCGAGGCCGCCGTACGCAATCTGGCGTGGCGCGGTCGTCTGCTGGTCGTGGGCTTTGCGGCCGGCGACATACCCAAGATTCCAACCAACCTGCTATTGCTTAAGGGCTGCAGCATTCTGGGCGTGTATTGCGGAGGCCTGCTTATCCAGGAAACCGCAAGCTTCACCGAGCAACTGGCTGCCATGCTGCAACTGATGAGCGCGGGCGTGCTAACCCCTTCGCCGCACGAAACGCTTGCCGGCGATGATTTTGCGCCGGTGTGGAGCCGTTTTTCGTCAGCTCCGCGCGGCACCAAGGTCTTGCTGGGCTTTGCCCCGAGCCTGTGAGTTGAACCCTCTTACCAAAACCGAGTTCGCGTCATGATCACCACCCCGCAAGCGCCTGTTGCCCAGGCAGCGAAACGCTCCAGCGCGCCTTTTCGTCCTGTGCGCTTTGCGCCCGTCGACATCAACATACAACATCGACCCGATGGCACCCAGGTCGTGTCCAACCGCCTGCCGCTGGCCGCGCTGCCGGTGCGCCAGTTGGGCGATTATTTGCGGCGCCATGCGGCGCAGCGCCCCGACCAGGTTTTTCTGGCCGAGCCTGCCGAAGACGGCGGCTGGGTTCGCATTACCTATGCGCAGGCGCGCAGCCGCGTTGACGCGCTGTCGCAATGGCTGCTCGACCTGGGGCTGCCCCACAACCGCCCAATTATGGTGCTAAGCGAAAACAGTATCCACCATGGTCTGCTGCAGCTGGCCGCAATGCAGATCGGCATTCCGGTCATGCCGGTGTCTACCGCATACAGCCTGATGTCTCGCACCTGCAGCAAGGTGGGCGACTTGGTCAGCCGCTTTCAGCCCACCCTGGTGTATGCCTCGGACCCGGTCAGCTACGGCAACGCCCTGCGGCTGGCCAAATCACTCGGAGACGCCTTGCTGGTCGCCGACCAACCCGCCGAAGGCCTGATCGACACCACGCTTGCCACCGGTTTCCAGACCACGCCTACCGCGCAGCTGGAAGCCCGATACGAGCGCATTGGCCTCGATGACACCGCCCGCCTGCTGCTTACCTCGGGCTCGACCGGCAACCCCAAGGCGGTCATCATGACCCAGCGCAACATCATTACATCGGGCGTGCTGTGGGACCAGGTCTGGCCCTTTTTGGCCGACCAACCCCTGACCCTGCTCGACTGGCTGCCCTGGAATCACACGGCCGGCGCTCACGGCGCCTTCAGCATGGCACTACGGCACGGCGGCGCGTTATACATTGACGACGGCAAACCTGTGCCGCAACTGATTGGCCGAACCGTCGCCCACTTGCGCGAGATCAAGCCCAACGTCATGACCAACGTGCCACGCGGCCTTGACGTACTGGTGGCCGCCATCGAGGCCGACCCCAGCATTGCCGACGACATCTTCCCCAACCTGGAAGTGATCGTCTATGGCGGGGCCGCACTGTCTTCAGACACCCTGCACAAGCTCGAGCACTTCAGCGCCCAGGCAACCGGGCAGCGTATCCCGGTTTCTGCTTCGCTGGGCTCGACCGAAACCACCATGCCCGCCACCCTTATCTGGTGGCCGCCGCACACCCTTGGCACACTGGGCCTTCCGGCACCGGGCGTGGAAGCCAAGCTGGTGCCCGAAGGCGACCGCTTCGAAGTCCGTTTCCGAGGGGCCAACATTACCCCTGGTTATCATCTTGACCCAAAGGCCAACCAGGAAGCCTTCGACGAAGAAGGGTTCCTTAAAACCGGCGACGCCGTAACCTGGGCTGACGCCGACCGCCCCGAGCATGGGCTGGTCTACGCAGGTCGGCTGGCCGAGAACTTCAAGCTTTCCAGCGGCACCTGGGTGTCGGTTGCCAATGTGCGCGGCGAGCTGCTTGAATATCTCAGGCCGTGCATCGCCGACGTGGTACTGGCGGCCCCCAACCAGCATGAGCTGGGCGCAATGCTGTTCATCGATTTCAACCGCGTTCGCAAGCAATTTGCCGAATGCGCTGAAATGTCCAACGCAGACATTTGTCGCCACGCCCCCCTGAAGACACTGATCGAGCAAGGCGTGCAACAATACAACGCACGCTTTCCCGGCAGCAGCACGCGTATCGCACGCGCCATATTGCTCGACAGTCCGCCCGATGTCGATACCGGCGAAATCACCGACAAGGGCCACATCAACCAGCGCGGTGTGCTCAAGCTCAGGGAACCAGCCATGCAACGCTTATATTGTGCCGGTCCGCAAGACCTCGACTGCCTGGTTTTTGAAACCCAACGCTCTGCATAAAGAAACCGATATGCCAGTTTCCCTTTACCTGTATGGTTCGCCCATAAGCACCTATTACAACAAGGTCAAGATCGCTCTGATCGAGCTTGGTCACCCGTTTGAAGAGATTCCGGTCATGCCCGGTGCCGGGCATTGGCCCGAGTCGGGCAGTCCCAGTGGCAAGATCCCCTACTTGCGGCACGGCGATCAATATGTGTACGAGTCGCAAGCCATCATCGAATACCTTGAAGATATTCGCGAACCCATGGCGCCGTCGCTGTTTCCGGGCGAGGTGCTGCAACGGGCCCAGTGCCGCGAACTCATTCAATATATAGAGCAGTACCTCGACACCCCGATGCGGCCCATTTACCAATCGGTATTCTGGGGTAAAGAAATGCCTGCCGGGCTGTTGGACAAAACACTGGAAGACTTGAAAAAGGGCCTGACGATAGTTTTGCGCCGAACCAGCCTGGATCCCTGGCTATGCAGCGGCCGATTCACGCACGCGGACATTGCCGCGTGGGTGCACCTAAGCACCATACAGTGGGCCCTGGCCATTGCCGGCCATAAAACATTTTTCCAGCAGCATGCCCCCCAACTCGGCCCTTACCTGCAGCAGCTTGCCGAACGCCCCAGCATCGAACGAAGCGAGGCCGACCGAAAAGAAACGTCGCGCCGCATCAAGGCCGAGCGCGCCGCGGCCAAAGGCGGCTGACATGGCACGCCCCAAGGCCCTTGACTACGAAGACAAAAAGCTTGAAATTTTGCGGGCGGCAGCGGTAATGTTTGCCAAGAAGGGCTACAACGAAACCCTGCTTGACGACATTGCCGAACAATGCGGCATAGGCAAGTCGTCGCTCTATCATTACCATCGCTCCAAGCACGCCATTTTGTATGGCCTGATCAAATGGAAGATCGAAGACCTGGCCTGGAAGGTCGATGCCGCGGTAGAAGCAGCCGACACCCCCGAACAACAGCTTCAGGCCATGACCACCACACTGGTCAATGAGTACCTGCGAGTGCCCGACGAGGTAACGGTGTTGCTGACCATGCCGCGCCACCTGAATGCAACGGCCAAAAGCTCGATCTCGCAAATACAGCACCGTATCATCAACCGCATGGTTCTTATCGCTCAGGCCTTGCGGCCCGACCTTGAGGTAAGCCGTAAAAAGCTCACCGCCATGGCCATGCTCTACTTTGGCATGACCAACTGGATACATGTCTGGTACAAGCCCTCGGGCTCGATCAAGGCCTCCGAGCTGGCAGCCATGATCGTGCGGGTCTTTCTGGACGGCGTCAACGGGCTGAGCAAAGAGCAACTGGCGTGATGCCAAATTGGCCCCGATGGGGGCTGCAACCCCGAGGCTCAGGCATCAGGGTTGCGCTTGCTTGATTCGGTCGATCTTGCGGGCCAGACGCAAGGTCATGGCAATTCCGATCAGCGCAAACAAGCCGGTGACAATCCATGTCGATGTCCAGCCTCCGGCCAGCGTGGCAACCCAGGCCACGATCGGAGGCCCAGCAAACTGGCCCGCCGCCGACACCTGTTGCATCCAGCCGATCGAGGTGGATGTGGTCTCGGAAGACGGTGCCAACTTGATCACCAGGAAGAACAGCGAAGTCGGGATCAGCCCGCCGACGATAGAAAACACAAGCACCATCAAGAACTGAAGCCACACGGGCGCGCCGGTGCCGAACGCAATAAATGTGGTGATGATCATGGTCACATAACCGGTGAGCATCAACGAGCGGACTGAAAAGCCCCGATGCAGCAAACCGCCCGCACCGAAGCAACCTACGGCGTTGCTTCCGGCCACCAGGGCTGTCAACAGCCCGGCCGTCGGACCCGTAATGCCGCCCAATAAATAAATGGTCGGCAAAAAGCCGATGACCGAAATCCATTGGCCGGCATAAAAGGCAAAACAAAGCGCCACCAACCAGATATTTTCTGACCTGAGCGTAATGACGGTCATGCGCCAGGCCGAAAGCCGTTGATCATGTTGCGGGCGCGGTGGGTCGGCCGGAAGCATGCGCCACGCCATGGCCGTTACCGCCACGGTAACGACGGCCAGCACCCACCACAACACACGCCAGTTGAACATGCTGAGCAGCCAGGAGCCGCCCAACAACACAATGACCGCCCCGATCGGTATATAGGTGCCCCAGGCGCCCAATAAGCGCGTCAATTGGCCAGGCGGAGCGATACGGCGGATCAAGGCCGGCCCCGGCATGACCACCATGAGAAAACCGCAGCCCTCGATTGCGCGCAAGATCATCATGAGATCCTTGTCAACGAACATCGCCCCCGCGGCCGAGGCCAGCGCCAACAGCAATAGCCCCAGCAGCAAGCAACGGCGCAGGCCGATTTTCTCGGCGAACAACCCGGTGGCCAGACCAAGCGTCATCCCGCCAAGCTGAACCAGCGACAGCAAAAAACCCGACTCGACCAGGGAAAGCCCCAGCTCTGCCTGTAGCGACGGCAAGGCGGGAGGAAGCTTCCAGATGTGCAGCGCGGTCGTAATACCGGCGAGTACTATCAAATAAGACAACATTGCCGCATTGACGGGCTTGGTCTCATGTGTAGGGTTAAGCATAAAGATCCAACTACAGCGACGGGCGTGCGAAACACGGGCACGACTGACGCCGCACCCGCATTTCATGAAAGAACGATATTGTGGCACACTGAACACCCACAGCGCATATAGTGCCCACTCCATTATCACTCCAGCAAATGCGACCAAATCATGCATCGACCCCCGGCCCCGAGCAAAACCGTAGCTCGAGAGCGGGCAGCGATCGCTCGCGCATGGCCCTGATTGCGGCCCTGATCCTCGTTTCAATCAATCTGCGCCCTATGCTTACCGGGCTGGGGCCCGTTCTGGACTCCATTCGCGAGAGCCTGCAGCTCTCGGGTGCAGCCATCGGCATGTTGATCACCCTGCCCGTTCTGTGCTTTGGTGCCTTTGCGCCCTTCGTGCCGCGCCTGCTGCGCTTTGCCTCGCCCGAGCGTTTGATCCTGTGGTCGTTGGGGGTGCTGGTGGTGGGAATTAGCGTACGCAGCCTGTTTGGCACCCCCGGCCTGTTCATAGGTACCCTGATCGGCGGAGCCAGTATCAGCGTCGTCATGGTGTTGTTGCCCAGCATCATCAAGCAACGGTTCCCCACGCAAGCCGGCTCAATGATGGGACTATATTCCACAGCGCTTTGCGTGGGCGCGGCGATCTCGGCCGCGGCGGCCGTGCCGCTCGAGAACCTGCTGGGCGGCTGGCGCTGGTCACTGGCGTTCTGGCTGGTTCCGGTATTGGCCATCGTGCCCATCTGGATGCGCCATATTCCCAGGAAGCAGGCCGCCACCACCTACAAGCGCATGCCGCTGCCAAAATTGCGTGGCAACAAACTGGCCTGGCAAATAACCTTGATGATGGGTCTGCAATCGGCCATTGCCTATTGCGTGTTTGGCTGGTTGCCGGTCATTTTGATCGACCGGGGCTTGCCCTCTCTGACGGCAGGGTTCGTCTTGTCGGTCGCGCTGGCAGTGCAGCTTATCTCGTCGCCGGCCGCACCCTGGCTCTCCACGCGAGGCAAAGATCAGCGACTCACCCTCATGTCCATGCTGTCGCTGACTTTCGTCGGCCTGTCGATGATCTTCTACGCGCCGCTTTCCTGGGTATGGGTTTCGTCGGTTGTAATGGGGCTGGGCATGGGCGGCACCTTCAGTATTGCCCTGGCTTTGCTGGTATTGCGCGCACCCAACGCCTTGGTGGCCACTGCACTGTCGGGCATGGCCCAAGGGGTCGGGTACACCATTGCGGGCATCGCCCCCTTGCTTATGGGGCTGCTGCACGAACTTACTGGGGAATGGAACGCCGTGGCCGCGCTGTTCGCGCTGCTGGTGTTCGGCTCAGCTTATTTTGGACTGCAGGCAGGACGGGCGCGCTTTATTCAAATCGACTGACACACAGAACGGGCCGAGATCGCTACGTTTTGATACCAATGGCTTTTCCAAATTCTGGACGGCCATTCAGCCCGCTCTTATCATTAACGGCGTCAATACACAAAACATTGCACCTGATCACTGCTATCAAAAGCAACCAGTGTTTTCTCTAACCACGCAAAGGAGTCATCACCATGGGCATCATCAGCATGATCATCGTCGGGTTCATCGTGGGTCTCATTGCGCGGGCCGTCATGCCCGGAGATCAAAAGTTGGGCATCATCTGGACCATCGTCCTGGGTATTGTCGGGGCGCTTGTGGCGGGTTACCTCGGTGCGGCCCTGGGCTGGTACCAGGCAGGCGAAGGCGCGGGCTGGATCGCGTCGATCATTGGGGCGGTTATTGTCCTGTTCATTTACGGGCTCATCGCCAAAAAATCCTGAACTCGAACGGTCTGGGACACAAGGGCGTGCCTTCGCGGGTACGCTTTTTTTTGCGCGCGCGGCACATGCATGCCGCTGTCTATACAATACAAGGGTGAATCCTGGCGCGCACGGAGGCACCATGACTCAATCGCAATACGAGCACCACTACACCACACACGGGTTCTGGAAGAAGCTGGCCAAGCATGCCGCGGCCGCGGGACGCGGCACGCTCGAAAAGGCACTGTGTCTGTACTATGCCGCCCAGAACCCGGCAACACCGGCCTGGGCCAAACGTGTCATCTATGGCGCGCTGGGTTACTTTATTCTGCCCCTCGACGCCATTCCCGACCTGGCACCGCTTATCGGCTATACCGACGACCTTAGCGTCATGGCGGCCGCCTTGGCCACGGTTGCCTATTACATTACACCTCAGGTCAAAATACAGGCCCACGACAAACTCAATAGCTGGCTGGGCCCCAAGGCCGTTGCCGAACAGGCCGAAAGCTGAATGCGTGCAGGGGGTAAGTTCCAGCAAGCCTGGCTGGCCGAATCAATCCGGCTGCGTGAAGCTCACGCAGGGCCATTGCACGACAGCAATGAAGTACGCCGCGCACGCGCCGAAGGGGGCAGTTTTTCCCAGCGGATCTCACGACGCGCGCAGCTATTGGGCGAACGCGAAAAACTGGATCAAACGCTTCGGCATTGGTGGGTTATTGCCCGCTGGTCATTGGCGGCGCTGCTTGTTCTGGCCGTGCTGACCGGCTTTGGCACGGCCCTGGGCGCCATGGGTGACGGCGCCCGCCCGGTCAATCTGCTGATGGTGCTGGCCGCCACCCTGGGCCTGAACCTGCTGACCCTGCTCTTGTGGTTCGCCGGGCTGGGGGTCAGGTCGGGCGACAATGGTGCCTGGTTGGGTCGGGTCTGGCTTGATGTCACACAAAGATTGGCACGAGGGCCCGATGCTGCGCTGGCGCCCCGGGCACTTGCCGGCTTGCTCGGCCGTAGCGGCGCCCTGCGCTGGTCGCTAAGCGCGGTAAGCCACTTGGCATGGCTTACCGCGCTAACCAGCTTGCTGCTTACTTTGCTGGGCGTACTCTCGGCGCGGCGCTATACGTTCAACTGGGAAACCACGCTGCTCTCGCCCGATGCCTTCGTAGGGGTCACTCAGGCCTTGGGCTGGCTGCCGGCAAAGCTGGGCTTTACCATGCCCGACGAGGCAACCATACGCATCAGCGACGGCCTGCATATTTTGCCGCCCGACGCCCACGCACTGTGGTCCAACTGGTTGATCGGCTGCGTTGTGGTGTATGGGGTTATTCCTCGTCTGGCCGTGTTCTTATTTAGCGGCGCTTTGGCGCGCCGGGGCATCCGGCAAGCAGCCACACTGGACACCTCGCAGCCGGGCTATGCAAGCCTGCGCCCGCGGCTGATGCCACCCAGCGAGGGCATTGCCCCCGACGCCGCGGCCGGCCTCGATTCACCCGCGCAGATTGTTCCGGCACCGATGAGCAGCGGCCTAGCAGGCGGGCCCATTATTGTCGGGCTCGAACTGGCCACCGACACCCCCTGGCCGCCGGCCAGCCTGTCGGCCGGCATACAAAATGCCGGTGTCGTAGACACCCGCGATCAGCGCCACGCGCTGCTCGATCAGCTGCATGCGGCACCGGTTCCGCGCCTGCTTGTGGTGTGCGACAGCTACCAGACGCCCGATCGGGGCACGCTGGCCTATATTGCGGAGCTGGCCTCTTACGCCGACGAGATCCGTGTCACCTTCACCCCGGCACCGGCAACGAACCACGCCGGCGGCGGCGAGTCACGCATCGACACCTGGCGCTCCCGGCTTCAGGCTGCAGGCGTCTCGGCCCAGCAGATACATGTCGCACTCGCCGACGCCCTGGCCTGGGTTGATGGAGTTCAGCCATGACGCGCACGCCCTCTTCAGACCCTGATTCCATATTGCGGCTGGCCGTGGTCGGCCATACCAACACGGGCAAGACCTCGCTATTGCGCACGCTTACGCGCGACCCAGGCTTTGGTCAGGTACAAGACAGCCCCGGCACCACGCGACATGTCGAGGGCGCCCGCCTGCGCACTGCCGGCAACGGGGCCATAGAACTTTACGATACCCCCGGCATGGAAGACGGCATCGGTTTGCTCGATTACCTTGAGCAGCTAAGCCCAACGGCCCAACGACGAGACGGACCCGAGCGCATTCATGCTTTTCTGGAGTCTCCGGAAAGCACACGCCGCTTTGAACAAGAAGCCAGGGTGTTGCGCAAGCTGCTCGATTGCGATGCCGGGCTGTACGTGATTGACGTACGCGACCCGATACTGGGCAAGCATCGCGACGAGCTCGCCGTGCTGGGATTATGCGGTCGCCCTTTGCTGCCGGTGCTTAATTTCACCCACAGCCCGCGTCAGCGGGCCGATGAGTGGCGAAACGCCCTGGCGCGTCTTGGCCTGCACGCTGCGGTGGAATTCGACTCGGTGGCTCCGCCGCTCGACGGCGAAGCAAAGCTGTACGACAAGCTGGCGCTGATGCTCGACAGCCGTTCCGAGCTCTTGCAAGCGCTAAAGCACGACATTGCCCAGCAACAGACAACACGCCTGAACGACGGCTTGCGCATGGCGGCCGAACTGTTGGTCGATGTTGCTGCGCTTCGGCTGGCCTGCAAGCCCGACCCGGCCTCGGTGGAAAGCACCGGCGAGAAGTTGCGTGACCTGGTTCGGCGGCGCGAAACCACCTGCGTACAAGAACTGCTGAAGTGCTACAACTTTCGCAAAGAAGACTTTTCTCATCACCACCTGCCGCTGCAGGGCGAGCGCTGGGACATGGACCTGTTCCATCCTCAAGCACTCAAAGACATGGGCGTTCATGTGGGCAAAGGGGTGGCGGCGGGTGCCATGGCCGGCGTCACCGTAGACCTTTTCACCGGCGGTCTGAGCCTGGGCGCAGCCGCGCTGGTGGGCGCGCTGGCAGGAGGTCTGTGGCAAGGCGCCGACCGCCTGGGCAAAAGGGTTATGGGGCGCGTACAGGGTTTCCGTGAAATAACGGTCGACGATGCGGTGCTGCGCCTGTTGGCGTTGCGCCAAATAGCATTGATTCGAGCCCTGCAGCGCCGAGGTCACGCCGCCCGGGCGCCCATTGTTATTGATGCAGAGCTGCCACCGCACACACAACCGGCGGGCACACCGCGCCACGTCAGCGCCATTTCTACGCGTGCAAAAAATTCGGCGCCCGAGCCGGGCACCTTAACAGGCAGCGTTCAGGAAACACTGCGATCGGGCACGCTGCCCGATCAGCTTACTGAAGCCCGAAGCCGGCCTGAATGGTCAAGTTTATTGCCCGGCTTCGAAGAAGCAAGCACCCGCCGCGAAGACGTGGTGCGCAGCCTTGCCCAATGGTTGGCGCCATCGACCCGCAACGCTGCCTGAGCCGAGAACTCAGGCAGTACTTAACGACGGCTCTGGAACCTGCGTCAACAAGCCTGCCTGATACTGGGCCTTTACTTCCTGCCAAGCCTGGCGAATGAACCGTGCCGCCTCCACATTCTGCTCGAACAAATTGTATTTCGCATTCAGGGCATAGTCGGGCAGGTTGATCATCTCGGTGGTGATATAGCGCAACGGGCTATCTGGATGGGTAATATGGTGACGCAGGGCGCGACGTATGGCTTCCTTTGAAGGCTCAAGCATGTAGGCATGCCAGGGCGAATGCCACTGGCCCGGCCCGGGCTTCACGATGGGGTACTGAATGCCCCGCCCGTAGGTGCCGTCTTCATTGGTAAACCATAAGTTCTTGGGCTGGCTGGGCCCTACCGTGCGCAGCTGTGTCCATTTGACAATGCCCAGATCCAGCCATTCCTGGCATAGCGACTGGTCTTCAAATGGGTCCAGAACCATGCTACCGCTTTCCACCGCCGGCCGGCATTCAGAAACATCGAGCTCTTGCGCGTCGCCGATTTTGAAAATAACGTGGCTGTAGTCCATGGTGTAGTTGAACGGTATGCCGCGCGACAGAATGCTTTTGGCTATGGGCGTTACACGGGCAAACGATTCCGTCCACATGTTCACATGCAGCTCGAACGAGGGCTCGACGCCCAACTTCATACCGACGTCATAGGCATCGAGATAATGCGCCACGATCTCGTCGTCGGTCAGCACATGCCCATCGGCATGATGCGTAAAGGTCATGATGTTGTGGCAGGTTGCGCCCACATCCTGGCAGATGCTCAGGTTGTCATGCAGCAAGGCTTCGTCCCGCCCCAGCATATAGAACCAGCTGCAGGTATGGACCGGCAGGTCGTACTTCTGCATGGCCTTCTCGTATTCGCCCTGATTGCTGCGCAGCGGCAGGCGGTCGAAATAATCGAAGACCCCCGCCTCTTTCACCAGCCTGAACTGTTCATCAATCGAGTGCTCTTCAAGCGACACGGGCCGGTCGACGGACGACACCTGCGCGCCCCGCCCGTTACACCCCAGCAAGAATGGAAAATCATCTTTCATTTATTTTGTCTCCGTCGGGATAAGTGGTAGCGTCGATATTCCCGCGCCACTGGCGAGGGAATATCGGTGAACGCGATATCGCGGCCCGCCCCTGGAATTTGCCGGTTGGCGAGCCTGCACAGACCTCAGGCGTGTGTGGGTTCGGGCTGAACGGCCGGCGCTGCCGCGTGGCTTCGTTCAGTCTTTATCCAGTCATCGACCATCTTGCGCATGCGTATGGGCGAGGCGTCGATGGCAAGGCGAACCGGGGTGGGGTTGGCCGCGCGTTGCTCGTTCTGGTGAATAGCCTCGAGTATGACCTTGTCTTCGTTGAAGGCCAGACGGAACTCGGCAGACAGCTTCTTGTTGGTTTCTTCGTCGGCCTTGAAGTTCTTGACATGCAGCCAGTGATCAATGGTGGTGTTTTCGTCGACCGGGGTCATGAAGTGGCATGCATAGATCTGGATGCAGTTGTTGCGGTTGCCCTCGGGCGCGCCCTGGCCGGTGGGCGCGCTGCCAAAGTCGATAACGGCAATACTGGGCGCGGTGTAGTGGTAGTAGTGCCAACGATCGACATTGGTGGTGAAATTACCGAACTTCTGAAACAAAGGTATGGCGGGTGAGTCATTGATCCAGCGCCAGGTGACCAGGCCCTGAGGCGTTTGCTTCATCTGTACGGGTATGTCTTCGCCCGCCGGGGTACCCAGCGTACTAAGATGAACAAAGCTGACATGAGCGGGATCGCACAGGTTGTCGCACAGGTTCAGATAATGGCAGCCTATTTCAAGTGCGTCGCCCTCGGCCCAGCTCCAGTCCGGGTCGTGATACTGAGGCAGGTCGTACACCAGCGAAGTATCGGCCTTGGCCGGGTCGCCCATCCAGATCCATACCAGGCCCATGTTTTCATGGGTGGGGTAGGTTTCAACGGCGGGGCTGCCAACGATGCGTTGGCCCGGTATGCGTATGCAGGCACCCGAACAATCAAAGGTCATGCCGTGGTAGCCGCATTCGATTGAATCGCCCTTGAGCCGGCCCATTGAAAGCGGCGCCATGCGGTGCGGGCACACGTCAAGGTGGGCAGCCACCCGGCCGCTGCTGGCCCGGTACAAGACAACATCTTTGCCCACGATGCGGCGCTTTGCCAGTTCGTATGAAATGTCTCGGGACCAGGCAATGGGATACCAGGTGTTCAATACATACTCAGCCATGTTTGTCTCCAGTGTAGAGCCTGCGCACTTCAAGCCGTGAAGAGAACCAGACAGTCGGGATACGCGGGCAATTCTTTATGTAGTACTCACTCAATTAACTTATAATATACTGAATGGTGTCCGGCGTGGCAATTTCTTTTTCGCTTCGTATTACCAAATGGCCCGCCCCCTACAATAAGATCTGCGAAACTTCGCCTACAACATAAAGCCAGCCACCACCTGACCGAGACATGACCACCCCCAACGACGACACCCCGGGCAATTCGAACCAACACGATACCGCCGCCGACACGCCCGTAAAGCGCAAATCGCGTCCGCGTTCGGCAAAGACCACTCGCGAAAACATCTTGCGGGCAGCCAAGAAGATATTTTCAAAAGACGGCTACGACGGGGCGCGGGTCGACAAAATCTCCAAGGCGGCAAAGTCGTACGACAGTCTTATTTACTATTACTTCGGCAGCAAAGAGAAACTGTTCGTCGAGGTGCTGGAAGGCGCTTACAAAGACATCTTCGAGGCGGAAAAAAACCTTGAGCTTGATATGGATGATCCGGTAGGCGCGTTGCGCAAGATCATCGAGTTTCCGTTTCGTTATTACCTGGCCAACCCCGAGGTGATCGTGCTGTTGGGTACCGAGAACCTGCAAAAGGGCAAACACATCGGAAAATCGCGCACGGCCGACCAGTATGCGTTGCCGACCATTGCAATTTTGGAAGAGGTGGTGCAACGGGGGGTGGAAAAAGGTCTGTTCCACGACGGGGTGAATTGCCGGAAGCTGTATATGGCAACGACGGCGCTGGGTTATTTTTATGTTTCAAACCGGTATACGTTCTCGGCGTTTTTGAATGTGGATCTTATGGAGGCTGAGACGATCGATGGGTGGGCGGCGTATATCAGCGATTTGCTGCTGGACTCTGTGCTGAAGAAGTGATGCACATGCTTGCTTGATGCTTCTTGCCTCTTGCTTCTTGCTTCGTATTTCGTATTTCGTATTTCGTGTTTCGTATTTCGTGTTTCGTGTTTCGTGTTTCGTGTTTCGTGGTTCGTGTTTCGTGGTTCGTGGTTCGTGGTTCGTGGTTCGTGGTTCGTGGTTCTGCCAGGGTGTTTTTGAGTTCTTGACACGCCGCTGCGGACGGGAGGGGTATTTGTCGAGCGGAGCAAGCGGTCCGGTCCTTCG
>NZ_DATJBQ010000087.1:0-6920 GCF_035515275.1 Pusillimonas sp.
TCGAGCCCTTGCAGCCATCCGCCGACGCTAAGGCTGACGGCATAGATGCCGATGCCCAGCGTGACCAGCCAGAAGTGGACAATAATGAGCTTGGGCTGCGGCCATTCCCAGTTCATGACGCGTGGCAGGACGAAATAAATGGCGCCGAACATGACGATTGAAAAAAAGGCGTACAAACCGATATGCGCATGCGCGACGGTAAAGTGCGTAAAGTGTGCGACCGTGCTGATACTGCGCAGCGCTTCGAAAGAACCTTCGAACGAGCTGACGGTGTACATCATGGCGCCCAATACAATAAAACGCAGGGTTGGCGAGTAATAGGTGGTCTTGAAGTGCCCGCGCATGGTCAGGTGCTGGTTCACCGTAAAAGCAAGCACGGGAATGATCATCATCATTGATTGAACGATGGACAAAGTGATCAGCCAATGCGGTACCGGGCCCCCGATCAGGTGGTGGCCGCCCACCTGGCCGTAGAAGAAAGCCAGGGCCCAGAACCCGATCAACGACAAGTTATACGACTGAATGGGCCGGCCGATGATCTTGGGTAAAAAGTAATAAACCGACGCCAGGGCAATGGGGGTGTAGTAAAGCCCCAATACGTTATGGCCGTACCACCAGTTCATGGTGGCTTGTTCCACCCCAAAATGCACGGCGGGTAATTTGCCGACCAGATACAAAACAGGAAACCAGAAAAGCGCCGCACCCATATACCAGATCGACACATACAAATGGTCGACCTTGCGATTGACCAGCGTGAAGACCAGCGGCAACGCTATCAGGGCGCCGCCCGCGACCAGCAAAATACTGATTTGCCACGGTATCTCAAGCCATTCGAGCCCATCGTTGATACCGACCGCAATGCTGCCCAGGCCCGCAATCAGGCCGGCGTTCCAGAGCATGCAACCCAGCAGGGCGAAGCGGCCACCATATAAATGGGTCTTGAGCAATCGGGGCAGCATCCAGATGGCAATGCCGAACGCCGCCATGGGACACCACCCGTAGGCGACCATGTTCAGATGCAGCGTGCGGGTTCGCCCGAACGTCAGCCATGCATATTGCGTAAGGAACTCGGGAGAATGCAGTTTGATGGAGCTGATCAGGCCAAACACCGACGCAATGACCAGCCAGACGACGGCGCAGGAAAGGAAGACGAAGCAGACATAAGCCGTCGATTGATCGGCGTCGATTCGATCTTTAAGCTCCTGCCCGAGCTTGTCTGCCAGCGTCGGATCAATAACGGCCTTGCCACCTTCAGTCACGATCTTCTGCAGACCCGCACGCTGCCCGGGGGTTGCGGAAGGGTCTTCGACGCGACCAATTTCACCTGTAGAGAAAATGACGCCGGCCGCCTCGGGGTTATCGTCAAACAGATTGCGTCGTAACGACCAGATGAAAATTCCCAGGCCGGTAACGGACAAAATGAAGGTCAGAAGCAGTACTGTGACAGTGTTCATAGCACTTATGCCCGATGATGGAACAGATAAGGGTTGGGTCCTGACTGCCGGGTGATGCGGATCCGGCCTGTATTTTTATAGATCCAATCGGCGCGAAGGGGTGGAATAAGCCTATGCCGATCGTGGGTTTATCTGTGCCACCAATGCTTGCTCTGCTTCAACGCGCTGATCGACACCAAAAAAAAGCGCCAACCCCGAAAGGTTGGCGCTTTGCTTGAAAATACGGTGCGTGCTCGCTGCTTGAAAACACCGTTGAGCTTATGCCATGCGCCTTAGGGGCGTGCAATGGCGGCTCCGCCGTAGACTGAAGCGGGGTCGATCTTGACGTCGATCACCAGTGGGCGCTTGCGGTCGCGCGTGGCTATAGCGGCCATCGCGGCCTGAAGTTCGGCGCTGTTGCTTACGGTTAACCCCTTGCAGCCGAAAGCCTCGGCAATGCGCGCAAAATCACGCGACGGTAGTAGAGAGATTTCGGGGTCCATGTTGTGCATGGTCAGGGCAATGTGCTCGGCGCCGTAGCTGCCATCGTTGGCAACGACAATCACCAGGTCAAGCTGTTCGGCCACGGCGGTGGCCAGTTCACTTAGGCCGCTGAGCATGAAGCCGCCATCGCCCGTGACGAGCAGGGTCGGCCGATCTTTGGCCGCGATGGCAGCGCCCATGGCCGTGGCCTCGCCGATGCCGATGGAAGAGAACCCGTTGCCGTCGACGTAAGCGCGTGGATTCGGTACCGAAATCGTGTTCCAGAACGCAAACATGAACCGACCCGAGCCGGTGATGAACACACGATCCTTTGGCAGGGCCTGTTCCAATGCAAAGCCCAGCTCGTAAAGATCGACGGTTCCGGTCGGTGTCGGATGCACGAGTTTTTTCTGCGCCTGTTCATGATAGGTCTTGAGCGTTTCAAGCAGGTCGTCGTTGCGCGCACCTGAGCCTGGAATTTCGGCTTCATCCAGCCACCTGACCATGGCATCGGCCGTTAAGCCGGGGTCGCCGACCAGTCCGACGGTTACCGGCGTGCAGTGCCCGAGTTGGCTCGCCAAGGGGTTGATCTGGATAATGCGTTTGCCGCGGGTCAGGCCTCGTTCTGCCGAGGTATATTTGTTCAGGCTGGCACCAAACACAATCAGGCAGTCGCTGCGGCCAATGACGTCGAGCGCGACTTCGTTGCTCGCGGTTCCAGAGATGCCCAGGAGGAACGGATCATCGGCAAAAAGGCCTTTGCCGCGCAACGAGGTGGCCACGGGCGCCTCGATGCGGCGCGCGAAGCGCAATACCGCAGCCTCGGCTTCCGGGTCGGCCGCCCCGCGCCCGGCGATAACGACCGGCAGGTGCGACGAGGCGATGATGCCGATGGCGTCATCCATGTCGGTGCTGCTGGCAATGGCACTGCGGGTCTCGGGCAGGCGCAGGTAGGGCTTCTGGTATTCAATTTCCTGCCACTGAAACTCTACCGGCATGTTGAGTACGATTGGTCGATGCTCAACGTGGGCGCGATAAAACACACGGGCCAGATCCTCGGCCACGGTTTCCGGGCTGCGCAGTTGCTCGAAACCTGCGCCGGTTGCGGCAACCAGCGCCGACTGGTTAATGTTCTGGGCGTGTTCGCGGTCGGTCGCCGGGGTATCACCGACGAGCAGCACCATGGGCGTGCCCGCCTTGACGCCTTCGACCAGAGCCGTGACGGTGTTCGTCAACCCTGGACCGTGGGTGACTGCAGCCACACCAACCTTGCCGGCTACACGTGCCCAACCCTGTGCCATCAATACGGCACTACCCTCATGAACGGCTGCCACATAGCGCCCGTTGCAGTCTCGGCGAAAGCTGTCGATGATGTACACACAACCGTCCCCCAGTACCCCAAACAGCTCGGTACAACCCAGGTCCGACAATCCGCGAGCAATGGCTTCGTAGACTTTCACGATTATTCCTTTAACGTTAAATTTGCCGGGTTCGAAAGAATCACGTTGGCGAACCCTTTGACTGGATTCTGAACCTGCGGGCAATATTCACCCACAACGCCGTCTGAAGAACGCTATTGGTTGCGAAGATCCGGGCGGCCCGTTCTTCCATTATCTGCCCGTGCCGACATGCAAGGCAAGGAGATCGCTGTTATGGGGGGCGTCGGGTCGTGGCGCAAACAGCAAAACGCCACCCGGTTAGGGGTGGCGTATGTGCTTGATAACTTTGGTGCCGGCTAAAGGAGTTGAACCCTCGACCTTCGCATTACAAGTGCGCTGCTCTACCAACTGAGCTAAGCCGGCTAAAGGCAATATTCTAACCTATTTGACGATGGTCAGGCGCGGGCGTTTGGGGTCATCGTCGTCAGAGGGGTCGGGCTTGTCTTCGGTAGTGTCGGAAGTGTCGGCCGACGGCGATTCGGTGCCCGGATAGGCTTGCGACTCGTGCACTTCGAAACCCATGCCGGCGCCGGTTTCGCGTGCGTAGATAGCGGAGACGGCGGCGACCGGCACGAAGATGTGCTCGGTCACCCCGCTGAAGCGCGCCTGAAACTCGATGTAGTCGTTGCCTAGCACCAGTCGATTGGTGGCCAGCGAACCGATGTTGAGCGTGATCTGACCGTCGTGAATATGGGCACGCGGTACGACCGTGTTGGCATCGACCGTAACCACAATATGCGGGGTATAGCCGTTGTCGGTGCACCATTCATGCAGGGCGCGGATCAGATACGGTTTGGTCGAGGATTCGGGCATTGACATAGGCTTTATGCCGGGGCGCAAGCCCCGGGGGTGCATGAGCTTAGCGGCGCATGACCTTCTCGGAAGGGGTCAGTGCCTCGATGTAGGCGGGGCGCGAGAAGATGCGTTCGGCGTATTTTTGAATGGGTGCGGCGTTCTTGGGCAGCTCGATGCCATAGTGGTCGAGCCTCCAGAGCAGGGGCGCCACGGCCACGTCGAGCATCGAGAACTCTTCGCCCAGCATGAACTTGTTTTTGAGTAACAACGGAGCAAGCTGCGAAAGGCGGTCGCGGATGTTCTGGCGGGCGTTCTCCAGCACCTTTTCGTCGGGGGCGGCGCGGTTCTCAAGTGCCGAAACGTGAACGAACAGCTCTTTTTCGAAGTTGTACAAGAAGAGGCGGGTGCGTGCGCGCATGACCGGGTCGGCGGGCATGAGCTGCGGGTGCGGAAAGCGCTCGTCGATGTATTCGTTGATGATGTTGGATTCGTAAAGAATCAGGTCGCGCTCGACCAAAATAGGCACCTGACCATAGGGGTTCATGACCGCGATGTCTTCAGGCTTGTTGTAAAGGTCGATGTCGCGGATTTCGAAATCCATGCCTTTTTCGAACAACACGAAGCGGCAGCGTTGCGAGAAAGGGCAGGTCGTTCCAGAGTAGAGAACCATCATGTCGAGGCATCCCATCCAAAAAATACATGAGCACCTGTGTGCTCAAAAAAGGGAAATAGGCGTATTACTTTACGCCTATTTTGAAAATATCGCCCCGGGCATGTGCCCGGAGCAGAGGCGGGCGCGGCCAGGCCGGGTTACTTGACGTGTTTCCAGTAGGCGGCGTTAAGGCGCCAGGTAACTACCAGGAACAGGCCCAGGAACAGCAGCACCCAGACGCCCAGGCGCTTGCGGAACAGCTGGTTGGGTTCGGCCATCCAGCCCAGGAAGTTGGCCAGGTCGGCTACGTTGTTGTCGAACGCCACCGATTGTGCTGTACCCGTAGCTTGAAAGGTTTGTTTGACGGTTGGGGCACCACGATAGTTTTGCACGGCTTCGGTCTTTACCTGAGAGTAGCCTTGCGGATCATACGTGGTGATGTTGCGCTGCCAGGTTGTATTGCCGTCTTGCACGACCTTGTGCAGATCGTTATGCGTATAAGTGACGGGGCCTTGCAACTGCCACAACACGTTGGGCATGCCTACGCTGGGAAACACGGCGTTGTCCCAGCCTGTCTTCTTGGTGGTGTCGCGATAGAAGGTGCGCAAGAAAGTGTAAATATAGTCGACACCGCTGGGGCCCAGGTTGACCGACTTGGCGCGAGCGATGACAGACAGGTCAGGAGGCGCGGCGCCGAACCACTTGGAACCGTCTTCGCGTGTCATGGCGATAGTCATGAGATCGCCGACCTTGTCGGTGGTGAACAGCAGGTTTCGTTTGATTTCGTCTTCGGTCAGGCCAAGCTCGGTAAGCTTGTTGTAACGCATGGATTGTGCGCTATGACAGCCAAGACAATAGTTGACGAACAGCATGGCCCCATTTTGCAGCGAAGCCATGTTGTTGATGCGGTCGGGGGCGTTGTCGAGCTTGTAACCGCTGTCGGCGGCAACCGCCACCGAGCAGGTCAGGGTTAGGGCAAGGACGCCAAGCAACTTTTTGATCATGATCATTCCGTAATTATTATGGGCCTTAGTGAGCTTTGAACGTAATGCGCTCGGGAACCGGCTTGAACGTGCCGAGGCGGCTCCAGACAGGCATCAGCAGGAAGAAGCCCAGGTAGATCAGGGTTCCGATCTGGCTCATCAGGTTGAATACGGGGCTGGGAGGCTGCGTGCCGAGGTAGCCCAGGATCAGGAATGTAACGATGAAAATGCCGTACAGGTATTTATGCCAGGTGGGGCGGTAGCGAATGGAGCGCACCGGCGAGTGGTCGAGCCATGGCAGGAAGAACAGAATGACCACCGAGCCGCCCATGGCCACAACGCCCCAGAACTTGGCGTCGATGGTGCGCAGCAGCACGGCGAGCACCAGCAAAATAACGGGCACGGCAATGCGCCACGCGCCGCGCAGATTGCTGCGCAGGAACAGTGCCACAGCGCCCAGGACCGAAGCGGCGGCCAACACCCAGGTGAAGTCGGCCGTGATGGCGCGCAGCATGGAGTAGAACGGCGTGAAGTACCAGACCGGGGCAATGTGTGGCGGGGTCTTGAGCGGGTCGGCCGGAATAAAGTTGTTGAACTCTATGAAGTAGCCGCCCATTTCAGGGGCAAAGAACACAATGGCGGCAAAGACAATAAGGAAGCCCGCGACGCCCACCATGTCGTGTACCGAGTAGTAGGGGTGGAAGGGGATGCCATCGATGGGGCGGCCTTTTGCGTCTTTGGGGCCGTCTTTGATCTCAACGCCGTCGGGGTTGTTGGAGCCGACCTCGTGCAGTGCGATAACGTGTGCTACGACCAGGCCGATAAGCACCAGCGGCAATGCAATGACGTGGAAGGCAAAGAAGCGGTTAAGCGTGGCGTCGGATACAACGTAGTCGCCGCGGATCCAGAGCGAAAGCTCGGGGCCGATGAAGGGAATGGCCGAGAAGAGGTTGACAATAACCTGTGCACCCCAGTACGACATTTGGCCCCAGGGCAGCAAGTAGCCCATGAACGCCTCGCCCATGAGGACAAGGAAAATGGCCATGCCGAAGATCCAGACCAGCTCACGCGGCTTGCGGTACGAGCCGTAAAACAGGCCGCGCAGCATGTGCAGGTACACCACCACGAAGAACAT
>NZ_DATJBQ010000088.1:0-19800 GCF_035515275.1 Pusillimonas sp.
TCAATTCCTTCCTTCCGTCGATTTTCCTGCCTCGCGTCCACGCCGCAACCGCCACGACGATTTTTCGCGACGACTGGTCCGCGAGCATTCGCTCAGCGTCGACGATTTCATCTACCCGGTGTTCGTCACCGAAGGCAGCAACGTGCGCCAGCCGGTACCCTCGATGCCCGAAGTGCTGCGCTACTCACCCGACACCCTGTTGCACGTGGCCGAAGAGTGCGCAGAACTGGGTATTCCGGTGCTGGCCTTGTTTCCGGCCATCGAATCCAGGCTTAAAACCGCCGACGGCATCGAGGCCGCCAACCCGGACGGCCTCATTCCCCGCACCGTGGCGGCAATCAAGCAACGTTTCCCCGAGCTGGGCGTGCTAACCGACGTAGCGCTTGACCCCTACACCAGCCACGGCCAGGACGGGGTGATTGACGAGCACGGCTATGTGCTTAACGAGCCCACCACCGACATTCTGGTAAAACAGGCCCTGGTACAGGCCCAGGCGGGGGTCGATATTGTGGCGCCCAGCGACATGATGGACGGCCGTATCGGCGCGGTACGCCAGGCGCTCGAGGCTGGCGGGCACATTCACACCCGCATCATGGCTTATTCGGCCAAGTATGCCAGCGCCTTTTACGGCCCGTTTCGCGACGCGGTAGGCTCGGCCGCGAACCTGGGCAAGTCAAGCAAGGCCACCTACCAGATGGACCCGGCCAACCGCAACGAGGCACTGCGCGAAGTCGCGGCCGACATTCGCGAAGGCGCCGACATGGTCATGGTCAAGCCCGGCATGCCCTACCTTGATGTATTGCGCGACGTAAAACAGGCGTTCGGCATGCCCACCTTTGCCTATCAGGTCAGCGGCGAGTACGCCATGATCAAGGCCGCCGCCGCCAACGGATGGCTGGACCACGACAAGGTCGTGATGGAATCGCTGCTGGCGTTCAAGCGCGCCGGCGGCGACGGCATTCTTACCTACTTCGCCATTCATGCGGCCAAACTGCTGAAGGCCTAAATAATTAATCGCTCGCCTGCAGCACGCGATCAAGCACTGAGGCAAAGCGCGTGGCATTCTGAAAGCCGATCACGCGCTCTTGCATCTGCTGCCCGTCGCGATCAAAAAATATGATGCCGGGCGGGCCAAACAACTGAAAGCGCTTCAGCAGTTCGCGGTGTTCGGCGGTGTTGTCCGTAACATCGGCCTGCACCAACACGAACTTTTGCATGCGTTGCGCCACTTGCGGGTCGGTAAAGGTGAACCGTTCCATCTCTATGCACGACACGCACCAGTCGGCGTAGAAATCGAGCAATACGGGTTTGTCGGCCTGGGCCACCAATTGCTCCAGCTGGGCCAAGGACGCTACCTTGGTAAACACCGGCACGACGGCCGTGCCGGGTGTGCCTGGCGCAACATTGGTCGCCGAAGCCGACTGCGCCGGGGTCGTAAACGGCGCCAACGGCTGGAACAGATCGCGCGAGCCTCCTGCCAAGCCCACCAGCAGCAGCACCGACCACACGGCCAGCATCAGCCCCGCCACCCGCAAGACACTGCGCCACAGCGCGCCCGCGCTCGTCAAGGGCTGGGCGGGGTCGCGCCCCTGGGCGCTGAACGGGCGCAGCATGACGGCCGCGCACAAGGCCAGGAAGGCCCAGCCCGACATGCTCAGCCAGGACGGCACCACGGGTTGTACCATCCACCAGGCCGTGGCCAACAACAATAGACCGAAGAACTGCTTGACGCCTTCCATCCATGGCCCGGCGCGGGGGATCAGGGCACCCGAAGTAGCCCCAAGCACGAGCAGCAGCAGGCCCTGGCCCCAGGCCATGGCAAACAGCGCGCTGCCGCCCAGCACCACATCGCCGGTTTGAGAAATGAACAGCAATACGCCCGCCAACGGCGCGGCCACGCAAGGCCCGACGATCAACGCCGAGATCATGCCCATTAGAAAAGCACCACCCCAACTGCCACCCGGAATACGCGAGGCGCGCTGACTTAAACCGGCCTGAAACCGGGCGGGCGCCTGGAAGGTGTAGACATCGAACATGGCCAGCGCCAGCAGGGCCAGCAACACGGCAAAAACAGACAGTACCCAGGGCGTTTGCAGCCATGCCGCCAGGCCGGCGCCCACCAGCCCTGCCGCCACCCCCAGCGCGGTGTACACCAGGGACATACCCAGTACATAACTGGCGGCCAGCGCCAAGCCACGCCCGCGGCTCGGTCGGCCCGTGCGCTTTGCGTCGCCCGCCACCACGGCCAGCACAATGGGCACCATGGGCAATACACAAGGGGTAAAGGTAAGCAGCACGCCGAACAGCAAGGCAAGCCCGACCAGCTCGAACCAGCCTATGCCGGCCAAGTACTCGGCCAGGCCCGTGTCGGCCAGATCAAATACGCCGCCGGCTGCAGATGCCGCAGCCGCGCCGGCCGCGTCTTCGTCACGCGGGGGCGGCACGCTGTCGGCCACCCACTCGCCCTGCGCCATATAGCCCAGGTCTGCCGGCACCAGTTGCAGATTGAAGGTCATGGGCGGGTAGCACAGCCCCGCATCGGCGCAGCCCTGACCCGTAATGGTTAACGGCACCGGCTGTTCAGCCCCTGCCTGCAAGGGCACGCGGATGGTGACCTGTCGGTGATAGACCTCCATGTTCTCGTCGAAGGTCGGGTCGTATTTGACGGTACCCCGTGGGAAGATAGCTTCGCCCACCACCGGCGCATCGGCCGCAAAACCAAAACGGTCGCGGTACATGTAATAGTCGGGAGCGATGCGAAAATGCACCTGAAGCTCTGTGGGGTTGACCATGGCGGCCGACAACACAAAGGCTTCAGCCGGGTCCAGGTACTGGTCTTGGGCCTGCGCCTTACCCGAAAACAGGGCCAGGGCCAGTGTCAGCGACACCAGCAAGGCGGCCCACACTGCCCGGCCCCCCCCTTTAAAAGGCTTAAACCCGCAAGCCAGGAGCATGCGCGCCCATTCGTTGCTGTGCCGGCTTCCGGCGCTCAGCCTCGATAACATTTGGTATTTCCTTTTTTGCCCGGTTGCGCCCTTACGGCGCCACGGATTGTTCGCGCACCCAGTCAAGATATGGCTGGGCTCCGCCGATTACCGGCACGACCAGAATTTCAGGCACCTCGTAGGGGTGCAATTCGGTCAGGCGTGCAGTAACCGCCGGCAGCGCGGACTGTGTCGTTTTAATGACCAGGGGAATCTCTTCGGTGCCCTCAAGCTGACCCTTCCACATATACATGGACAAGACCGGCGCGCCAAGGTTCACGCAAGCGGCCAGATGCTCTTCGACCAACATGTGCGCAATGCGCTTGGCAAGTAAAAGATCGGGAGCATTACTAAGCACGACGACCACGTCTTGCGTCATGGGCCCACCCCGAAAGTTGTAAAAGCCCTATTTTACTGGTTTGTCGCCGTAACGACCCAGGGGATGCCGGCAGGCGCCACAAAGCCGCAGCAGCCGTCGGTGCTGGACTGGAGCATCGACATGCCGCAGGAAAGAATCAGGTCGGGCTGAGGATCATCTGCACGACGGCGCGGCACAGCTCGCTTTCGGGCTTGGCCAGCTCACAGAGCAGATCGAAGTGATTGCATTGCGGTACCGGCACCTGCTGCACCTGCAGCCCAGCCTGACGGCAAGCTGCTTCGTACACCCGTGTCTGGTGTTTAAAACCTTCGGTTTCAAGGCCGCCCACGGCAAGCACGATTGGCAGCCCGGCACGGGGCAAATGGTAAAGAGGGCTTACGCGAGGCGTCTGATCGGCGTGCAGTTGCAGCCACTCGTTGGGGGCGATGTCGCACAGGGGCGCAAGCTCGTACAAGCCACTTAGCCCCACCAGCCCCTTGACCACATCTTGCGGCAAATCGTAGGCATCGGTCCACCCCTTGGCAGCCGCCATACCGGCCAGGTGCGCGCCGGCCGAACTACCGCCGATAAAAATTCGGCGGGTATCCAGACCATAGGCGCCGGCATGCCGGTAAAGCCAGGCCACCGCGCTGCGCACCTGGCGCACCACTTCGGCCAGCGTGGCTTCGGGCAATAAGGTGTATTCGAGCGTGCAAACGGCGACCCCGGCCTGGGTGAACGCCTTGGCCATTATGGGCGCGTCTTCTTTGGTTTGCGAGCGCCAGTATCCGCCATGAATGAACACAAAGACCGGCGCAGGCGCGGCGACCGCCACTGTTGGAAAGATATCAAGGCGTTCGGCCCTGGATTGGCCGTATTGCAGATCGTAGATGCCCACGCAGTCGCGGTTGACCTCGCGCGCCAGGCGGGCGTACTCGGCCACGCAAGCGTCAAAGTCGGGCACCGAGCCCCGGGCATCGTACTGCTTGCCCCTTTGGGCCAGATCGGCAAAGTATAAGTCTGCCGTTTCGGCTTGAACTGCATGCACGCCCTGATTCACCCTTAAACCCCCGGCTTACATCTGACATTCGGCCGCGAACGCGTCCTTTTGATTGCTGAGCACTTTGGACATGACGGTGGGCATCAACTGGCCATCGGCGTTGCGTTCGATCTTGGTCAGATAGTAGTCTTGAATCGGATGCTGGTTCGTGTCAAAGGCAAAGTTTCCACGTACCGACTTGAAATCAGCCCTTTTCAATGCCGCGCGGAACTCGTCAGCGCGGTCGAGGTCGCCATCCACCGCCTGAAGGGCAGAGGCAATCAGGCGGGCCGTGTCGTACGCCAGCGCGCCGTAATGCGTGGGCACCCGACCGTAGGCCTTCTTGAAGTCTTCAACGAATTGCTTGCTTTCAGGCACATCAAGCAGCGGCGACCAAAGGGCCGTCGAATACACGCCTTCGGCGGCATCGCCGGTGGCCTGGATCATGCGCAAGTCCATCGAAAAAACCGGCAAGAACATGGGAATGGTTTTGTTCATCCCCGAGTTGGCGAACTGCTTGGCAAAGTTAATGCCCGCACCGCCCGGGTGAAACTGATAGATGGCGTCCGGCGCAAGCTCGCGCAAGCGCGCCAGCTCGACCGAAAAGTCGGATTGATCCAGTTTGGTGTAGATTTCGACCGCCACCTTACCCTCGTACAGGCGCTTGAACCCTTCGAGTGCATCGCGGCCGGCCTGGTAGCTGGGCGCCAGCAAGGCTACGTTCTTGAAGCCCTGCTCGGTTGCTGCACGTCCGGCGGCAGCGTGCAACGAGGTGTTTTCAAACGAGGCGACAAAGTAATTCTTGTCGCAGCGCTTGCCGGCAAACTGCGACGGGCCCGCATTGAGGCTGACGTAAAAAGCGCCTTGCTTAAGAATCGCCGGCGCGGCGGCCATCAACACGTTCGAAAAGTTGATGCCGGTGAAAAGCTGTATGCCTTCCTGCAGCATTTTTTCGGCCGACTGCTTGCCCGTGGCGGGCTTCAGGCCGTCGTCTTCCAGCACCATTTCAACGGGGACACCGCCTAACTTGCCGCCGCCCTGGTCGATGGCCAGCTTGAACGCGTCGCGCTGGTCTTCGCCGATATAGCCGGCCGGCGTGGACAAGGTGGTAATAAAGCCGATGCGTACCGGCTTTGACGTCTCGGCGGCGGAAGCCGAGGCCAGGCTGAGTGTGCCCAGGCAGGCCAATGAGGCAATTGCGATCTTCTTGAACATGTCTCCATCCCAAATTAGGTGTTGCTTGACTGGTAACCGCGACGTATGGCCTGTAGGGCGCCACCGAAGGTGGCCGCAGCGCGCTTAATGTACACAGGAAAGCGATTTTATAAAATAATATTTTCATCGAAATTCTAATTTATTTTATAAGGCATCACAAGCTGCCTTTTTGCACGGGTTACAACCGAAGGTAGCGGCCCCGTTCCACTCGCAGTCGGGCACGGCGCCCGGCCAGCCCATGCCCAATTCGGGCTGGGAACACCAAATAAAAAACCCCGCCTACGGAACATATCCGAAGACGGGGTTTTTGAACTGCGTGTTTAACTCGTTGCGCTACTGCTTGCGCGACGGCAAACCTTATTCTGCGTCGGACTCTTCTTCGACTTCTGGGCGGTCGACCAGTTCGATGAAGGCCATGGGCGCGTTGTCGCCCTGGCGAAAGCCCATTTTCAGTACGCGGGTATAGCCGCCGTTACGCTCTTTGTAGCGGGGGCCGACCACGTCGAACAACTTGGCCACGGCGTCGCGGTCGCGCAGGCGAGCAAAAGCCAGACGCTTGTTGGCGACGGTGGGCTCTTTACCAAGGGTGATAAGAGGCTCGACCACGCGGCGCAATTCTTTTGCCTTGGGCAAGGTGGTTTTGATGGCTTCGTGGGTAAGCAACGAAACAGCCATGTTGCGGAACATAGCCAAACGATGGCTGCTGGTGCGATTTAGTTTACGCAGGCCACTACGGTGACGCATGATGATTTCCTTTGAATCTTAAATTAAGCAAAGCGCTGCTTTGCGGTTAGCCGGCTCTTCTATCAGACTGGCTGCGGGCCGGATCAAGGGGCAAAACTATACACGAAAAACCATGGCCTGCGCAGCCAAATGCACAGGCCATTTACAACTTAAGGACGCTCGAGACCCAGGGGCGGCCAGTTCTCGAGCTTCATGCCCAAGGTCAGGCCGCGTGCGGCAAGAACTTCTTTGATTTCGTTAAGCGACTTGCGACCCAGGTTGGGGGTTTTAAGGAGCTCGTTTTCGGTGCGCTGGATAAGATCACCGATGTAGTAGATGTTTTCGGCCTTGAGGCAGTTGGCCGAACGCACGGTAAGCTCCAGGTCGTCGACCGGGCGCAGCAACACCGGATCAATCTGCGGCGCGCCGCGAACAGGGGCCTCGTACGAATCGCCGACGCCTTCAAGCGCGGCAAACACCGAGATCTGGTCCATAAGAATACGGGCCGACTGGCGAACCGCTTCTTCGGGCGAGATGACACCGTTGGTTTCGATATCGAGCACGAGTTTATCGAGGTCGGTACGCTGCTCTACCCTGGCGCTTTCAACCGCGTAGCTGACACGGCGCACAGGGCTGTACGATGCGTCGAGTACGATGCGGCCGATGGTGTGGGCGCGATCGTCGACCAGGGCGCGCACGTTGCCGGGCACGTAGCCACGGCCTTGCTCGACCTTGATGTGGACTTCGAGTTTACCGGCGTCAGTGAGCGTGGCAATAACGTGATCGGGGTTGATGATTTCAACGTCGTGCGGAAGCTCGATGTCGGCGGCGGTAACCACGCCGGCGCCTTCTTTGCGCAGGACCAGATTCACATCGTCGCGGTTATGCAGCTTGAACACCACGCCTTTCAGGTTAAGCAAGATGTCGACGACGTCTTCGCGCACACCTGCAATGGTGGAGTACTCGTGTACGACACCCGTTATCTGTACCTCGGTCGGCGCATAGCCGGTCATGGAGGACAGCAGGATGCGACGCAGGGCGTTACCCAGCGTATGGCCGTAGCCACGCTCGAACGGCTCCATGATGACGCGAGCATGGTTTTTGCCGACGGGCTCGACTTCGATAGAACGGGGTTTAAGAAAACCTTGAGACGACATGTGTGTTCCTTTTCAATACCCTCGGCTCGTTACACCGATAAGGCTGACGGATAAACCGGTAGTCCGGCACTAGATGACGCAGCCCATCTTTCAGGAAAAACTGAAAAATGGGCTGCGTAAAACGCTGCAATGCGGGGCGAACCGACGCTTAACGCGAGTAAAGTTCGACCACCATCGATTCGTTCACGTCGCGGGCGACGTCGGAACGATCGGGAACTTGCTTGAAGGTGCCGCTGAGCTTGCCGGCGTCGACTTCAACCCACTGAGGGAAGCCTTGGCCCGAAGCCAGATCGAGCGATTCGCGAATACGAAGCTGACCCTTGGACTTTTCACGGATGGTGATGACGTCGCCGGGTTTGACGAGCATGGAAGCGATGTCGGCGGTGCGACCATTGAGTTCGACCGAGCGGTGGTTGACCAACTGGCGCGCTTCGGCGCGGGTCGAGCCAAAGCCCATGCGGTACACCACGTTGTCCAGACGCGATTCGAGCAGCTGGATCAGGGTTTCGCCGGTGTTGCCGCGACGACGCTCGGCTTCGGTGAAGTACTTGCGAAACTGCTTTTCAAGTACGCCGTACATGCGCTTGAGTTTTTGCTTCTCGCGCAGCTGCAGACCGAAGTCGGACGTACGAGCGCCCGAAATGCGGCCGTGCTGGCCGGGCTTGGACTCGAGCTTGCACTTCGAGTCGAGCGAGCGGCGGGCGCTTTTTAGAAACAGGTCGGTACCCTCGCGACGCGAGAGCTTACATTTGGGTCCAATATAACGTGCCATGGTTTCCTCTTAGATACGACGGCGCTTGGGCGGACGGCAGCCGTTGTGCGGAATGGGCGTGATGTCCGAAATGCTGGAGATCTTGATGCCCAGCGCGTTCAGGGCGCGCACCGACGACTCGCGACCGGGGCCGGGGCCCTTGATGCGAACTTCGAGCGTCTTGACGCCGTACTCTTGTGCCAAACGACCGGCAGACTCGGCAGCAACCTGTGCGGCAAACGGCGTGGATTTACGCGAGCCCTTAAAGCCTGCGCCACCCGAAGTTGCCCATGACAAGGTATTGCCCTGGCGATCGGTAATGGTGATGATCGTGTTGTTGAAGGACGCATGAACGTGCGCGATGCCGTCCGAAACGCTCTTCTTGATTTTTTTGCGTACGCGAGATGCGCCGCTAGTGGAAGCTTTCGCCATCTTCTAGTCCTCGATTATTTCTTCAGGGAAGCCGCTGCGCGACGCGGTCCCTTGCGGGTGCGGGCGTTGGTGCGGGTGCGCTGACCACGAACAGGCAGGCCACGCTTGTGACGCATGCCGCGGTAGGTTCCCAGGTCGATCAGACGCTTGACCGAAAGTTGTACTTCGCGACGCAGATCGCCTTCGACGGTGAACACGTTGACGTGTTCGCGGATGCGCTCAAGCTCGGCGTCGGTCAGGTCTTTGACTTTCTTCGAGTACTCGATGCCGGACGCTTCGCAAATTTTGCGAGCGCGCGTACGACCGATACCAAAAATGGCGGTTAGTCCGATTTCGGCGTGCTTATGCGGCGGAATGTTGATGCCAGCGATACGGGCCATGACTGTTCCTTGTTTAAATCTGTTGCGCTGCGGCCATTAGCCTTGGCGCTGCTTGTGACGCGGGTCGGTGCAGATGACACGCACCACGCCGTGACGTTTAATAATCTTGCAGTGGCGGCAGATCCGCTTTACCGATGCCATTACCTTCATGGTTGACTCCTAGTTTCCTTAAGCCGGGTCGCTCTATTTAGAGCGGAATACAATTCTGGCGCGAGACAGATCATAGGGCGTGAGCTCCACTGTGACCTTGTCACCCGGCAGAATCCGGATGTAATGCATGCGCATCTTGCCCGAAATATGGCCCAACACCACATGACCATTTTCCAACTTGACGCGAAAAGTTGCGTTGGGGAGGTTTTCTACGACCTCTCCTTGCATTTGTATGACGTCGTCTTTCGCCATGGTGTTCTTCTTAACGCATTGGCAATCCCGCACCCTTGAAGTTCGCCTTCTTGAGGAGCGAGTCGTACTGGTGAGACATCATGTAAGCTTGCGCTTGCGCCATAAAATCCATAGCGACCACCACAATAATCAACAAAGAGGTGCCACCAAAGTAAAACGGTACATTCCAACGCATCTGCATGAACTCGGGCAACAAACACACCAAGGTGATGTAAATGGCCCCAGCCAGGGTAAGACGCATAAGTATTTTGTCGATGTAGCGAGCCGTTTGGTCGCCCGGACGAATACCCGGAACAAATGCACCACTTTTCTTCAGGTTGTCTGCGGTTTCGCGGCTATTGAACACCAGGGCCGTATAGAAAAAGCAGAAAAATATAATCAGCGCCGAGAACAACGTGACATACAGCGGCTGGTGAGGTGCCAGCGCCGCGGCCAGGTCGCCCAGCCAGCGCATGTTGGGGTTGCTGGAGAACCAGCTGGTAACCGTGGCCGGCAGCAAAATAATCGACGAAGCGAAGATGGGCGGAATGACGCCGGCCATGTTCAGCTTGAGGGGCAAGTGCGAACTTTGCCCACCGTACACCTTGTTGCCCACCTGACGCTTGGCGTAATTGACGGTAATACGCCGCTGGCCACGCTCAACGAACACCACGAAGTAAGTGACAGCCACCACCAGCACCAGAATGAACAGCGCCGACAAGATCGACATTGCATCAGTGCGAACCAGATCGAGCATGCCTGTTAAGGCACTGGGCAAGCCCGCCACGATACCGGCGAAAATAATGATGGAAATACCGTTACCAATACCACGTTCGGTAATTTGTTCGCCCAGCCACATCACAAACATGGTGCCGGTAACCAGCGAAACAATGGTCGTAAAGCGAAACACCATGCCCGGATCGATAACCAGCCCGGGTTGCGATTCGAGCGCCACCGAAATACCCACCGCCTGGATCAGGGCCAGAAACACCGTGCCGTAGCGGGTGTACTGGGTGATCTTGCGGCGGCCCGATTCGCCTTCTTTTTTGATGGCTTCGAGCGTGGGCACCACGACAGCCATAAGCTGCATGATAATGGCGGCCGAAATGTACGGCATGATACCCAGCGCGAACACCGAAAAGCGTTCGAGTGCGCCACCCGAGAACATGTTGAACAAGCCTAGGATGCCGCCCTGGTTCTGCTGGAACATATCGGCCAGCGCGTCGGGGTTGATGCCCGGCACAGGTATGTGCGTGCCAAGACGGTAGACCACCAGGGCAAGCAGCAGGAAGACGAGACGGCGCTTGAGATCGCCGTAACGGGCTCCTGTCTTGCTTTGTGCCTGAGCTTTAGCCACCCGTCACCCCTTAAACCAGCGAACCGCCGGCAGCTTCGATGGCGGCGCGAGCGCCGGCTGTCGCGGCCAACCCTTTCAGGGAGACCTTGCGGGTAAGCTCGCCCGACTTGATGACCTTGGCGTAACGTACGCTTTGGCCGACCACGCCTGCCTGCTTGAGAACCTGAACGTCGATTTCGTCGACGGGCAGGCGCTCGAGGTCGGACAAGCGGACTTCGGCGCTAAGGTGCTGGTTGCGTGCGGTGAAGCCACGCTTGGGCAGACGGCGATACAAAGGCATTTGACCGCCTTCGAAACCGACTTTATGGAAACCGCCCGAACGCGATTTTTGACCCTTGTGGCCACGGCCGGCGGTTTTACCCAAGCCCGAGCCAATGCCACGGCCAACGCGACGTTTGGCGTGCTTGGCGCCGGGAGCCGGCTGCAGTGTGTTCAATTGAGTTTCAGACATCCCGATTCCTTTCAGGCTTCCGAGACGGTAACGAGATAATCCACTTTACGGATCATTCCACGCACCTCGGGCGTATCGACCAACACGCGGCTGCTGTTCAGGCCACGCAGACCCAGGCCGCGAACGGTGTCGCGATGGGACTGCTTGGTGCCGATGACAGAGCGCACGAGCGTTACTTTGATTTGCTTCTGTGTCGTCATGACTTACCCCAGAATATCTTCAACCGACTTGCCACGCTTGGCGGCGACATCGGCGGGAGTCGAACATGCGCGCAGACCATTCAGCGTAGCGCGAACCATGTTGTATGGGTTGCTGGAGCCGAGGCTTTTGGCCACGACGTTGCGCACGCCCATAACTTCGAAGATGGCGCGCATCGGGCCACCGGCAATAACACCGGTACCTTCGGCAGCGGGCGAGATAAGTACGGTGGATGCACCGTGCTTGCCCACCACTGTGTGATGCAGCGTGCCGTTCTTGAGCGGAACCTTGTGCAGGCCACGGCGAGCTTGTTCCATTGCCTTTTGTACGGCAACGGGAACTTCGCGGGCCTTGCCCTTGCCCATGCCGATACGGCCATCGCCGTCGCCAACCACGGTCAACGCAGCAAAGCTCATGGTGCGACCACCCTTGACCACTTTGCTGACGCGATTAACCGCGATCATTTTTTCACGCATGCCGTCGTCGTTCTCTTTCTCGGCGTGCTTACCTTGTGCTTTAGCCATTTGTAATCCTTGCTTAGAACTTCAGGCCGGCTTCACGCGCGGCATCGGCCAACGCCTTGACGCGGCCATGATAACGGAAGCCCGAGCGGTCGAAAGCGACTTGCTCGATACCGGCAGCCTTGGCTTTTTCGGCCACGCGCTTGCCCACCAAGCCCGCAGCGGTGACATTGCTGCCGTTGGTGTTCTGGCCGGCCAGCTCTTTGCGTACCTCGGGCTCGAGCGTCGAAGCGCTGACGAGCACGCGGTCGCCTTCTGGCGAGATGATGTTTGCATAGATGTGCAGGTTCGAGCGGAATACCGACAGGCGATGTACGCGCAGTTCGGTGATTTTCCGGCGGGTCGATACCGCACGACGCAAACGGGAGAGTTTCTTGTCCATGATTCGTCCTTGCCTGCGCGCTTATTTCTTCTTGGTTTCTTTCATGATGACACGCTCGTCGGCGTAGCGCACGCCCTTGCCCTTGTAAGGCTCGGGACGGCGATAGGCGCGGATTTCAGCCGCGACCTGGCCAACTGCCTGCTTGTCTGCGCCCTTGACCAAGATTTCGGTCGGGGTGGGGCACTCGATTTTGATGCCCTCGGGCATTTCGTGCAGGATGTCATGCGAGAAACCCAGTTGCAGTTTCAGCGCGCTGCCCTGTACTTGGGCGCGGAAACCCACGCCGACCAGAGTCAGTTTACGCTCGAAGCCCTTGCTAACACCGGTAACCATGTTGTTGACCAGAGCGCGCAAGGTGCCCGACATGGCGTGAGCCTGGCGGGAATCGTTGGCGACGGCAAACGACAGCTGGTCGTTCTCGAGCTTGATGTCGACTTCGCCGGTAAGCGGCTGAGTCAGTGTGCCCAGAGGACCTTTAACGGTGATTTGATCGGCTTCGATCTTGGTTTCCACCCCTTTGGGGAGGTCGACCGGGTATTTTGCTATACGTGACATATGATTCTCCTTATGCAACGTAGCACAACACTTCGCCGCCCACGCCGGTAGCGCGTGCTTTGCGATCGGTCATCACGCCGCGAGGCGTGGAAACAATGGCCACGCCCAGGCCGTTCATGACCTGAGGAATAGCCGAACGGCCTTTGTAGATACGCAGACCCGGGCGCGACACGCGTTCGATGCGCTCGATGACCGGACGGCCGGCGTAGTACTTGAGGGTGATCTCGAGAACCGGCTTGGCCTGTTCGCCGACCACCTTGAAACTATCGATGTAGCCTTCGTCCTGAAGCACGGTGGCAATAGCCACCTTCAGCTTGGAGGAGGGCATGCTGACCGACGTTTTGTTGACTTGCTGCGCGTTACGCACGCGGGTCAACATGTCGGCGATGGGATCGCTCATGCTCATGTGTATTTCTCCTACCAGCTAGCTTTGGTCATGCCCGGTACTTCGCCACGCAGCGCCATTTCGCGCAGCTTGTGACGAGTAAGACCGAACTTGCTGTAAACGCCGCGCGGACGACCGGTGACCGCACAACGATTGCGCTGGCGGGTCGGGCTGGCGTTGCGAGGCAGTTGCTGCAGCTGCAGGCGTGCCTGGTAACGCTCTTCGTCGGACTTGGACTGATCGTTGATAATTGCTTTCAATGCGGCGCGTTTGCCGGCGAACTTCTGAACCAGCTTGGCGCGCTTGATATCGCGATTGATGAGGGAAAGTTTTGCCACGTCATCGCCCCTTAATTGCGGAACGGGAAGCTGAAGGCGGTAAGTAGCGCCTTGGCTTCTTCGTCGTTCTTGGCGGTGGTGGTGATGCTGATGTTCAGACCACGAACCGCGTCGATTTTGTCGTATTCGATTTCAGGGAAAATGATTTGCTCTTTAACCCCGATGTTGTAGTTGCCACGTCCATCGAACGCACGGCCCGACACACCACGGAAGTCGCGAACGCGCGGCAGCGCGACAGCGATGAGGCGATCGAGGAACTCGTACATGCGGCGGCCACGCAAGGTGACCATGCAGCCGATGGGATAGTCTTCGCGGATCTTAAAACCAGCGATGGACTTGCGCGTTTTGGTAACCACGGGCTTTTGACCGGCGATTTTGGTCATGTCGGACACAGCGTGTTCGATAACCTTTTTATCGGCCACAGCTTCGGACACACCCATGTTGAGGGTGATCTTGCTGATGCGCGGCACTTCCATGACGCTTTTGTAGCCGAACTTGGACTGAAGGTCGGCCATTACCTTGTTACGGTAGAACTCTTGTAAACGAGCCATGTTGTTCGCCCCTTATGCCTTAGCGCCAACGACTGCGCCGCTGGAACGAAATACACGAACTTTGCGACCGTCGACTTCTTTAATGCCAACACGATCGGCCTTGCCGGTTTCGGGATTAAAGAGCGCCACATTCGAAATGTGAATAGGCATGGTTTTATCGATGATGCCGCCTTGCGTACCCGCCATGGGGTTTGCCTTGACATGCTTCTTGACGACATTGATGCCTTCAACCAGCACGTGGTCGGCGTCGATGCGCTGCAGCACGGTGCCGCGGCGGGTTTTGTCGCGACCGGTCAGCACGATGACCTCGTCGCCTTTACGGATTTTTTCCATGGTGGCTCCTTACAGCACTTCTGGAGCCAGGGACACGATCTTCATGAACTTTTCCGTACGCAGTTCGCGTGTGACGGGTCCGAAGATGCGGGTGCCGATGGGTTCCAGTTTAGCGTTGAGCAAAACGGCGGCATTGCCACCAAACTTAATCAACGAGCCGTCTTTACGGCGCACGCCCTTAGCGGTACGAACCACTACTGCGTTGTAAATTTCGCCTTTCTTGACGCGTCCGCGCGGAGCGGCGTCTTTGACGCTAACTTTGATCACGTCGCCGATCGCGGCATAACGGCGCTTTGAGCCGCCCAGCACTTTAATGCACATTACAGAACGCGCACCAGTGTTGTCGGCCACGTCTAGCGTGGTCTGCATTTGTATCATGATTTTTCCTGTTCCAACTTAGCCGCCCCGCATAGCCATGTAAGCTTAGCTAAAGCAGCCAGTTTTGGTCCCGTCAGACTCGGCCAAAGCGCTTAGTAGCTTGCGATTCGGACCGAACCCTGGGTTGAAATCTGCCTGAGGTTAAAACTGCTTAAAACCTGCCTTACCTTAAGCACCCCGCCCCAATTGCTGCCCGATATTTAAAGCCTATGCCTTGTTGGCGTATGCTTGTTCGGCGGCCACTGCTGGCGGGTTACCAAAGTAAGTTTTCTATATTAGCGCAGGTAAAGTATGAAAGCAAGTACCTTTTGCAATTATTTTAAAGGTCAACGCATCGCCACGCTGACGTCGTGTGCACGCAACACGACTGCATCCGCATCGCTGCCCGGCACGTCAGAAAACAACGACAAATTCAAACGTCGGGCTGTGGTGGCAATGGCACGCAGCAATTCGGTGCCACCGACGCTGTCGGCCAGGCCATCTATGAGCGACCCGGTCAGCCGAACGTAATCGACGCTGGCCGCATGCAACTGTGCCAGGGCGGCCGGCTCGGCGTCCAGGCGCCGCAAGCCCACATGCAGCGACGCTGCCTTGGCTGCCTGACAAAACAGGGCTACTTCTTCAGGGCATGCCACCAGGCCATGTGCGTCCAGCTCGAACGCCAGGTAACGCGCAAGCTCGGGCTGCGCTTCCAATGTTTCCAGCCGCACTCGCAGTTCGGGCCAGAATCTGGACTGGGTCAGCGAAGCCAGCGACACCCGAATGGCCAGTTCGCGGCGATTGGTTTTGATCCATTCAATGGCCAGGTCAAGCGTACGCATGTCGCACTCGGTAGACAGGTTCAGGCGGGTTGCCACCGGCATGAACAGCGATCCGGGCAACCATTCGTTGCCGTCGCGCACCTGCAGGCTGGCATCGCTGCGCTCGATCGACAGCGCACCGTCGTAACGAACCCGGTTAACCTGCAAACGGAAGCCATCGTCGTCAAGCGCCGTGCGCAGCAAGGTACGCCATTCACTTTCGCTGGCCCCTATGCGCGAGCTGTTGCTGTTTTCACTGGGGAGGTATTCAACGTCGGCCCGGCCCGCGCTTTCAGCCCGCATCAGGCCATGGTCGAGCAGGCTCATGACCGAACCGGCGTCGCGCCCGGGTGCGTAATCGGTCAGCGAGAACGCCCAGCGGGAATATCCGCCGTTGGGCAGCCCCAGGCTCAAGTCGCGTAACTGGCCGCTGATGCCGCGGGCAAACCGGGTGGCCTGCGGGCCGTTCAGGCCCGGAATCAAAATGGCAAAATCCGAGCCGTTGAGGCGCGCCACCTGGGCGTCCATGTGTTGGGCGGCGGCGATTTCCTGCATCTCATTTGCAGCCTCGCGCAGCCAGGCGTCGACCTCATGGCGGTCGTGGGCGGTATTGACCGCTGCCAGGTCGCGCATACGCACCAGCATTACATGACCGGGCACCCCATTTTCGTCTTGCAGCACTCGACGCAACTCGTTGATGAAATACCGCCGGTTGGCCAGGCCGGTGACTTCATCCTGGTGGAGCTCGACGTTTAACTGTTCAATTTTGGCGTCCATTTCGTGCACATTGGCGCGAACGCGCTCGCGCACGTGGCTGATTTCACTGACCAGCTCGTTCAGCTCGCGCACGGCCGCGTGGGTAGAAGGGGGCAGGTCTTCGCCCTGGCCTATGGCGCGCACCTGGCTGGCCACTTGCTCGTCGAGCGCCCGGCGCAGCCAGCGCATCAGCAACATCACCACAAAAGCCCACAATAGCCCTGCAATCAGCACCAAGGTGAGTTGCCGCAGCGCGTTTTGCCACAAAGAGACGTAGGCATAGCCGTTGTCTCCCACTATGGTCAATTGACCGGCCTGTTTCCAGCCGTCGGTCACCTCTTTGGTGGACACCGGGGTTTCCAATGGCAGTAGTGAACGGAACCACGCGGGCCCTGCCTGGGCGGTAGTGGACGCGGCCCGGGTACGGTCGAACACCACCTTGCCGTCGGGCTGCGCAAAACTTATGGCTTGAAAACGACCCGTGTCGTACAGCGCCATCATTAGCAGCTCACGAATAACAGGATCTTGATTGGCCGGCTGCGAAAGCGTAATGGCCAGCGACACCGCTGCGTTCTCGCTTTCTGACTGTACCTGTGCGTTCAGATAGTTTCGGGCCGATCCAATACTGAAGGCCAGCGTACCCACCACTATGATCACTATGGCTACCGTAACACTAAGCAAAAGCTGTTTAAGCAAAGACATAATCCACTCTTATCGTCGTTGATACGTTGTACAAACCCCGCCCACTACGGGTCAATACCCTCGTTTCGCATTTTGCCCAGCAGGTCTTGCCACCGGCTGATGCTTTCCACCGAGCGTGCCTGGCCCGCCACGTAAATGCCCTGGGCGTTAAAACTGAAAACCGGAGTAAGGTCGGGCCGCCGGGCGGCGGTGACCATGGTAGAGGTCAGGCTGTCGAGAATAAGCGGATCGGACGACGGCGTTTCGTAATAGCCGAGCACCATGTGCGCAATGGTTTGCCCGCCGACCCGAGCCCGTACATATATAAGGCGCAGTTTTTCCGCCGGCACACCTATGTGCAGCAGCGAAAAATACTTGCCGATCACATAGTCTTCGCAATCACCCGCCCGCTTGCCCAGCGTTTCAAGCGGCGTAGCCCAGTAATCGGCCTGACCCCAAAGGTCAATGTCTTCCACCCCACGAACGTTCGAGTTCCAGAACCGGTTGACCGCCTGCAACTGGACAGAAACCGGCTGCGACCGCGCCTGTTGCATCGATGCCAGCCAGGCCGACACCGTGTCGGCGCCCCGCTGGCCGTAGCGCTTTTGGGCAGACTGAAGCAGGCGTTCGGTGTTGAATTGGACCGCCGTTGCCGGCACTAGCGTGGTCAGCGCCACCAACGCAGCCGCCGCCCACCAGAACAGCTTTGGGAAATGACCGCGAAGGTAATGCGCTACGTTCATACGCCTTGGACCCGACCCCCTTGAAATCGAGCGGGTTCCAAAGCCACTAGATTCGGCGTGTCTGGGCGTCGCGACTCGGGCGGCGACGCGCCAAAGCCTTTACTTTTTCGCCTTGCGTGCATCGCGTGCCTTTTTTTCGTCTTCAAGGGCTCGCAGATAACCCTGGTAGGTTTCACCGTGCGTGAGCCGGCGAGCCTCTTCGCCGACCTTGCACGCCCATTGCTGACCTGCGATCAATAAAGCCGACTGGGTGACCAGATCTACATAAGACGAGCGCAAAACAAAAGCAATACTGGTTTCATAGTCTCCCCCGTCGCGCTCAAGCTTGGTGGCCACTTGCCAATTGGATACTGCGTTAAGCAAAATCGAATTGAGGTGGTCGAAGTGCTTTCGGTAGAAGGGGTTGCGGGGCAGGCGCACCAGAATCTGAAAAAACGCCTTGTTTATTTCGTCGTCGCTTAGGTCTTGATCGCGATCGATGAGGTCGTCCCAGAAATGGGCGGCGGCGCAGACCAGTTCTATGTAGTCGACGGCGCCCTTGTCATTTTTGAGCCACCGAAGCAGCTGCTCGCGGTCGATATATTTGTTCATGCAGCAACGATAAAGCAAATAAAGACATAAAGTAACCAATCATTATGCCTTACAGGCTGTGCCCGGCACAGCCTGTAAAACGGGAACCGGCTGTCAAGCGCCGGCCCCCCCGACTAAGGCTTAGGCGCCGTCGACCGTCAAACGACCGGCATCGATCAGTTGCTGAACGATCTCGGTGTTGTACTCGACCCCTGCCAGATGAATGGTCTGGTCGGCAGCACTGACGTCATTACCGGCCAACTCGCCTTTGGTACTGACGTGAATGACCGTGTCGCCATGCTCGTCCCTGCTCGCCTGCAGGAACGCATCCAGGCTGCCCGCGCCGCGCTCTTGCAACAACGAAGAGAGGTCAAGCGTATCGCCTTCGGCGGCATTGAAGTCCATGACCCTATCCACGGCAGGCGCACCGGCACGTCCTTCGTCGCCGGCGTCCCACCTGAAGGTGTCGGCACCCGAGCCGCCGTACAAGATGTCGTCGCCTTGCCCACCCACCAGCAGGTCGTTACCGCCCTGGCCAAACAACAGGTCATTTCCGGTGCCCCCATACAATTCATCACTGCCGTCGGAGTCGTTCGACTTATTGAACTCGGACGAATGGGTGGAAATGTACTGGTGGAGATCCTGGTTGCTGAGTTCAGTTGCGTCACTACCGGTTCTGTCGGCCACGTATTCTTTCAAGGCGTTGTAGCCATTGCCGTCAATACGCGCAAACGACAAAGTATCGCCAAACAAAATGTCGTTGCCTTCGCCGCCAAATACCTCGTCGTTGCCGTTGGGCAGCATGTCATCGCTGCCCAGAATGGCCTCTGCCAGCCCTGTCGGGTCGATATTGGTCTGTACCGTGCCGTCACTATCGTAGTTTTCCAGGTCCTGGATACTTAAGCTTCCACCCAGACCAATAGCTTCGACTGTGGACAATGCCTCGAGCAGCGCGAAGGCAGCCAAGGAATTGGTGGTCGTGTCGCTGCTTGTCGAATCCCCATTGCCGGCGCGGCTCGAGAATTCGTAACCACCTGCGCCATCGGCCAAAATCTGGCCTGCCTCATCCGATTTCCAGCCCGAGTTGCATAGGCCCGACTCGTAGTGCCACGAATAAACCACGCCCGTCGCGTCAACGATGGTTCGTCCATCGTAGGTAACAGTATCGCCCGGGTTGTAGCCATCAAGATTCAGCAAGCTCTCGAGCGAGGTCTGCTTGCCCGAATTGCGCGCCACATGGACAACGGGGTTGCTGCCTTCATTTTCCTGATGGAAAGTGGGCTTGCCGTCGGTAATGAAGTAAGTAAGGTTGGTACCCTTGTTGGCGGCCACCACCCCAGACTCGAACCAGTTCGCAGCGTCTTTAAACGCCGCTTCGTAG
>NZ_DATJBQ010000089.1:0-12132 GCF_035515275.1 Pusillimonas sp.
CCTTGCGTTGCAGAGTAGGCAAGTCGATGACACCGAGAGCACGGATGGCTTTGACGTCGTGCGGGTCTTTGATGCCGGCGGCGTTCATGGCCTTGACAGTCGCCTCGATAGTGCGACCTATGCCGGTTTCGCCGACGAACAAATGGTGCGCTTCTTCGGTCAGCATGAAGCGGCAGCTGCGCGAGAGCGGGTCAAAACCCGACTGCGCCAAAGCGGCCAACTGCATCTTGCCGTCTCGATCGGTGAAGTAGGTAAACATGAAGAACGACAGCCAGTCGGGCGTGCGTTCGTTGAAGGCACCCAGAATGCGCGGGTTGTTCTTGTCTGCCGAACGACGCTCAAGCAAGCCCTTGGCTTCCTCCCGACCGTCGCGGCCAAAGTATTTGACCAGCAAATACACCATCGCCCACAGGTGCCGGCCTTCTTCGACGTTTACCTGGAACAGGTTGCGCAGGTCATATAAAGAGGGCGCGGTCTGGCCCAGATAGCGTTGTTGCTCGACCGAAGCAGGCTCGGTGTCGCCCTGAACCACGATAAGACGCCGCAGCACCGAACGGTATTCGCCCGGCACCTCTTGCCAGGCCGGTTCGCCTTTGTGGCGTCCGAACGGTATGGTGCGGCCCTCTTCCTGGGGAGCCAGCAAGATACCCCACCGGTAATCGGGCATTTTTACATGGTCGAACACTGCCCAGCCGCTAGGGTCCACGCCTACGGCAGTACGCAGATAAACCTCGGCGTCCTGAAACCCTTCGGGCCCGGCCTCTTTCCACCACTCCAGGTAATCGGGTTGCCACTCTTCCAGTGCACGTTGCAATTGGCGGTCACTGCTAAGGTTGACGTTATTGGGGATTTTGTCGTCGTAGTTGACCTCTACGAAGTTCGTGCCACGGATGGCTTCGCTTTCACTCATGATGTTCTCCCGACAGGCGTTTGCCTGAAATTTCACCCTATCTTGCGGGGTTCAGCCCGCCCCGACTCTTCATGCACTTTGCTGCATCACGAGCCACTGATATGCATGATAGTGCTTTGCAGAAAACGCTTTTTGACAAATATCAAGGTTTGCTATTGTCGAGAACCTCATTTTTGCTCTAGCCGTGCCGTGGCACCCGCATGTCGCCGGCCAAAAAAAACCGGCCTCGCGGAGCAAGGCCGGAAGAGGTGCCCTCCCGAGCATCACGCCGAAGGGCACTCTCGTTCAAAATGCCGGTGGTGCCCCAGCGCGGCAATAAAGCGCTCAAGCGCTTTCGCCTCTCCGGCCTGGGTAACGAACATGCCTGGCAACGCTTCATCTTGTGTGGTGATGCCCGCCTGGCGCAACAAGGCTTCGGCATCCCTGGACGCCCAGATGGTCTTGCAATGCAGGAACTGGTCGGCAATGAACTCGCGAGCCTTGGGGTCGGCGGCCAAGCGTTGCGCGGCCTCCGGTCCCCCCGGCACAATGACGCCGTCGAACAACACACCCGGATGATTCTCGAGCGAGGCGTCGGCGTCTATCGCCGGCCCCTTGGCCGACGTGATGGCGCCAATATGGGGAGCCACCAGGCGTACGATCGCACCCTGCTTTTGCAAGGCGTGGGTTGCGGTCCACACTGCCTCGCCGTCAATACCGTCAGCCAGCAGCACGGCCACTTGTCGCGTCTGTATGCCCGCCTCACCCTGACGCGCCGTTAGCGACAGCGCCGGCGACATGTCAACTTCTGGCTTGGGCGGTTTTTGCATCGCATTCGGCATGGCATCGGGCAGCTCCATCCCAAGGCCCTTGGCGACCTCAGCCGCCAGTTCTTCGGAGGCGTTGCGCAGCATGGATACGGTTCGCTGGCGCACTGCAGGAACGGTAACCTTGCTCAGCTCGAATCTAAAAGCCGCTGCAATGTGGCGTTGCTCGGCCTTGGTCTGGCTATTGTAGAAAAGAGACGCCTGGTTGTAGTGTTCTGCAAATTTTTCCGGTTTTCCCCGCAGCTCGTCTTGCTCGACGGGTTCCGGAAAGGAGACATAGCCCTGCGGCCCAGCCTGAAACGGGCAGCCCCCAGCCAGTGAATTGGGCTCGTAAGCAACGCGACCCCGATGAATCGCCTGCCTGTGCATGCCGTCACGCTGATTGTTCTGAACGGCGGCGAGCGGTGCATTGATCGGCAACTCATGAAAATTAGGGCCGCCCAGCCGCGTAATCTGCGTATCGACATACGAATGAATACGCCCGGCCAGCAAAGGATCGTTGGTGAAATCAATGCCTGGCACCACATGTGCTGCGCAAAACGCGACTTGTTCGGTTTCAGCAAAGAAATTGTCTGGGTTGCGGTTCAAAACCATACGGCCGACAGGCTGAAGAGGCACCAGTTCTTCGGGAATGAGCTTTGTGGCATCCAGCACGTCAAAGGTGAAGGCATTGGCCTGAGCCTCGGTAAAGGTCTGGACACAGAGCTCCCACTCGGGGTAGGCCCCCGTTTCAATCGCCTCGTACAGGTCGCGGCGGTTGTAGTCGGGGTCGGCACCTGAAATCTTGACCGCCTCGTCCCATACCAGCGAATGCGTGCCAAGCTTGGGGTTCCAGTGGAACTTCACAAAAGTGGACTCGCCCTTTGCATTGACGAAACGAAAGGTGTGTACACCAAAGCCTTGCATCATGCGAAAGCTGCGTGGAATCGCGCGGTCGGACATTTGCCACATGAGCATATGGGTCGACTCGGGCATCAGCGAGACGAAATCCCAATACGTGTCGTGGGCCGAGGCCGCCTGAGGCATGGCATGATGGGGTTCGGGCTTGACCGCATGGACGAGATCCGGAAACTTCATGGCATCCTGAATGAAGAACACCGGCATGTTGTTGCCCACCAGATCCCAGTTACCCTCGTCGGTATAAAACTTTACTGCAAAGCCACGCACATCGCGGGCTGTGTCTTTCGAGCCGCGCTCGCCGGCTACCGTTGAAAACCTGACAAATACAGGCGTGATCTTGCCGGATTCTGCGAAAAGAGAGGCCCGGGTCAGCTCGGTCAATGGCTCGTAGCATTCAAAGTAGCCGTGAGCACCCGAACCACGGGCGTGTACGACGCGCTCGGGAATTCTCTCGTGATCAAAGTGCGTGATTTTTTCACGCAGGATAAAGTCTTTCAGCAGTGCCGGCCCGCGCAGCCCCGCCTTGAGCGAATTCTGATTATCGGCAATTTTCACGCCCTGATTGCTTGTCAGGGGTTGACCTTCCGCGTCGGCACGCACGCGGCTCAGCGACCCGCCGGCTGCGTTGACCCCGGGCGCCGCTGCGCCGTCGTATTTTTCGGTGTGATTCTTTTCAGCAAGCGTGCTGCCTGTGGCCTCGCGTGAAGGGGGCTCCGAGCGTGCCCCCGCAGGCGGGTTGAGCGCATTTTCGCGACCGTGCTCTGCAGGCTTGTTCGGGTTGTAAGCCATCGCCGAAGCCATCTTGCCTACTGCTGCCGCCTTTGCCACGCCTTCGTGACTGGAGCTGGGGGCTGAAGGGTCATTGGCAGGGCCGCTGTCTGTTGCGTTGTAACCAGTCTCTGCAGCAACCGGCTTTCCTGATGAAGTGGTTTTTTTCGATTTCGGCATCGGCTGACCTCCTGAAAAATGATTGTCGGCCCACGCAATGCCGCAAGTAGCGTTGCGGTTGCGTCGGCCGATGTGTGGCGCCGCTACGCGCCGGCCGCGATGCCGCAGGCCGGCTGAAATGAAAGGCGTCCAGCGCCGTGTCGCGCTTAGCGGTTACGGTCGAAAAAATCCTTGACTTCGCGCTCGGCTTCTTCACGTGTCCTGCCGTAACGCTCCTGAACCAGGCCCGCCAGCTGCTGGGCATTACCTTTGGTCTTGGTCAGTTCATCGTCCGTCAGTTCGCCCCACGCCGTTTTGGCTTTGCCGGCCAGTTGCTTCCATTGGCCTTCCAGAGTGTCTTCATTCATGGATTGACTCCTTTTGTAGAAAAGTTGCGGGGCCGGAACCCGGTGGTCCAGTGACTATGCAGCCAAAAACTGGAAACAGACGCTCGTGCGCATATGGGCCGAAGGGTCCGGGCTCTCAAGCGACCCGCCGCACGAGCGTCTGCGTGAAGATCAGAAGCAAGCGCTGTACCCGCAACCCCGCGTTTGCTCTGCCCTGCCATGGCAGGGCGGCCCATTCGCAAGCTTAACGACACCCCGCTTTGCAAGCCCCCTTGTTGTTGGTAATCTTGTGACAGGCTTTTAAGCAATGCAGCTACGGCCTCGCAGGGCTTGCCTCCCGAACTTCATACGCTCAACACCCGTGTCTGTTCCGCCCGGAGTCCGCATGAAATACATTGATTACTATCAGGTTCTTGGTCTTGGGCGCGACGCGACACAAGACGACATAAAAAAGGCCTATCGCAAGCTGGCTCACCAGTATCACCCCGACGTCTCCAGCGAATCCGACGCCGAGCACAAGTTCAAACAGGTGGCCGAGGCCTATGCCACCCTGAAAGACCCCGAAAAAAAAGCCGCCTACGATAGTCTGGGCAGCCATCCACAAGGCCAGGATTTCGTTCCGCCCAATCAATGGCAACAGCATTTTCACGAGCAATCAACTGATTTTTCCGACGTCGACCTGTCCGACCTGTTAGCCGCATTCGCGGCCGCGCAACGGGCCCAGCATCAAGAGCGGGCCCGCCGCCCTTATAACGGCCAGGACTTCGAGGCCACGTTGCCGGTCACGCTCGAACAGGTCTATGCCGGTGCCGAAGCCGAACTGACCATCTCGCTGCCGGAATACGACGCCCAGGGCATGCCCCGCCGCAGCCCCAAGACTTATCGCATCCGCGTTCCCAAGGGCGCTTCAGACGGACAGCGTTTGCGCCTGCCCCAAAAAGGAGGCGCCGGGTTCAACGGCGGACGCGCCGGAGATCTGTACGTAACCATGCAGTTACAGCCGCATAAACTGTATCGGGTCAGCGGTCGCGATCTGTATCTTGACCTGCCGCTTGCTCCCTGGGAGGCCGCCTTGGGAGCAAAGGTTCAGGTGCCCACCCTGGGCGGCACGGTCGAGATGAATATCCCCGAAGGTACAGTAGCCGGACGCAAGCTGCGTTTAACCGGTCGCGGCCTGCCCGATTCCTCGGGCCGCCAGGGCGACTTGTACGCCATTGTGCAAATTGATGTCCCCGTCAAGCTTTCGGAGCGTGAGCGCGAACTGCTTCGGCAGTGGGCCACCGAGTCGCGTTTCAACCCACGTTCCTTTCCAGGAGCCGCCACATGAAAACCCAAATCACTGAAAGCGTCTGGCTCAACGCTTCGGACATTTGCTCGTTCGAACACGTGGTAGAAGTTTCCGGCCTTAGCCCACAAGAATTGCACGCGCTGATCGACACCGGCGTCATTGAGCCTTCCAACGACGACCCCGGCAATTATTTTTTTCATATGCAATGCATTGTCGTGGCCCGCAAGGCAAGACGCCTGCGAGACGATTTCGAGCTGGACACGCAAGGGCTGGCCGTTGCGCTGAACCTGCTGCGCCGCGTGGGCGACCTGGAAGCCGAGATTGCCGATTTGCGCGCTCGCCTGGTGTCGAGCCGGCGCCCATAGCGTGTTTAACCCAGTGCGCCAGGCTCGTGCTCTTGGAGCATGGCACAAAACGCATGCGCCGCCGGAGACAACGGACGCTGCGCGCGTTTCAATAAAAATAAGGGGCGCCGATATCGATCGGCCTGCGTGCTGTTCATGGTAGCCAGTCGCCCCAGCGCCAGCAAGTCGTGAACCACCACCTCGGGCAGCATGGCAATACCCAAGTTCTGCGCCACTGCTCTGGCAATACCTTCATTGCTGCCCACCTCGATGCTGTGCTCTATCTGCACACCCTCGGCCTGCATCAGGCGCTCGGTCACCTCTCGGGTTCCCGAGCCGGTTTCGCGCAACAGCCAGCGCGCACGGCTCAGGCTTCGGGCGTCCACCTCGAGCCGCCCCGCCAGCTCACTGCCCGGTGAAGCAACCAGAAACAAGGCATCATCGCGCCATCTGACCGCACTGATGCCCGGGTCGCTGACAGCCCCTTCGACCACGGCGACATCTACCACGCAATCGATCAGGCCTTGACTGATGACAGCAGTGTTGCCCACCACCACTTTCAGCTCGATATCGGGAAACTGCTCGGCAAAGTCTGCCAGGTACGGTGGCAACCAGTAACCCGCCACTGTGGTGCTGGCACCTATCACCAGGGAACCTTTCTGGATACCGGTACGGGCGCCCAAGTCGTCGAGCGCCGCCTTTTCCAGCGCAAAAATACCGCGCGCGTGCTCGTAAAGCGCGCGACCGGCTTCAGTCAGGCGCAGGCCGCGGCCGCCCTTGCCGCGCGGCGCACCACGTTCGATAAGGGCCAGACCAAGTTGCTCTTCGAGCTCTCGTACCGCCTTGGATGCCGCCGACTGACTCACATGCACTAGTTCGGCACCCCGTGAAAAACTGCCCCGGGAGGCCACGGCAAAAAACACCCGGGTCAGATGCAGGTTAAGACGCATTGGCTTGACATGAATTTAAATCATGGTTTTAGGAAAAATAGGCGTTAGACTCATATTACTGGAAACGATAAGCTTGCGCATCCATTCAAAGAAACGCCTGCAACATACGATCCATGACGCAAAACGCCGCAGTTTCGCCCTCTCGTTCCGTCCTTTTTTTTCGCCCAGAATTAGCCGCCGGCCTGGCTTTCACAGCCATACTGGCTACCGCCGGTGTTGCCCTGGCACATGTCCCATTGTTCCAGCAGGCCGGCTTGAGCCCACTGACGCTGGCCATTGTGCTTGGCATGATCGCAGGTAATACCTTTTTCCCGAAGATCGCCGCTCAAACGGGCCCGGGGGTAGATTTTTCCAAGAATTTCCTGCTGCGGACGGGAATCGTTCTGTTTGGATTTCGCATCACCTTCCAGGATATTGCCCACATTGGCTGGGAGGGTGTCCTTATAGCCGGACTGATCGTGGCATCCACGTTTGTTCTGGCGGTTCAAGTGGGCACGCGGGTTTTGCGCATGGACAAACAGACGGCCATGCTCATTGGGGCAGGCAGCGCCATTTGCGGCGCGGCTGCCGTCATGGCAGCCGAACCCGTCGTCAAAGGCCAGGCCCATAAGGTTGCTATCGCTGTCGCGACGGTGGTGATATTTGGTACGGTGGCCATGTTTGCTTATCCGTTGGCCTATCCCTACCTGGGTTTAAGCGAACAGGCTTTCGGCGTATACGTGGGTTCGACCGTGCACGAAGTGGCTCAGGTAGTGGCAGCCGGCACGGCAGTCGGTGACACCGCCGCCACAACTGCCGTCATCGAGAAAATGTTGCGAGTCATGATGCTGGCGCCGTTTCTGATATTGCTGTCGGTCGGCATGTCGCGCAAGAAACACAGCTCGGGCCAAGGTGGCAGCCGCATCGTCATTCCGTGGTTCGCCGTGTGGTTTATTGTGGCCGCGGGGGTTAACTCTTTGCAATGGGTTCCTTCAACGGTAGTACAGGCCGTGGGCCACCTGGACGCCGCCCTGCTGGCCATGGCCATGGCTGCGCTGGGCGTTCGCACCCGTGTCAGCGCACTACGCGAAGCGGGTGTGCGCCCCCTATTATTGGCAAGCATATTGTTTATATTTTTGGTGGTGGGCGGCTACGGCATCAATGTGGCGGTCATGGCATTGTCGGCCTAGCTAAACCGCCCCAAACTCGTAACCCTGCTTGCGAAACTCTTCGAGCCGGTTATAGAGTGTCTTGGGGCTGATACCCAGAGCCAGCGCCGTTCGCTGCCGGTCACCACCGTAATACTCGAGCGTAGCCATAATCACCGCCCGCTGTGCCGAACTTAGTGGCGTACCCAAAGAGATCTTCAGCAGGCCATGCTTGACCTCAGGCGTCTGGCCCGCGACGGTGTTAGTCAATGGCGCGATTTCGACTTGGTTGTCGGCCAGAATAAAAGACCGCATGATGGTATTTTTAAGCTCGCGCACGTTTCCGGGCCAGTGGTAACTTTCAAGCTGCAGCATCGCCCCGGGCGAAAAAACCTTGTTCGTACCCTCTTGGTCGTTCAGTTCGTTTAAAAACCGCTGCGCCAGGTAAGAAATATCGCCCTTGCGTTCGCGCAGCGAAGGAACCCGTATGGGGAACACTGCCAAGCGATACAGCAGATCGGATCGGAAGGTATGCGCTTGCACGGCCGTTTTGGGGTCGCGGTTGGTGGCCGCAATAATGCGCACATTGACCTTTTTTTGTTCTGAGCCCCCTACGCTGTGATACGTACCGTTTTCGAGCACCCGCAGCAATTGCACTTGTATCGACAACGGCATTTCGGTGATTTCGTCCAGGAACAAGGTGCCCATATGGGCGCGCCCAAAACAACCCTCGGTGCTGCTGACCGCACCCGTAAAACTGCCTTTTTCGTGGCCGAAGAGCTCGCTTTCAGCCAACGAAGGGCTGATCGCCCCGCAGTTGACCGCGATAAAGGGCTGGTTTTTTTGTGCACTGCGCCCGTGTATGGCTCTTGCAACCACCTCTTTGCCAGTGCCGCTTTCGCCGATGATCAGGACGCTCGCGTCGGTGGGGGCTGCCTTGACAATGGACCGCGCCAATTGAAAAGCAGCAGGCGAGTGTCCGAGGAATCGAGAGGTTTTGATCATGTGGTCCGAAACTTCAATCTATGTGCTTTAACAATAAAATAAAAGCTGCCCACGTCGGGCGACCATGCGGTTTGGACGATATCAGGCGCTAAAACCCGCCCAATTCATGAGTACCCGCAACAAGTAGGCCACAAGCGCCAATGCCGCAACGCCCATGGCCCAGAACACCGCCATCCAGCCCAACCGGGCCATCCACGCGCGCCGCTGCCTTGTCTCGGACGACGCCACTAGTGATACCCCTCGCCTGGCCTGACCTTGCCCCGAAAGACGTAGTAGGCCCACGCGGTATACATGAGTATGACCGGTATGATAAGCAGCGCACCAACCAGGGCAAAGCCCAGACTTTCGGGGGGGCCTGCCGCTTGCCGGATGGTGATGTCGGGCGGAACAATATTGGGCCAGACGCTGATGGTCAACCCGCTATACCCAAGAAACATCAGGCCCAACGTTAGTAAAAATGGGCTGACATGCGGCTTGCGCTCGAGTGCACGTAGCAAAAAGTATGCCGACACCACAACCAGGACTGGTACCGGAAGGAACCACACAATATTGGGGAAGCTGAACCAGCGTTGTGCAATGGATTCATGCGCCAATGGAGTCCAGAGGCTGAGCACGCCAATGACGCCCAGCAACACCCAGGTCAGGTTTCGGGCTAGTGAACGCATGCGGTCATACAGCAACCCCTCGGTCTTGAAGATTAGCCACGTGCAGCCCAAGAGCGCGTACGCCGCGATCAGCCCCAAGCCTGTAAAGAGGGAAAATGGATTGACCCAGTCGAACGCGCCACCCACATACACACGGTCGACCACCTTAAGACCGTCCATGTACGCGCCCAACACCACACCTTGAAAAAACGTGGCACTGAACGACCCGAAAATAAAGGCCTTGTCCCACCAGTGCCGGCTTTTGGCACTTGCCGTGAAGCGGAACTCAAACGCCACCCCGCGGAAAATAAGGCCCAGCAGCATGAAGACCAGAGGCAGCATGAATGCGTGCAGAATGACCGAATAAGCGAGTGGAAAGGCTGCCAGCAGCCCCGCACCGCCCAGAACCAGCCAGGTTTCATTGCCGTCCCATATGGGGGCGACGGTATTCATCATTGCGTCGCGATCGTGGGTGTCGGGAATGAACGGGAACAAGATGCCGATGCCCAGATCGAAACCGTCCATGACCACATACATGAATACGCCGAAAAGGATAATAACTGCCCAGATCAATGCCAGATCGATGCCCATGGCTTATCCCCTTGCGATGTTGTAGCCGGTGTTTTCGTCGGCGGCGGACATCGGCCGAGCGGGGGTGCGAGGCTCTCCGGGGCCGCCTTCCTGGGGCTCCTCACTTTCAGGCCCGTTACGTATCAACCTGAGCATGTATCCGATACCAGCGCCAAAGACAATGAAATACACGATGACGAACAGCGCCAGCGCAAAGCCGACCTCTGACGCATTATGAGGTGTCACGGCCTCGGATGTTCGCATCAACCCTTGAATGATCCACGGTTGCCGCCCGATCTCGGTTGTATACCAGCCCGCCAGCATGGCCACCAGCCCGGTGGCACCCATACCCAACGCGAACCGATGCAGCCCCCTGCTATGGTAGAGCCGCCCCTTCCATCGAGCCCACGCCCCCCATAACGCCAGTGCAATCATTAATAAACCCAAGCCGACCATGAGGCGGAAGGTCCAGAACACCACGGTCGAATTGGGGCGATCTTCGGGAGCGAATTCTTTGAGGCCCGGAAACTGGCCGTTCAAGCTGTGAGTGAGGATCAAACTGCCCAAATTGGGAATATTCACTGCGAAACGAGTGCGCTCTTCTTGCATATCGGGCCAGCCGATAAGGGTAAGGGGTACACCTTCGCCGGGGGTGTTTTCCCAGTGGCCTTCGATGGCTGCGATTTTGGCCGGTTGATACTTGAGGGTATTGAGACCATGAAAATCGCCCACCACCGCCTGAAGCGGCGCTACCGCCAGCAGCATCCACATGGCCATGGAAAGCATGGTGCGAACCGCCGGGTTATCGTTGCCGCGCAGCAGATGCCAGCCTGCCGAGGCGGCCACCATAAGCGCCGTGGCCAAGTAGGCGGCCAGCGTCATGTGTACCAGACGATACGGAAACGAGGGGTTGAAGATAACCGCCAGCCAATCAACAGGCACCACCTGACCATTGATGATTTCGTAGCCTTGGGGGGTATGCATCCAGCTATTGGACGCAAGTATCCAGGTAGCCGAGATAAGCGTACCCAGAGCGACCATGACCGTTGAGAAAAAGTGCAAACCCGGCCCCACCCGCCTCCAGCCGAAGAGCATCACGCCCAAGAAGCCCGCTTCCAGAAAGAAGGCGGTTAGCACCTCGTACGCCAGCAAGGGGCCGGTGATGCTGCCCGCAAAGTCGGAAAACACGCTCCAGTTGGTCCCGAACTGGTAGGCCATGACCACACCCGAGACCACGCCCATGCCGAAATTAAGGGCAAAGATCTTTATCCAGAAAAAGTACAGGTCGCGATAAACGACGTTGGAGGTGCGCAGCCAACAGGCCTCGAGAACAGCAAGGTAGCTGGCCAGGCCGATGGTGATGGCCGGAAAAACAATATGGAATGAAATCGTGAACCCAAACTGTATGCGGGACAACATCAAGGCATCGAGTTCCATTCCTATGCTCCTGAATTTCCACCAACTAAGCTTGAAAATACGTCGGGTGCCGCCACGGGCTTTCACACTATAGCGCTGTAAACAGCCCGCGACCAGTAATAATGCGCACCATGCATGCCGTCGGCCCAGCGCCGTGGCGGGCACGACGCTTGCGTGTATAGGCTCCCCGGACATCTGCGGAGATCGCGCTGATGAGCCCCGAACAACCTCGCAGTGACACAGTAAATAAAGGCGCTCGCATCGCAGTGGCATTTCCCTCAAGGCTCGAGGCGCCACCCCACGAGACGACATCGCAACAGGCCCTGGCTCGCAAGCTTGCACAATTATTGAAGGTGGAATTTGTCGAGCATTTTCAGCCCCAGCCGCTCCCCGAGCCGGGCAGCGTCTACTACGTGCCGGCTCGCACATTGGTACGCAACGCCACGCAAGGCGGCGCTGCCGGCGGGGGCTACCTGGAGAGCATCCGCAGTTACGACGACCTTTATGGGGGCATCGTACCCCACCCTTTCGTCGCCACGAAAGCCATTACTCACCCAGTACTTCATGTCGATTCGCCCGCCCCCCAGGGCTGGAGCCACACCTTCTCACAGGAGACCTCGGCCGCTGTGCTACGGGGCATTACCGTGTTTTCCGTCAAAGATGCGCGGCTCGCGGGATTGCGACTGCTTTCATTGGGGCCGGTGCGCATCAAGCCCGTGCGTGCAAGCGGCGGCCGGGGCCAGATATTGGTATTTAACCCGCGTCAATTCGACGCCGAGCTATCCGAACAGGACGAACGGGAAATCAGTGAGCACGGACTGGTACTGGAAGAACATCTGGCAGACGTGAAAACCTATAGTGTCGGACTGGTTCGCGCGGGTGGTATCGATATCTCGTA
>NZ_DATJBQ010000090.1:0-5355 GCF_035515275.1 Pusillimonas sp.
ACACGCGTGTTGCCGACTATACCGCTTCCGCCCAGGGCTGCATCTTTACCGATGGTAAGCAGCGCTGAATTGGCGATCGAGCCGTTGACCACCAGCTTGCCGCCGCGAATCGTGGTGGCGCCGGTATAACTGTTATTGCCGGTCATGGTAAGCACGCCCGCTCCTGCCTTGGCCAGCCCCCCCGACCCGCTGATGTCATTGCTCCAAAGCGAGCTGTATCCACGCGTATCGACGCTGAATACGGATGGGAAACCGCTCTCGCCAAACACGGCGGGGCCGCGCACGGCCCTGCCCAGATCGAGCATGCCATGACCGTAAATATTGCTGTCGGCCCAGATGCCGCCGCTGTTGGCCGTTGTAAGAATCACCTCGATGATCTGACGAGCGCTCATGTAAGGAAAGGCTTCTCGCAGCACGGCGGCCGCGCCCGCCACTACAGGAGAAGCCATGGACGTGCCTTGCATCGGCCCGTAGCTACTGTACGGAAGCGTCGAAAGCAAGGGGCGCGTATGCTCGGCCTCGCCGGTGCCACCGCCCGGTGCTGCCAGACACCAGGCCTTGGCAAAACCGCACCAATTGCTGTAGATGGCAATTTCGCCATCGGGCCGGGTAGCCACCACTGCGATTAACGCGCCCTGCAGGCTGGAGTTATCTTCCGATAACAGCGCAGGATCCGAATTAGATAGTAAGGTCCAGGTGGCGGGGTCGTAGCGGTCATAGTCGAACTCCGGATCCATGACCTTATAAAACGTGCCGGCCGCGGTATTGGCCGGCGTGATCAACGGGAGCAGGCCCAGACCGGCGGGAGAGGCGGAATAATCGCCCGGTTGAAACTGCCGATCATTGCCGGCTGCGAACACCATCAGAACATCGGCCTCAGCCAGTTGTTTAAGATAGTCTGCCTGCGCCATCGTCCACTCGGTGAAGACGGCATGATCCTGGCGCACAAAGCCGGGATTGCTCTGCCGGTAGCGCGGGTGCGACGGGTCCTCGAAGTGGGTCGGCGCCATCACCAACGGGCCGTAGCTGCCATTAAGCACCTTGGCACCGCTGTAAAACACGCGTTCATAGGCGTGGGCCAGTTCATGCGCCGCAAAGCCGGTGCGCAAAGGCAGCACCGTGGCGTTGTACGCCACGCCGTGCATGCCCACCCCATCACGGGCAGCAGCCGCCAGCCCTGCCACATGGGTTCCGTGGCCGATGATGCTGCCGGAGGGTTCAACATCCGAAACGTCAAGCTCATGAAAACCGGGCACAAAGTTCATGCGCCACGGTGAAATGCGCCCGGCGAATTCCGGGTGGTGGACGTCGAGCCCCGTATCGAGAATGGCAAGAAGCACACCCTTGCCCGTGTACCCATATTGGTAAGCGTACTGAGCCCGGATAAGGCCTAGCGCCCCGCTTCTGTTGAACTCGTCGTCGACGAAGTTCTGGGTGGTGGCGGATGCCCCGCCTGCAGCTGCGGCCAACGCCACCGCCAACACCCCTAACGTCGTCGCAAAACGCCCCGTCGCGCCGCACGCAGCAAACCTGCGCCCACACCATGCTGCCATGAAACTCACGCCTTCATTGATATTGTGTGAAGGTGCAAAGTGTAGCGGCAAACGAAATTTTTAGTAATCCTGCGTAACAAATTCAGGGCGAATCGTGCCGCCTTCTGAATATGCGTTGGGCGTTGCGTGCGCCGCAGGAGCTAGCGCAAAAACGCCGCAGCCGCGCGTGCCAAGCGATCATTGACGGCACGCCACGAACCGGATATGGGCGGCTGTTCAAAAATCAGACGACCATAGCCACCGCCATCGAGGCGCCGTAACAGGGCATAAAGCTCGCGGGCGTACACGACAGCGTCTTCCTGCACCACCAGCCAGTCCACCTTGTCATCATTAAGCACCGCGTCGTCTTCAGGTGAGGCGAAAGATACACAGGCCACGCGTTCGCCGGATGCGGCGCCGTGCTCAATGTATTCTATGAGCTTGCTTTTGGGCACAACCCACAATGGCGTACGGGGCGCATAGTGCGCCTTTAAAGAACCCGAGACACGGGGCACCATTGCCCCGGCAGCCGTTGAATGACGCGGCATGCCCGACGCATCGGCTTCAGCCTCGTTGCCAGAAGCAACACTGATCTCGTCCGCTTTCAAACCCAGCACCTGCGCAATATCCGCCGCAGTAATGTGCCCGGGGCGCAGTACCGCCGGCCCCACGCCTTGATCCAGGCGAGACAGATCAACAATGGTGGATTCAATACCGACCTGGGCGGCTCCGCCCTCGAGAATAAGCAGCTGGTCTTCGCCCAGCGAAGCAAACTCAGCGCGCACATGCTCGGCCAAGGTGGGAGACACCTGGCCAAACAGGTTCGCCGAAGGTGCCGCCACCCCGCCCTGCCCGCCTTTGAGCTGTGCAAAACGGTGCAGCAGCGCTTGCGCCACCGGATGCGAAGGACAACGCACCCCGATCGTGTCCTGGCCGCCGCTAACGGCCGACGGAATATTTTCAGCCCGAGGCAAAATCAAAGTAAGCGGCCCCGGCCAGAACGCATCAATCAGCAACTGCGCCTCGCGCGGAACATCGCTGACCCAATGGCCAAGATCGCCGCCTGGCGGAAGGTGCACAATGACCGGGTGGTTCGCGGGGCGACCCTTGGCCGCGTAAATACGTGCGACCGCCTCTACATTTTCAGCGTCCGCCCCCAGGCCATAAACCGTTTCCGTCGGAAACGCCACTAGCCCACCGCTTAACAAGCGCTGAGCCGCCACTTCAAGCATGGGATCTGTCGTGTCGTTGTTCAATGAGCTCACGCGGCTTTGCATTGGCGTTGATCAAAATTGAATGCCCAGCGCGGCAGCGACCAATTTAGCATCGTGGCGAGCCGCCTCGAGCGTTGCACCCAGTACCGTGACATGCCCCATCTTGCGGCCTGCGCGCGCTTCGGCTTTGCCGTACAGATGCAGTTTCGCACCCGGCACCCGCAACACACTCGACCAGTCCGGTTCGCGCTGGTTCCCCTGTGGATCGAACCAGATGTCGCCCAGCACGTTCAGCATGACCGAAGCGCAAAGACAACTGGGGTCGCCCAGGGGCTGACCCGCCATGGCGCGCACCTGCTGCTCGAACTGGCTGACCACGCAGGCATCGATGGTGTAGTGCCCGCTGTTATGCGGGCGCGGCGCCATTTCGTTAGCGATGAGGCTTTCGTCGCTCAAGACAAAAAACTCGACGCACATGACCCCCACGTATTCCAGCGCATGGGCCACATCTTGCGCAATGCGCGCGGCTGACTCGTTCAGGGCCGCCGCTGCCGCATCCGCGGCCGGCGCCACCGTGGAAATGGCAAGGATGCCATCGCGGTGCTCGTTGACCGAGGGGGTATAGGCCACGGCGGCACCATGCACGTCTCGAGCAACCACCACCGATATTTCAGAAGCCAGTGGCACCAGCGCCTCGAGCACGCAAGGCACACCGCCCAACGCCTGCCACGCCGCCAGCGCCTCGCCGCGGCTGGCCAGACGAACCTGGCCTTTGCCGTCGTAGCCCAGGCGGGCCGATTTGAGTATGCCGGGAAACAGAGCGTCGTCGGCTCGGTCAAGATCGGCCGGTTTCAGTATGGCGGCATGGGGTGCAACAGGTATGCCGGCCCCGGATAAAAAGGCTTTTTCGTCAATGCGGTCTTGCGCAATGCTGACACAACGTGCCGCGGGGCTGACACGCGTTCCGGCGGCCAACCGTGCAAGACTGCCCGCAGGTACGTTCTCGAACTCTGTGGTCACTGCGGCACACAACTGGGCCAAGCGGTCCAGCGCTTTTTCATCGTCGTACGCGGCCACGATATGAAGGTCGGCGGCGACGCCGGCCGGGCAGCCTTCGGCAGGGTCAAGCACCGCCACTTTGTAGCCCATGCTTTGCGCGGCATGACAGAACATTCGGCCCAACTGGCCGCCGCCCACCATGCCCAGCCAGTTACCCGGCGCGATGGGTGTGGTTTGTGAAGAATGCGTCACGGTCAGCCTGCCTGGCTTTCGGGCGGAGGTACAACCATATCGCGGGCGGCTTCAGTTTGTTTGGCGCGAAAGGTCTCTAGCCTGGCACGTAAGGCCGGGTCGGTCACCGCCATGCAGGCAATCGCGTGCAAGGCGGCGTTGGCTGCACCGGCCTCGCCGATGGCAAACGTGGCAACCGGCACACCCTTTGGCATCTGCACTATGGACAGCAAGGAGTCTTCGCCGCGCAGATAGCGCGAGGGTACGGGTACACCGTATACGGGTACGGGGGTGAGTGCCGCCATCATGCCCGGAAGGTGCGCCGCCCCGCCTGCTCCGGCAATGATGCCGCGCAGGCCCCGCTCTGCCGCACGGGCGCCGTACTGCGCCATGTCCTCCGGCATGCGATGGGCAGAAATGACCTGCGTTTCGTGGGGCACGCCAAACTCGCGCAGCATGTCGGCCGCGTGTTGCATGACGCCCCAATCGCTAGACGAGCCCATGATGATACCGATCAGCGGATGCTCATCGTTGGAAGTGGCGGCAGAGGTGCTCATAAGAGGTTTCAGCACAAAGCCCGGCAGGCGGGCAATAGACAAAGAAGTGGGAAACTACGATGTAAGACGGGTTACGGCTTCGCGGTACTTGGCTGCGGTGTTCTGAATGACGTCGGCAGGCAAACGGGGCGCAGGAGCCGTTTTGTTCCAGGGCTGGGTTTCAAGCCAGTCACGCACAAACTGCTTGTCGAAGGACGGCGGGCTGAGGCCTTCGGCGTACTGGTCGGCAGGCCAGAAACGCGAAGAATCGGGGGTAAGCACTTCGTCCATCAGGTGCAGTTTGCCGTCTTCGTCAAGACCGAACTCGAACTTGGTGTCGGCAATGATGATGCCTTTGCTTGCAGCAAAGGCCGAAGCTTCTGCGTACAGCCGCAAGGTAACACTGCGAATTTGCTCGGCCATGTCCTGGCCGACTTCGGCCACCACATGCGCAAAATCGACGTTTTCGTCGTGGGCGCCCACCTCGGCCTTGGCGGCCGGCGTAAATATGGGTTCGGGCAGACGGCTTGCCTGCTTAAGGCCCACCGGCAGCGTAATACCGCAAACAGCGCCGGTAGCCTGGTAGTCTTTCCAGCCCGAACCAATAAGGTAGCCACGCGCCACGGCTTCGACCATGACTGGTTTAAGCCGCTTTACCACCATGGCCCGGCCCGCGACCTGCTCGCGTTCGTCGGGCGCCACCACATCTTCGGGCGCAATGCCGGTAGCGTGATTGGGCACAATATGGGCCAGCTTGCGCAACCAGAACTCGGTCAGTTCGGTCAGTACCTGGCCTTTGCCGGGAATGGGGTCATCGAGTATGACGTCAAAGGCCGAGATGCG
>NZ_DATJBQ010000091.1:0-3490 GCF_035515275.1 Pusillimonas sp.
GGCCCAAAAGGATAAGGTTGCCCAAGCCCCGCACACCGTTGCCGGCATACATGACCTTACCCGACGCCGCCGCCACGACCGTGTCGCCCACCGCCCCTTCGATGTCGATGCCCTTGGTATTGGTGTTGAAGCCCTGAATCATTTTTCCGCTTGCCGGCCAGCCCCAGGAAACGAGGTTGGCGTCGGACGCCGGCATAGGAATGGGCGGCTCGGTGGGCGTAACCGGCGTTACCGGTGCAGGGGTGGCAATACTGGGAGAAGGCACCACCGGTGCGTTGTCGGAAAGACGTAAGGTCTGACCCACGCGCAACTGGCTGGGGTCGGAAATACTGTTAAGCCGGACCAGGGTGGCTACGTCGATGCCATGACGCTGAGCAATCTGGTACAGCGTGTCGCCGGGCCGGACCACATAGGTGCCGGTTGCAGGTTCGGTGGCCGTTTGCCCGCCCGACATATCGGTAACCGGTGCGCGCGTGCCTCGCGACGTGCACCCCGCCAACACCGCCAGCGTCAACAGCAACACAATCGCCAGAGCATGGCGAGGACGCCGGGACTGAATTGAAGCTGTGACGAAAGACGATGCCGTCGTTGAATTCATGGGGTTCTCCTAAACCAGAAACTTATGACTGTGTACCCGCGCGCAACGGAACGAATCGAACTGCCTCGAGCTCTTGGCGATGCCACGTGGCAGGGCCGGTGCGTTCGATGAGCACCAGGCGCTGCGTTGCAGCCCCTTCCGGAGCAATAAGGCGCCCGCCGATCGACAATTGTTCAAGCAAAGATTGGGGGATTTTAATGCCTGCAGCAGCCACAATAATACCGTCGAATGGCGCGTGGCCGGGCAAGCCCGCCATGCCGTCGCCAAATGATAGCCGCACGCGGCCCGAGAGTCGAAGCGCGCGCAAATGCAAGCGGGCCAGCTCGTATAGGCCGCGAATGCGTTCTATGGTGTGCACTTCTTTGATGATGTGGGCCAGCACCGCCGCCTGATAGCCGCAACCGGCGCCCACTTCGAGCACCTTGTCGGGCACGCGTTCTTCGCAAAGCACAGAGATCATGCGGGCCACCACCCAGGGTTGCGAAATGGTCTGGCCATGGCCGATGGGCAGGGCCGCGTCTTCGTAGGCCCGGCTGGCCAGGCCTTCGTCAACGAATATATGCCTGGGCACCGCCTGCATGGCCGCCAGAACCCTTTCATCTTGTATGCCTTGGTTACGCAACCGTTGCACCATGACCGCACGTTGGCGGTCTGAGTTAAGCCCCAGGTTGGCGGTAGCTGCAGCCAGCGTACGAACCGGCAAAGCCGGGGCGGCAACGGGCCCGGGCCGCGTGGCGATGCGCGCATTGCTGTTGGTGGTCGACGGCCCGCCGCCCAGACTGGAGCGCCCGAAACGGTTGGTGGTGCCCGAGGCGAACGGAAAACGGCTTATCGGCTTACGCATAGCGGGTCGGCCCAGTTTTTAAGGCCGGGCAATTGTTCGTAGTGGGTAAGGTCAAGCCTCAACGGGGTGATGGACACCGCGTGGCGTTCGATCGCGCCAAAATCAGTATCGGCAGCCGAGTCGGAAACCAGCCCGACAGGGCCTATCCAGTAAACCGGGTCGCCGTAGGGCGTGGTGCTTTTTACGACCGGCTCGGACGGATGCCGTTTGCCCAGCCTGGTTACCACACAGCCTTGCATGGCGTCGTACGGCACTGCGGGAATATTGACGTTAAGCAGCGTGTTGCCGGCCAGCGGCTGAGCGATTTGCCGCTGTACCACCTGACGCGCAACCTGGGCGGCGGCATCAAGATGCTGCCAGCCCTTTTTGACCAGCGAGAATGCAATAGCGGGAATGCCGAACAGATAGCCCTCGGTGGCGGCCGCCACGGTGCCGGAATACAACGTGTCATCGCCCATGTTCGCGCCGTTGTTAATGCCTGATACGACCAGGTCCGGGCGAAAGTCGAGCAAACCGGTAAGCGCAATGTGCACGCAGTCGGACGGCGTGCCGTTAACAAAATAAAAGCCGTTGGGCGCCTGGCGCACCGAGAGCGGCCGGTTCAACGTAAGCGAGTTTGAAGCCCCGCTGCAGTTGGTTTCGGGTGCGACGATGGTAAGTTCGCCCAAGCCCTTCAAGGCCTCTACAAGGGCCTCGATACCCTCGGCGTTGTAGCCGTCGTCGTTAGACACCAAAATGCGCATTGTGCTTCCAGAAAAAACTCAACTGAACGTAGCCAATTGTACCCGCTGGTTTTAAGGTTTAGGCCACGCACGTTAGAATCTAGCGCAGTTACACGGAGCCCAATTTCATGTCGCCGCTATATATCGCGCTTTCCAGCGTTGCCCTTGTCGCCCTGGCCTATCTGTTGGGGTCAATTTCTTTCGCTGTGGTGGTCAGCCGCCTGATGGGCCTGCAAGACCCACGCAGCTACGGTTCTAAAAACCCCGGCGCCACCAATGTGTTGCGCACAGGCAACCGCTCTGCCGCCGTGCTGACTCTGCTTGGCGATGCCGCCAAAGGCTGGGCGGCGGTGTGGCTGGCAAGCCTTGCCGTACGCGAATGGATGCTGCCGGGCTTTGTGGTGGGCATGGCCGGCATTGCTGTATTCCTGGGGCATGTATACCCCGTGTTCCTTAAGTTCAAGGGCGGTAAGGGCGTGGCCACGGCGCTGGGTGTGCTGCTGGCCTTTCAGCCCTGGCTGGGCGTTGCCACGGCGCTCACCTGGCTGATTGTGGCCTATGCCACGCGTTATTCTTCGTTGGCTGCGATTGTTGCGGCCATATTCGCCCCGTTGTATTACCTGTTCGGCGGCAACATCGCCTGGCGCTTCGACGGCTTTACCTGCTTTGCCATTGTGATCATTGCCGTCATACTTTGCTTTCGCCACCAGGCCAATATTGCCCGGCTGCTGGCCGGCAAAGAAGACCGCATCGGCAAGAATAAAAAAACTGCCGCCACAGACGCTAAAACCGGTAAGAAACGCTGAAACCCGCTTCGGCCCCGACACCCGCCGCGCCTTTAAAACAAAGCGTAGCCAGGCGGGCCGGCCGGCCAGGCTACACCACCACTGCGGGTACGGCCTGCTCGTGAAGGTCCCACCGGGGTCGTACGGTAAACGCATGATCGCGGCTCGAAAGATCGACCAAACCCGCATTGATGCGTAACGCCGCCGCGAACGCGATCATGGCGCCGTTGTCGGTGCAAAGCTCAAGGGGCGGGAAAAACACTTCGCCGCCCAGCTTCTGCATGTCGGCCACCAAACGTTTGCGCAACAGGCTGTTGGCCCCTACGCCTCCCGCCACCACCAAGCGCTTCAAGCCGCTGCGCTTCATGGCCTTGATGGCCTTGCCGCCCAGCACATCAACAATGGCCGCTTCGGTGGCAGCGGCAAGGTTCGCGCGTTGCTGCTCGGTAACCTCGCCCTCTTTTTCAAGCGCCTTGAGCCGCGTAAGCACTGCCGTTTTCAAGCCGCTGAAGCTGAAGTCGAGATCGGGGCTGTGCAACAT
>NZ_DATJBQ010000092.1:0-9520 GCF_035515275.1 Pusillimonas sp.
CGCTTGATGCAGATTTCGGAAAGGACCATGTCCGGCGCCTTAAGATTGTGCGGGGCGTGCCGCCCTGCCCATCACCCGTACCGGCGCGCCGTCGACGATTTTTTGCAAGCCCGCCACCACTACTTCGTCACCCTCTGAAAGGCCCGACGTGATTTCAATACGCCCCGCCCGCCGCTGGCCAATGCCTACCGCCAGCCGCTCGGCCTTGCCGTCGTGAATGCGAAAGACGTAGCGCTCTTCACCTGAGGGCACCAGGGCCGCTTCAGGTACCGTAAGCACCTTGTCGTCGGCAAACTGCAGCTCAACCCGGGCAAACATGCCGGGGCGCAATGCGTCGTCGGTATTGGCTACATTGGCGCGCAACAGTATCGAGCGCCCCCCGACGTCAATAGAGGGGTTGACCGCACCCACCTCGCCCTCGCGGGCCTGATCCGCCAAGGCATCAAAACGCAAGCGCAGCTTAAGGCCGGGATGCACCAAAGACACATACTGCTCGGGAATACGAAAATCAACCTGCAGGGGATCAACGGACTCGATCGGCACCAGGGCGGCGCCCGGGCTTACGTAATCGCCCACCGAAACGTTACGCAGGCCGATGAGGCCATCAAACGGCGCAACGATGGTGTTTTTTTGCAGCTGCGCCTGGGCCAGCGCAACGGCTGCCCGCTGCACCTGTAATTTGCTGGCGGCTTCGTCGCGCGCCTGCTTGCTGATAAAGCCCTGACGAGTAAGCTCGCCCGCGCGACGGTCTTGGCTGACAGCCAGGGCCAGTTCGGCCTGCGCTTGCTGCAACTGCGCTTTAGCCACGCTGTCGTCCAGGCGAATCACAACCTGCCCCTGCTTGACCTTGCCGCCTTCTTCGATGTTGATTTCGATAATGCGGCCGGTAATTTCAGAGCGCAAGACCACAGAATCTTTGGAGCGCAACGTGCCTACCGCTGCCACGTTGCGCGACATGGACTCTGCCAGCACGGGGGCCACCTCGACCTGCGTGCCGGCTGCGGCACCTTGCGGCTTGGCGTCAGGTTGAACAGCGGCGGCAGGGATGCCGGCTTGGGAGGGCGTTTTTTTGCCCGCCCACCAACCTGCTGCGGCAGCGCCCAGCGCCACCCCCACAATCAGCGCAATCGCCCAACCCAAAGTGTTTGTCTTCATAACATTAACGATCTGTGTCTTATCGTCGCAGATAGTAGCGTAGTACCGTTGCTTGCGAACAGGCGGGCACGCAAAAAAGAAGTAACACCGGCGTTTGGTCGAGCCGGCCCTTGCGGCAACGACGGTCAGGAACGGGCTGACGCAGCCAGGGCACGCGCCTGTTCGACGCCCCTATTGGCCAATTGATCGGCCATTTCGTTGCCCGGATCCCCATCGTGGCCACGCACCCACTTCCATGTGACCTGATGCCGCCCGACAAGTTCGTCCAGCTCGCGCCACAGATCGTCATTCTTAACCGGCTTCTTGTCGGCGGTGCGCCAGCCGCGCAGCTTCCAGTTGGCAAGCCACTGCGTCATGCCCTTTTGCACATACTGCGAATCGGTGTGAACAATGACGTGGCAGGGCCTTTTGAGCGCTTTCAGGGCTTCAATGACACCCATGAGCTCCATGCGATTGTTGGTGGTGTCGGCCTGACCGCCATAAATTGTTTTTTCGTGACGACCCTGCCTTAACAAGGCGCCCCATCCACCCCAGCCGGGGTTGCCCTTGCAGGCGCCGTCAGTCCAGATTTCTACGGAATTACTGCTCATATCTCTATTCATGCGCCCGAATGACGCCCTGTAACCACTGCCGCACGACGCATACGCCGCTTTTGTTCTTTCCAGGCCGGACCGATAATTTGCATGCCCACCACCCGCTTGACTGCGGACACGACATAAACCGACCCGCATACCGGCCACCAGCGGTCACCGGCCGACTCCATGAAAGACCAGCGCGAAAGCCAGCGGGCGCTGACAGCAGGCGGTGCATAGCAGCCGAAATGGCCGCGATCAGCCTCTAAGGTTAACAGTTTGAACCAGTCTTTAAGACGACCCAGCGACACCTGCATATGGGCGGGCACCGGCACAATGGGGTCAAGCCCCGGAATGCGCTCGTGCGCCCCCCAAAGGCTCCAGGGGTTGAAGCCCGAGATCACCACCCTGCCCTCTGGGACGAGCACCCGCTCGGCCTCGCGAAGCACCTGATGGGGGCTATTGGAACACTCGAGCACATGGGGTAATATCAGCAAGTCGATGCTTTGGCTTTCCAGGGGCAGGTGCTCGGGTTCAGCATACAAGGCAATATTTGCGGTACAAATTGACCCCGAGGTTGCTCCGACAGCTGTAACCCCGGCAGTAGCTGCCCCGGCTTGCTGGGCGCCTTGTCCGTTGTTGGGGCACGAGTGCGTGCGGCCCTTGTAGGGGATGCGGTTGGCACGCAGCAGGTCCCACTGGGGCTGCCCTATCTGCATGGCATGGTAGCCAAATACATTGGCCACCATGCCATCGATTTTTTTCTGTTCCCAGTTTTGCACATACTGGCCGACCGGGGTGGTCAGCCATTGGGCTAGCTCGACGGCCAGAGGCTGGTCCAACGAAACAGACACATAAGCTCCTTGCGTAAGGTGGAATCAATCATGGCACACATTACCAGCCGGCTGACGCCTGTACCCGCATTCAGCGACAATTACATCTGGGTCCTTGAAAATAGTGGCCGTGCGCTAGTGGTCGACCCCGGCGAAGCCGCGCCGGTCGAAGCTTATCTTAAACAAAACAAGTTAAGTCTGGACGCCATTCTACTGACACACCACCATCCCGACCACGTCGGGGGGGCCCAAGCCTTAAAGCAACTTACCGGCGCCAAGGTGTACGGCCCCTTGGGCGAAACCCTGCCCGTATGCGATACGCGCCTGAAAGAAGACGACGAAATCTTCATCGACGGCGTGGGCTTGAGGCTTACCGTCCTCGACGTTCCCGGCCATACAGCCGGGCATATTGCGTACTTCGGCTATATGGACGAGCAAACACCCCTGGTTTTTTGTGGTGATACACTATTTGCCGCCGGTTGCGGGCGTCTTTTTGAAGGCACGCCCGCGCAAATGGTTAATTCGTTAAGCAAGCTGAAAGAGCTGCCGCTCGAAACCCTGGTCTGTTGCGCCCACGAATATACCTTGTCGAATATACGCTGGGCGTTACAGGTAGAGCCTGAAAACATTGCGTTGCAACGCCGCTGGGAATCCGCGCAAAAACTGCGCAACGAAGGCCTGCCCACCGTGCCGTCAACCATCGGCCTCGAACTCGAAACCAACCCGTTCTTGCGGCCACTGCAAGAAGATGTCGTTACATCGGCCCAGGCCTATGCCAAGACGCCGCTCGATTCTGCTGTTTCGGTTTTTGCCTGTCTACGCGAATGGAAAAACAGTTTTAAATAAAAAACCATGAACTGCCTGCGAATTTTTATCGTGCTCTGCGTGGCGGCACTGGCCGGCTGCGCCTCCAGCCCCGACTCCCGTTACGCCGCCAATAAAAGAACCTATAGTGCCGCCGACACCTCGCGAACGGTCGACCTTACCCACCCGCCGCGCGACATGTGGGACCGCATCCGCCGCGGTTTCGCCATTCCCAATCTGCAGTCCGACCTGGTGGACGAATGGACAGCCTATTACGCGTCGCATCCCCAGTCGGTGTATCGCATGAGCGAACGCGCCGGCAAATATCTGTATTACATCGTCGACCAGCTCGAAGAACGCGGCCTGCCGTCAGAACTTGCGCTGCTGCCTTTTGTCGAAAGCGCCTACAACCCCACTGCGTATTCGCACGCCAAAGCGTCCGGGCTATGGCAGTTCATACCCAGTACGGGCCTGCACTACAACCTCAAGCAAGATGTATGGCGCGACCTGCGGCGCGACCCGGTCGCATCAACCAACGCGGCGCTTGATTACCTAAGTTACCTGTACGATTTTCAAGGCGACTGGTATTTAGCGCTGGCCTCGTACAACTGGGGCGAAGGCGCTGTCAAGCGCGCCATAGAGCGCAACGCGGGCCAAGGGTTGCGCACCGACTATATTGCGCTGGCCATGCCCGGCGAAACGCGCAACTACGTACCCAAACTGCAAGCCATCAAGAACATTATTGCCAACCCCGAACGCTACGGGGTGTCACTGCCCACGGTTGAAAACCAACCTTATTTCACCACCGTCGTCGAACCACCCTCGCTGGACCTGGCCACTGCGGCCCGACTGGCCGAAATGCCGCTTGAAGACTTCAAGGCATTAAACGCGTCGTTCAACCGTCCGGTGTTTCTGGCCGAACACAAACCCTCATTGCATCTACCCACCGACCGCGTCGACACATTCAACGCCAATCTCGAGGCCTACAAAGATCAGCTCGGCAGCTACACCACCTACGCCGCAAGCAAAGGGGAGTCGTACGCTGCCATTGCAAAGAAGTTCGGCGTTTCGCTCGAGCAGCTTCGTGCGGCCAACGGCCTAAGCGCGAAACAAACACGCGCCGTCGCCCAAATACTGGTCATTCCCGGCGGGGCGTCATCAGGCGGCATTCAATTGGCATCGCTCGAGCAATCGACGCTTATCGATGCAACCCCAACCGTACGCACACCTGCGGCCGAGCCGGGCAACGCCAGGCGCGATGTCGTGGTGGTGCGCCGGGGCGCAAGCAACACCCGCACTCATACCGTACGCCAGGGAGACACCCTTTTTGCCTTGGCCAAGCGCTACAACACCTCGGTCGATGCCTTGCGCAAACTTAATAATCTGCCCAACAACAATCTGTCGCGCGGCAAACGGCTTCGCATCCCGGGCACCAATGTGCACGGTTGATACCACCATTTTCAAACAATAAGGTCTTTACCATGGGTTTCTTAAACGGCAAACGCATTCTGGTCACCGGCGTCCTGTCCAACCGCTCAATCGCCTACGGCATCGCCCAGGCGTGCCGCAAGCAAGGCGCCGAGCTTGCCTTTACCTACGTGGGCGACCGCTTCAAAGAGCGGGTTCAGGGCTTCGCCGCCGAACTCGACAGCAAAATCGTGCTGCCCTGCGACGTTGCCGACGACGCCAATATCGAAGCCGCCATCGAGCAGTTGGGCAACCAATGGAACGGCCTGGACGGCCTGGTGCATTCGATCGGTTTTGCGCCGCGCGAAGCTATCGCCGGCGACTTCCTTGAAGGTCTGTCGCGCGAGGGTTTCCGCGTGGCGCACGACATCTCGGCGTACAGCTTTCCGGCATTGGCCAAAGCTGCACTGCCGCTGCTCAAAGACCGCAACAGCTCGGTGCTGACGCTAACCTATCTGGGCTCTGAAAAGGTGGTGCCCAACTACAACACCATGGGTCTGGCCAAGGCCTCTCTTGAAGCCTCGGTGAGGTATCTTGCGGCGGCGCTCGGCCCCATGGGCATCCGTGCCAACGGAATCTCGGCGGGCCCCATCAAAACCTTGGCCGCCAGCGGCATCAAAGATTTCGGCTCCATTCTGAAGTTCGTCGAAACCTACGCACCACTGCGTCGCAACGTCACCATCGAAGACGTCGGTAATGTGGCGGCGTTCTTGATGTCGGATCTGGCGGCGGGGGTTACGGGTGAAATCACCCATGTAGACGCCGGCTTTTCTACCATTGTGCCGGGCATGGGATAACGCCTTAGCTTTAGCTTAAGCCCTGCACCCAGGCCTGGCGCCGTTCGTCGGTGTGCTCGAGTAAAAGCGAGCGAACCGCGTCAGGCTCTAACGCGCGACTAAAGTAAAAGCCCTGCAATTCATCGCATTCGGCGCGTTTTAACAATACCGCCTGCGCCGCGGTTTCAACGCCCTCGGCGACCACGTCCATGCTCAGGTTATGGGCCAGGGCGATAATCGCCCGAATTATGGTGGCGTCGTGAGCGTCTTCAGTCACATTGCTTACGAACGAGCGGTCGATCTTCAAGACGTCAATGGGGAACAGCTTCAGGTAGTTCAACGACGAATAGCCCGTTCCGAAGTCGTCGACGGCCAACACCACTCCTAACTGTTTTAACGCGCGCAAGGCGTTAATGGCGGCCGTGGTGTCCTCCATGACCGTGCTTTCGGTAATTTCGAGTTCGAGCTGGTCTGGAGCCAGGCCGGAATCAACTAGGGCCTTGCGGACCTCGGCCGGGAAGCTGGGGTCATGCAGTTGCTTGGCGGAAATATTCACGGCGATGCGTCGAGGCGCAATGCCTTCTTTCTGCCAACGACGCATCTGCGCGCAGGCCTCACGCAATACCCAGTTTCCGATTTCTGCGATCAGCCCCAGCTCTTCGGCAAGGGGAATGAAATCGCCCGGAGGGATCATGCCGGCTCTGGAATGGCGCCATCGAACCAAGGCCTCTAAGCCCAGGATCTCGCCATTGCGCAGGTCTACTCTTGGCTGGAAATGAAGCAGCAGCTCGTTGTTTGCCACAGCGGCGTACAGCCCGCTTTCAAGCTCGACACGCCGTCGTGCCTCGGTGTCCATGTCGAAATTATGCACACGATAACAGTCGCGTGACTCGTCCTTGGCACGCGTAAGCGCTATATTCGCGGCACGAAGCAACGACTCGGTTGTTTCGCCCTGCTGTCTGCTGGCCGCCACGCCGATGCTGGCGGTCAAGCGCAGTTCGTGCCCCTCGATCAAGAGGGGCTCACGCACGGTTTCAAGCAAGCGCTGAGCAAGGTCGCGAACCTGTGCTTCGTCGGCAACACCCATTCGAAGCACCACGAACTGGTCGCTGCTGTACCTGGCCAGGATGTCGTGGGAACCCAGTTGGCCGCTTAGCCTCTGCACACATCGATACAACACGCTGTCGCCAATCGAAGGGCCCAATACGTCAACTTTATTGAAATGATCGATGTCAATAAAATAAATAGCAAGCCGCAGCCCCGAAACCCGGACATCATGTAAGGCCTTATGCAGCTTTTCCTGGAAGAGCACCCGGCTGGGCAAACCCGTTACGACATCGTGGCTTAATTGGTCGGCCACGGATTTTTCAAGCGCCTTGCGGGCGGTCAGGTCGCGCACGATGAGGGTGGTGAGCTCGCCGTCAGGCCCCGCGATAACGCCCCGGCTAAGCTCGGCGGGAAACTCCTCGCCACTGAGCCGGCGGCAAACCAGCTCGCCGACACTGGAGGCATCCCAGGTGGGCAACACGGCGGTAACCCGAACGGTCTGACCGGTATCAGCCGGTAGATCGAACATGGCTTGGGCCTGTGCATTGAAATTGGCGATCTCGTTTCGTTCGTTCACCAGCATGATGGCGTCTAGCGCAAACTCCATGAAAGAACGGAATTTTTGCTCGCTTTTGATAAGACGCTGTCTTGATTCGTACAGTTGCTGGTAGGGGCTGCGCACCCCTTCGATGAACAAGGCGCGATAAAGAAAGCAATAGGCCGCAACTTTATACAGGTGGCCCAGCACATTGGCAGCGTCGTGCGCACTGAAGTACAAGGTGAAACACAGCTCGCCCAGAGCCATGGTAATTGCCGCTGCGCCGATATGCCTCGCCTTGTCTGATGAAGCCCCCTGCGGGTTGCGGAAAAGCACCACCACGGTTAGCAGACAGATGCCGATAATGGCGTATTCGGCCGCGATTTTGAGCGGGGTAAGCCCCACACCCGGCACATACGTAGCCGGTAGCCTGACCGCATCGGACAGTACGAGCCAATACCCGGTTGCAGCAACAAGCAGCGCCAGGCTTAGGCTGCTGATGCGAAAAGTGTTCGTGGCCAGAATTGACCAGTCGCTTCGCGCCGCGGCCAGCAAGATCAGGGCGCACAAAATGCGTGACATCAACCAGAACTCAATGCCCTTCTCCACCGAGCTTGGGGTGAAAAAATCGGGCATTCCGGGAAATGAAAGGAGATGGCCAAGGTCTAGCAGGCCCACGGCAAGAAAGCCGCTAGAGAGCAACACCGTGTTTTTCAACACGCGTGGCCCAACACTGTGCCAGCCCTGTGCGAAGATCATCATGGCCACCACAACGGCGAATACCTCCATTGCAGTGTGCAGCGGCACATACATTTGCAACGCCGGCCAGGCGTCTCGGGGGGTAATCAGCAAGCCCAGCAACGGGGCCATGCCCAAAGCCAGCCATATCGCAAGACGCGCGCCCTCGTGGGTGGCCCCAAGACTCGAAAAGCCGGGCGCGCCCGACTTCGCGTCGAACTTGGTTATCTCCCCCTTTACGATACCTTGTGGCCGATTTTGCATCATTTTGTAAGAATAGTTCTTGTTGGCGCAGATTACAAATTGTATGGGCCTGATGTTTCCGTTTCGCTAGTGGTGTGTCAAACCACCAAACCACACCGGTTCTGCGCCGGGCACCCAGGGCAAGTACTTGACCATGACTTCGGCAAATAGCTTCGATTCAAGCCAGGCGCGCAGCCAGCGGTGCAGATGCGGCCACGCTTGGGCATCGAACCAGATGCGATCCACCTGCGCATACTGGCGCACGAAAGGCGCAACCGCCATGTCCGCCAACGAGACGCGCGCACCGAAAAGGCAATCATGCTCGGCCAGACGCGCTTCAAGGGTGCTCAACCACTGTGCCCCGCCAGCGCGATGCAGCAGTGCCTGGGTTTGGGCCTGGTCGCCCCGGTCTGAGTCATCGACTGCGGCGCCAGACGGATCGCGGTCTGCTGCGGGTGCCGCATGCTCATGGGAAAATCGCTGCGGATACTTGTAGCGATCCAGCTCGGGCTTGAAAACTTCATCGCATTCAGCAATGAGCGCCAGCATCGCGGCAAGGTCTTCGCGCTGCGGGCGCAACCAGCCTTGCGGGTCGTGCTGTCGTAACGCCCATATCATGATGTCCAGGCTCTGCTCCAGCACCCGGCCGTCGGCCAGCACCAGCACGGGTACCGTGGCTTTGGGCGAGGCTTCGATCAAGGCCTGCGGCTTGTCGCGCAGCACCACCTCACGAAGCTCGCATCGCTGCCCCCTTGAGGCGATCGCCAGCCGGGCGCGCATGGCGTAGGGGCAACGCCGAAACGAGTAGAGTATGGGCAGGCCGGACACAGGCCTTTAGTCGACGGTGTGAGCAGCGGGCGACCTGGCCGGCTGTTGCGCCCCGATATGACGGGTATGGCGAGCGCGAGCCAGTTCGACCTGCTTTTGCCGATCGCGAAACCGCTGGGTACGCTCAGGGCTGTGCGTGCCATGACAATGCGGGCAACTGACCCCTTCTTCGTATAGAGGCGAAGTTTTGTCTTGCGCTGACAGCGGCAGACGGCAAGCCCGGCACGACTCGTAAGGCCCGGGTTTCAGACCATGCCCCACCGAAACACGCTCGTCGAACACGAAGCACTCACCGTCCCAGAGGCTTTGGTCGGCCGGGACGGTTTCAAGATACTTGAGGATGCCGCCTTCCAGGTGATAGACCTCGTCGTAGCCCTGAGAGCGCAAATACGCTGTGGATTTTTCGCATCGTATGCCGCCGGTGCAAAACATGGCAACCCTGGGCTTTTTTTGCTTGTCGAGCAGACCACCGCTTTGCCCTTGTTGCTCGACCCAGCCGGGAAACTCGGTGAAGCTGCG
>NZ_DATJBQ010000093.1:0-17105 GCF_035515275.1 Pusillimonas sp.
CCCGTCGTTTGCAGCCGAGTCGGTCAAACAGGTCGAGCAAGTGCTCGACGACCTGCCCCCCATGCCTGAAGACTGGATGCGGCTTGCCCGATTCGCGGCACAATACTATCAGCGCCCGTTGGGTGAAGTTCTGTTGCCAACGTTGCCTGCGGGTTTGCGCAAGGTGGCGGCCTATCAGGGCAAGCGGTCGGCAGGCGGACCCGTCATGCGCAGCGACGCCCGCCGCAGCGCTGCAGCCAGGGCTGTGCCGGCCACGCCCGCACCGGTCTTGAACGCCGACCAAGAAGCGGCTGCCCAAGCGATTTGCCATTTAAGCGGATACAAAACCGTGTTGCTGCATGGTGTAACCGGCAGCGGCAAGACCGAGGTCTACCTGCGCGCCGCACAGCACGCGCTGGCCAACGGCAGGCAGGTGCTGTTCATGGTGCCTGAAATCAATCTGACGCCGCAGCTGGAAAGGTCGCTGCGTTCACGGCTGGCCGCTATTGCCGAGCCCGAAGCATTGGCTGTGCTGCATAGCGGCCTGGCTGATGGCGAGCGCTTGCGCGCCTGGTTGCGGGTGCAGCGGGGCCAGGCCCGGATACTGCTTGGAACCCGACTGTCCATATTCACGCCCATGCCCGACCTGGGTCTGATCATTGTCGACGAAGAGCATGACACCTCGTACAAGCAACAAGACGGTTTGCGTTATTCCGCACGCGATCTGGCTGTGTGGCGCGCCCACGACCTTGATATCCCCGTGGTGTTGGGCTCGGCCACGCCGTCGCTTGAGTCATGGCAGCACGCCCAGAATGGCAACTACTTGAAGCTGGGCCTGCCGGCACGAGCGCGCGACACCGAGTTGCCGGCAATACGGCTCGTTGACACCCGGCGGCTTGCGATGCAAGAAGGTCTGTCGCCACATCTGCTTACCGCAATGCAAGAGCGTTTGGCGCGTGGCGAGCAATGTCTGGTGTTCTTGAACCGGCGCGGCTACGCGCCTGTGCTTACTTGCGCTTCTTGCGGATGGGTCAGCCAGTGCACGCGCTGCACCGCCTATACCGTGCTGCATCGCGCCCAAGCGGGGCGAAACAACCTGCATTGCCATCATTGCGGCTATCGAGCCCACGTGCCGCGTGCCTGTCCCGACTGCGGCGATCAAGACCTTCGTCCCATGGGGCGCGGTACTCAGAGGGTCGAAGAGCACCTGGCCGAGCTGTTTCCCCAGGCCCGAATCAGCCGTATCGACGCCGACAGCACGCGGCTCAAGGGCAGCGCCGAGGCGTTGTTTGCCAAAGTGCACGCGGGCGAAATCGACATTCTGGTCGGTACTCAGATGGTGGCCAAGGGCCACGACTTTGCCAATCTGGGGCTCGTGGGGGTGCTTAATGCCGATTCCATGCTGTTTGCGCAAGACTTTCGTGCGCCCGAGCGCTTGTTCGCGCAATTGATGCAGGTGGCGGGCCGAGCGGGGCGCCATATTAAAGGGGGCGAGGTCATTATTCAAACCGACTACCCCGAGCAAGCGGTGTATCAGGCCATGACCCGCCACGACTACGCAGGGTTTGCCCAAGACGCTCTGGCCGAGCGCGAAGCGGTCGGGCTGCCTCCATATGCTTATCAGGCGCTGCTTACCGCCGAGGCGCGCGAGTTGCGTACAGCGCTCGATTTTCTAGCCCTTGCACGCGAGCTGCCCTCGCAGCAGCCGCAGCAGTTTCCAACTGCCGACTCCGTAACCATGTACGACCCGGTTCCTTTGCGCGTCGTGCGAGTGGCCAATATTGAACGTGCGCAGTTGTTGGTTGAAAGCGCCGGCCGACCGGCCTTGCAGGCGTTTCTTACCGCCTGGGTGCATGCCATGCCCTCGATGGCGGCCGATAAACGCGTGCGTTGGCAGCTTGAAGTCGACCCCTTGGAAATCTGACGATGCAACCATTGCATGCTCCAGCCGGCCACACGCTGGCCACTGACCTGAACCCGCCCCAACGCGTGGCGGCCTTGTATCTGGACGGCCCCTGCTTGGTGCTGGCTGGGGCCGGCAGCGGCAAGACCCGCGTTATTACGCAAAAAATCGCCTATCTGTTGCGCGAGTGCGGCTACGCCGGGCGCCACGTGGTGGCATTGACCTTTACCAACAAGGCGGCCCGCGAAATGAGCGAACGGGTCAAGGGCCTGGTCGATTCACGCCTGACCAAGGGGCTGACGATCAGCACGTTTCATTCGCTGGGCGTAAGGTTTTTACGCGAAGAGGCGCGACACGCTGGATTGAAGCCCGAGTTTTCCATACTGGACTCCACCGACGCCCTGGGCATTATTCAAGAGCTTCTGGCCACTACCGACAAAGCTCGTCTGCGCGCCGTGCAGCAAACGATCTCGTTATGGAAGAACGCCCTGATGGACCCGGACGCCGCCGACAGGGCGGCGGCTACTGCCGATGAGGCCGAGGCGGCGCGGTTGTATCGCAGCTACAACGCTACGCTCAAGGCGTATCAGTCGGTCGATTTTGACGACCTGATTCGTCTGCCAACCTTATTGATGCAGAATAACGATGCCGTGCGTGAACGCTGGCAGGCCAGGGTGCAATACCTGTTGGTGGACGAATACCAGGACACCAACGAATGCCAGTACCGGCTGGTTCAGCTGCTTACGGGGCAAAGCGCCATGTTTACCGCGGTGGGCGACGACGACCAGGCCATTTACGCCTGGCGCGGCGCCACGGTTGAAAACCTGGCCAAACTCACCACCGATTACCCGCAACTCAAGCTCATCAAGCTAGAGCAGAATTATCGTTCGGTGCAGCGCATTTTGTCGGCAGCCAATCGGGTTATCAGCCATAACCCCAACCTGTTCGATAAAAAGTTGTGGTCCGACCTGGGCGCAGGCGAGGCGATTCAAGTTACCGCCATGGACACCGACCTGATTGAAGCCGAGTCGGTCGCCTTGCGCATTTCGGCAGACCGTTTCGAACGCCGGGCCGAATGGCGCGACTTTGCTATTTTGTACCGCAGCAACCAGCAGGCCAGGGTGGCCGAGCAGGCCTTACGAAACTTGCGCATTCCTTATACGATTTCGGGCGGTCAAAGCTTTTTCGACAAGGCCGAGATCCGCGATGTACTGGCTTACTTGCGGCTTATCGCCAACGACGACGACGACCCGGCATTCATACGCGCCGCCACCACGCCCAAACGCGGCATCGGGCAGGCAACCCTGCAAGCCTTGGGCGAGTTCGCCTCCGAACGTCAGTTGTCGCTGTTTGCTGCTGTATTTGAAATCGGCATGACGCAGCGGCTGGCTGCACGTCAGCTGGAACCCTTGCAAACATTTGCAGCCTTCATTCAAGGCATTCAGCAACGTGCCGGAAGCAAGAAAAATGGCGAACAGACGGCCTCTGCGGGCGCCGAACCGGCAGGCGCATTGCTGGACGAACTCATAGGGGCCATTCAGTACGAGCGTCACTTGTACGACACGCTTGACGAACGGGCAGCCCAGTCGCGCTGGCAGAACGTGTTTGAGCTTCTCGGCTGGCTCAAGCGCAAAGCCGAAGAAGACGAGCTTGATCTGTTCGAACTGGTGCAGCACGTGGCGTTGATCACCATGCTCGAGCGCGGCGACGAAGAAGACCCTGATGCGGTCAGGCTCTCGACCCTGCATGCGTCAAAGGGCCTTGAGTACCCGCACGTTTACCTGATCGGCGTCGAAGAAGGGTTGCTGCCGCACATGGGGCGCGACGACGAGGTCGGCGATCCCGCCAAGGCTGCCGAATCCCTCGAGTCGCGAATCCAGGAGGAGCGTCGTTTAATGTACGTGGGCATTACCCGCGCGCAGCGCTCTTTGCACCTTACCTGGTGCAAGCGCCGACGTCGCGCGCGCGAAGACGTGGTTTGCGAGCCCTCGCGCTTTATCGAGGAAATGGGGCTTTCGGCGGTAAAGCCGCGCGAAGACGCCGCGCTTGAGGCCCTGAGCCCCAAGCAGCGCTTGGGCATGCTGAAAGATCTGCTCAAAAAAGATTAGCAGACCGCCCGTCTGTTGCCGGCGGGCATGTTCAGGCCCCTGCCGGCACTTGCTCTTCTCCGTCAGCGTTTTCGTGCTCGTAGGCTTCAATGGGTATGCAGGAACAAAACAGGTTGCGGTCACCGTAACTGTTGTCCACGCGTCCCACAGGCGGCCAGTATTTATGTTGACGTAGTTCGGGCAAAGGATACGCCGCTTGTGTCCGGCTGTAGGTATGGGGCCAGTCGTCGGCCGTAACCATGGCCGCAGTGTGTGGCGCATTGCGCAAAGGGTTGTCGCGGGCGTCGAACTCGCCCGACTCCACCTGAGCAATTTCTTTGCGTATGGCGATCATGGCGTCGATGAAGCGGTCCAGTTCGCGTAGTGCCTCGCTTTCAGTAGGTTCGATCATCAGCGTTCCGGGCACGGGAAAGCTCATGGTGGGTGCATGGAAACCGTAATCGATCAGGCGCTTGGCCACGTCTTCGTTCGATATGCCCGTGGCTTTTTGAAGCGGCCGCAAATCGAGTATGCATTCGTGTGCGACCAGGCCATGGGAGCCGCTGTACAGCACCGGATAATAAGGCGCGAGCCTTGCGGCGATGTAATTGGCAGCCAAAATTGCGTTTCGCGAAGCGTCCGTCAGGCCCGTTGCGCCCATCATGGCGATATACAGCCACGAAATCGGAAACAGGCTGGCCGAGCCGAACGGGGCGGCGCTGATCGCCCCAATACCCTGAGCCGAGCGTTCGTAGCCGGAGGCCCGATGGTTGGGCAGGAAGGGGGCCAGATGCGCCCGGACGGCAACCGGGCCGACGCCGGGGCCTCCGCCGCCATGCGGAATACAAAAGGTCTTGTGCAGGTTCAGATGCGACACGTCGCCGCCGAATTGCCCTGGTGCGGCCAGCCCCACCATGGCGTTCATGTTTGCCCCGTCTATATAAACCTGGCCGCCGTGCTGGTGAACAATGTCGCAGACTTCTTGAACGGATGCTTCAAACACGCCGTGCGTCGAGGGGTAGGTGATCATAATGGCGGCGAGCGTGTCGCTGTGCTGTTCAGCCTTGGCACGCAAGTCGTTGATGTCGATATTACCCTGAGGGTCGCAGGCCACCACTACCACCTGCATGCCCACCATCTGTGCCGAGGCAGGGTTGGTGCCGTGTGCCGAAGAAGGTATCAGGCAAACCTTGCGCTGTGGCTGTCCGCGTGAGTCATGATAGGCGCTGATGATCTGCAGCCCGGCGTACTCGCCTTGCGAGCCGGCGTTGGGCTGCAGGCTGACGGCTGCATAGCCCGTAACCGCGCACAGCATGGCTTCCAACTGGGCAATCAGCTGGCGATACCCTTGCGTCTGGTCATGAGGGGCCAAAGGGTGAATGTGGGCGAACTCGGGCCATGAGACGGGAATCATCTCGGTGGACGAGTTCAGTTTCATGGTGCACGAGCCCAGGGGGATCATGGTGCGATCCAGGGCTAGGTCCTTGTCTGCCAGGCGGCGCAAGTAACGAAGCATCTCGTGCTCGGTGTGATACATGCCGAATACGGGGTGGGTCAGGTACCGGCTTTGGCGTACCAACGAGGCAGGGATGCCTGTCTGATCAGCCTGTTCGTGAGGCGTTTCGTACGAAAGCGGTTGGCCCTGCAGGTCAAACACGGACCACAGGGCTTCGATGTCGGCCGGGGTGGTGGTCTCGTCCAGCGAAATGCCCACCCGTTCGTGGTCGATACGGCGCAGGTTCATGCCGCGGGCAAGGGCCGCCTCGTGTATGGCGCCGGTGTCGGCACCGGTGTGTAAGGTCAGGGTGTCGAAAAAATGGTCGTTGCAGCGTTCCCAGCCCATTTTATGCAGGCCGCTTGAAAGCGTTCTTGTCAGGTCATGTACACGTTGAGCAATGCGCTTGATGCCGTCCGGGCCGTGATAAACGGCGTACATGGCCGCCATGATGGCAAGCAGGGCCTGGGCGGTGCAGATGTTGGAGGTGGCCTTTTCGCGCCGGATGTGCTGCTCGCGCGTTTGCAATGCAAGCCTGTAGCTCGGCTCGCCCTGGCTGTCGACGCTAACCCCCACCAACCGGCCGGGCATGCTGCGTTTATAGGCGTCGCGCACAGCCATATAGCCCGCGTGGGGCCCGCCGAACCCCATGGGCACCCCAAATCGCTGGGCACTGCCCACTACCGCATCAGCCCCCCATTCGCCCGGCGGTATAAGCAATGCCAGGGCCAGCAGGTCGGCCGCAACGGCAACCAGGCCGCCGTTGTCGTGTATGGCCTTGGCCAGCGCGCGGTAGTCGTGTACATGACCCTGGGCGCCGGGGTACTGCAACAGCACGCCAAAGGCTTGTGCCTGGGATGCTTCGTGGGCGGGGCCGACGCATACTTTGATGCCCAGCGGTTCGGCTCGGGTGCGTACGACCTCGAGGGTTTGCGCCAGAACGTCATCGGCCACAAAAAATACCGGTTCGGCATCGGTATTACGGCTTGAGCGCAACAGCAAGGTCATGGCTTCGGCAGCGGCCGTGGCCTCGTCCAGCATTGAGGCATTGGCGATGTCCATGCCGGTCATGTCGGTGATCATCTGCTGAAAGTTCAGCAGGGCCTCCAGGCGGCCTTGCGAGATCTCGGGCTGATACGGGGTATATGCGGTATACCAGGCGGGGTTCTCGAACAGATTTCGCAACACCACGGTGGGTGTCAGCGTGTTGTAGTAACCCTGGCCTATAAACGACTTATAAACCTTGTTCCGGCTTGCAAGCTTGCGTAGTTTTTCCAGTGCCTCGTGTTCGGGTAGCGGTTCGAAAAACTCGCCCAGCGCAAGCGGGTCGCATTGTCGTATGCCTGCCGGCACGATGTTGTCGATAAGGTCGTCCAGGCTGTCATAGCCGAGCGTGTCCAGCATGTGCTGTTGTTCGTGGTTGTCGGGCCCGATATGACGTTCACTAAAGGCTTTGTGCATTTGTCTCTTCCATCGTGGCGTCCTTGTCTGGAGACGCCGTTTGTCTCAAACCTTGACTTCACCGTGGCGAACAAAAGGCGGGTTTGCCACGCGCGCGCGAACCGGTTTGCCTCGCACCAGCACCTGCACTTCGGTTCCTGCGGCCACACTGGATGGAAGGCGGGCAAGGGCGATGCTTTGCTGCATGGTAGGGCTGAAGGTGCCGCTGGTTATCAGGCCTTCGCCTTCGGAAGTAATAACCTGCTGGCCCGAGCGCAAGACGCCGCTGCGATCCAGCGCCACCAGTCCGGCCAGTTGCCAGCGTTGTTCCTGGTTCTGCAGTGCTGCCTTGCCCACGAAGTTGCGAGGGGAATCAAGGTCGACCGTCCAGGCCAGCCCACAGTCGAGCGGGTTGACCTGCTCATCCATGTCTTGCCCGTACAGGTTCATGCCCGCTTCGAGACGCAGGGTGTCGCGCGCGCCCAGGCCTGCGGGGACTACACCGACCTGTAGCAGCAAGTTCCACAGTGCCAGCGCCTGGTCAGCCGACACAATCAGCTCGTATCCGTCTTCGCCCGTATATCCGGTGCGGGCGATCAAGACTTCACCCAATTGGGTATCGACATAATGGGTGGCGTGAAAGGGCTTCAGGTTCAGCGCCGCTGCGCGTGCTTGGGGAAGCGCCTGCCAAGTCAGGTTGCGGGCTTGCGGCCCTTGCACCGCGATGATCGCCAGGGGGCTTGCATCTGCCGGCGTATCGCCCACGCGACGTGGTGTCAGCGCAACTTCCGACCCCATGGCTTGAGCTTGTTCATTCAGCCAGTCAAGGTCTTTATACGCCGTCGAAGCGTTGACGATCAGCCGAAAGCAGTTTTCGTCCAGGTGGTAGACGATCAGGTCGTCAAGAATGCCGCCCTGGTCGTTGAGCAGGCACGAGTACAGGGCCTTGCCCGTACCCTGCAGTTTGTCGATATTGTTGGCCAGCACGAGACGCAGAAAGCTGCGTGCGCCTTGGCCGCGCACATCGATGATGCACATATGCGAGACGTCGAACATGCCGGCGGCTTGCCGAACGGCGTGATGCTCGTCAATCTGAGAACCATAATGAATGGGCATTTCCCATCCGCCGAAATCCACCATGCGCGCCCCAAGCTCAGCATGGCGAGCGGCCAGCGGCGTTTGGCGTAAAGACGAAGTTGTTGTTTGCATGCGTTCGATCCAGAAACGGTTGTACCCGAAGCTTACCGTTATCCGAACTTCAGTGGTGCATGTAAAAACCAAAAAGGCCGAACCCATAGATACAGGGTCCGGCCTTTTTGGTCGGCAAGCGCGTGAATGCTTCGCGCCATTTTTACCGGTCTTTTGGACCGGTCCGCAATAACTAGGCGGCGGTTACTTTATGTCCGTCGCGGCGGGCGTCGTCCAGGTCGGTGGAAACGGCTGCAACGTATGAAACCAATTTGTTCTGCAGTGTCTTGAGCCCGGCGCCAACCCATTTGACCAGCGACAGCAAGGGTGCGTCGTTGTAGTAGTCGAGTTCCCGGTTGATCAGTTCGCGTTCCAGGGAATCGGTCATAAGGGTGTTCTCGTTGATGTTCATGGCAGGCCTTGGCAGGTGGGGTTCAAAACTCGATCAGATGAATAAATTATAGGGTAAACCCTAGTCTTTTACAAGACTTAATTAAGGGTTTACCCTTAATCCAACGTTGATGGGCCTTGGAACACGCAAAGTCGACTGAAACTGTCAAAGTTGCCCCCGCAATCCGATCTATTATTAAGGTTTTGTTTTAAATAGCGGTACGGAGCGGGAAGACATGAAAAAGATCGACACCATAGGAATCGTGGGCGCCGGAGCAATGGGCCGGGGCATTGCGCAAATTGCCGCTCAGGCCGGGCTGCAAGTATTGCTGTACGACCTGAATCAGCAGGCTGTTGCTGCGGCGCGCGACAACCTTGGCCAAACCTGGGAAAAGCTTGCCGCAAAGGGCAAGATCACATCCGACGCCGGGCAGGCTTCGCTCGAGCGTGTGCGGCCCTGTTCTGACCTTGCCGAAATGTCGGCCGCCCAATTGGTGGTCGAGGCCGTTATCGAACGCCTGGACGTCAAGCAAGAGCTGTTTCAAAAGCTTGAAGGCATCGTTGCCGACGACTGCATCCTGGCCTCGAACACGTCGTCGCTTTCCATCACAGCCATTGCTGCGGGCTGCAAGAGCCCCGCACGGGTTGCGGGCTACCACTTTTTCAACCCCGTCCCGCTGATGAAAGTCGTTGAGATCATCGACGGCTTGCGAACCGACCCGACGGTGGGCGATTCCCTGATGGAACTGGCACGCACCATGGGCCATACCCCGGTGCGCGCCAAAGACATGCCCGGTTTTATTGTCAACCATGCCGGGCGTGGCATGAACATCGAAGGCCTGAAGCTGGCCCAAGAGGGCGTTGCGCCTTTTTATCAGGTCGACGCGATTATGCGCGAGCAGGCCGGGTTTCGGATGGGGCCGTTCGAGCTTCTTGACCTGACGGCACTGGATGTCTCGCATCCGGTCATGGAATCGATCTACCAGCAGTTCTACGACGAGCCGCGTTTCCGCCCCTCGCCCATTACGGCCGTGCGATTTGCGGGCGGCATATTGGGCCGCAAGACCGGAGAAGGCTTTTACCGTTATGCAGAGGGTGCAAAGCAAGTGCCCGAGGCACCTCCGGTACCTGCGTTGCCCCAAGGCCTGAAAGTATGGCTTGCGCCATATCACCCGGTTGGACACAAGCGCGCTGCCGCGTTGCTTAAAAGCCTGGGCGTGGGTGTTATTGCTACCGACACCGCACCGGCCGATGCACTTATTGTCGTCACCCCTTTCGGGGAAGACACATCCAGTGTGGTTGCCGAGTACCAGCTTGATGGCGAGCGCACGGTTGCATTGGACACCTTCTTTGGACTTGAGCAAGGCAAGCGCCGGGTAGTCATGTGTTCGCCGGCCACTCAGGCCCGATGGCGCGATGCCGCGCATGCCCTGTTTGCTTCCGACGACACGCCGGTGTCGGTCATCGACGACTCGGCGGGCTTTGTGGGGCAGCGTATGGTTGCGGCCATCGTCAATGTCGCCAGCGACATCGCCCAGCAGACCATTGCCTCGCCTAAAGACATTGACCTGGCTGTGTCCCTGGGCCTGGGCTACCCCAGGGGCGGGCCGCTGAGCATGGGTGACGCCCTTGGCGCAGCATTGGTGCTGGATATACTGCGCAATATGCACCGCGTAACCGGCGACATGCGCTACCGCGCCAGCCTGTGGCTACAGCGGCGCGTGCAACTGGGCCTGTCGCTAACCGCCGAGCCCGTCTGCGTCGCAAAATAAGCGATCCAAAACAAAAAAGCCGCTCGTGGATATAACGAGCGGCTTTTTTGTTTGATGCATTGAAAGTGCGGGAGCTAAGCCCGTAACGGGGCTGACGCCCCGTGCATTGCCGTTATTGCGCTTGCTGCACCATGTACTGTACGGCAGCGCGGATTTCGGCGTCGCTGGCCTGCGAACCACCGCGCGGAGGCATGGCGCCTTTGCCGTGGATGGCGATGTCGACCATGGTGTCCATGCCCGAGGCAATAAGAGGTGCCCAGGCGGCTTTGTCGCCCAGTTTGGGGGCACCGGCTACCGAGGCGTCGTGGCAGGCAAAGCAGATGGATTTATACAGTTTTTCGCCGGCCGGGTCGACAGCGGCAGTTTCTGTGGGCGCGGCCGGGGCAGCCGCAGCAGGGGCCGCTTGTTCGGCTGGCGCTGGAGCGGCAGCCTTGGCTTGGTCGGCGGCAGGCGACTGTTCAGCAGAGACCGGCGCTGCTGCCTGGGGTGCGGCCTGTGGCGTTTCGGTAGTGGCTTTTGCGGGGGTCTCGCCTTCGGCAGCAGGTTCGGTGGGCTCGTCAAACGAGCCGCCCGAGCGGTTGGCCATGTAAACCAGGGCGCGCTCGACTTCGAAATCGGTAAGTGTTGGGTTGCCGCCCTTGGCAGGCATGGCGCCTTTGCCATGCAGCGCGATTTGAAGCATGGTGTCGTAGCCCGCCTGAATACGCGGGGCCCAGACGGCGGTATCGCCAATTTTTGGAGCACCGGCCACACCGGCGTCGTGGCAGGCGGCACAGGTTGACGCATATACCTGCTCGCCGGTTTTGAGCTCTTTGGGCGCGTTGGCGTCGACCAGCGCAAAGCCGGCTACGGGTTTGATGCGTGAGGCGATGGCTTCGGCGCTGTGTGCATCGGAGCCCGCAGAAGGTGCCATGGTGCTAAGCACCAGCCTGATCAGAAGGAAAATAATAATGACCGGGACAATGAACGCAAGAACGACGGTGACGATTAATTGCTTGGGCGTCTTGATGAGGCCTTCGTGGTCTTCGATGGTTGTTTCGACGTGGTCTTCTGTGTTGTTCATGATCGAGTCCTGCGTTTCCGGTAAGGAACAAAGCCTTTAAAGCCCTGTCTTTAAAGCCCTTTATGGTTTTAAGGCCCCATGGGGTGTTTGCCCGAACAATGGGTGCGTTTATGCGTTGGTTTGCTACAGGCGCGCCCTTTGTATGTCTGGCGGTACGCGACCATTCTCCACAAACCGTACGATTATACCGACACTGATGGTTGAATGCAGTATGGCGTGAAAACCGGCTACAATAATGAACTTTGCAGCGCCCGTAGTTCAATGGATAGAATGAGAGTTTCCGAAGCTCTTGATACAGGTTCGATTCCTGTCGGGCGCGCCAGTGCATTTATCTTTAATATTCGCGCTAAGACCCGCGCTAAGACCCGCGCTTTAGGCCCCGCACTTGCGGCGGGGGCGCTTTTGCCCGACGCTGCTGACCATCCTTGGTGGTGCTGACTTTTTGTGCTGCTTACTCTTTACCTTATTGCCATTACTGCTGAGGCCATGACGGCGGCGCTTGCCGCCGGCCGGCGCGATATGGACTGGGTGGGGGTATGCATTATTGCCTGCATCACCGCCTTGGGTGGTGGATCGGTACGCGATGTAGTGCTTGGGCATTACCCCCTAACCTGGGTCGAACACCCCGAATACCTCTGGATCACTGCCGGCGCAGCACTGGTTACGGCGCTGATAGCACCCATTATGCGGCGTTTGCGCAGACTGTTCCTGCTGCTCGATGCCCTGGGTCTGGTGGTGTTCTCGGTAATCGGTTGCCGTGTCGCGCAAGAAATGCAGATGCCCTTAACCATCGTGCTGATCAGCGGCATGATCACCGGTTGTGCGGGTGGGGTGCTGCGCGATATCTTGTGCAATGACATCCCGCTTTTGCTGCGCAAAGAGCTCTACGGCAGCGTGTCCATTCTGACCGGAAGCATTTTTTTAATTGCTCAGGCCGCTGGTTTGCCCATGAACGCAGCCATGCTTATAGCCTTGGTCGTGGGCCTGGGCATGCGAATCCTGGCTTTGCGCTACAACTGGCAAATGCCCAAGTTTGTGTATCGCGACGAATGGCGTTAGTCGGCGGGGCCGTTATTTACCGCAACGACATTCAATCTTTTTACCGAGACAGGCAGGTTTTCTTTACGGATGGCCTCGTCTATGGCGGCCAGCATGGCGTCGCGCCTGTCGACGTCTTCGGCGAAACTGGGCACCCAATATTTAATGGTGTAGACGATACCTTCGGGATCATAGCTCGAGGCGCGTACAAGGGGTTTCTGTAATTCGGGCGGTACGGTGTCAGACGCTTCGGTGACGGCATTCAGAAGTATCTGCTTTGCTTTTGAAACGGGCACGTCGTGGGTCAGTACGATCTTCAGGCTGGCTTGATAATGCTTGCGCGGTGCGCTGTAGTTTGTCAGCATCTGGCGCGATATATGGCTGTTGGGCAGAATCATGTAAGTGCCGTCGGGCGTCAGAACTCGTGTGGTGCGCCAGCCGATTTCAATGACTCGGCCGCTCGTCTCGGCATCAAACTTTACCCAGTCGCCGATGCGGTAGGGTGCCTCCAGCCCAATGGCTATACCCGCCAATACGTCGGCCAGCACGTTGCGAATGGCAAAGCCCAGAATGGCGATGATCAAGCCTGAACTGGCCAGTATTCCACCGGTTGGCCGGCCGATCAGCAGGCCGATCGCAACAATGGTTGCTACGGTAAACAATGCCGCAGTAATCAGCTCGCCCAGCAATCTGGGCTTTCGACGCTTGTTCTTGGATTTGCGCGCCAGAGCCAGGGAAGTGGTGCGCGACAGGAGCCAAGCCAGGCAATACAAAGCCCCCGCAGTGCCGATGCGGCGCACCGCTTGAACGTCGGTTTCGGCGATGGAGTCGGGAAGCAGGTAGGCGGCGAAGAAGCGCACCAGCATCAATGCCACGAAACCCAACGCCGGCCAGAGCAGCCAGAGCGCGACCGCGCGGCGCAAAGGTGGGTTGGCGGGTTTTTTGGTCAAGGCTGGCTCTCGGAAGATGGGGTTGTACGCAATTTTCGTGATGCGTCGTACAGACTGAACATATTAGCCGCGGTCATGGGAGTTGTTAGGGCTTGTCGATGCGGGTTACCCGCGTAAACCGCTCCACAGAATAATGCCGATGGCGATCGGGGTGATCACGCCCACTAAAATGCGATGCCACGCAACCGCACGCCCTTGCCTGCGGTTGCCGTGCCACTGCTTCTGCAATATGGGGCCTATGACCCACGCTGCAAACAAAGCGGTCAACAAGCCGCCAAGGGGCAGCATGAGGTTGGTGGCAATGTAGTCGAGCCAGTCGAAGACGTTGCGGCTGCCCCACTGCAGCCCGGAAATGCCGCTCATGCTGAGCGACGCCAGTGAGCCCAGCAAAAACAAGCCACCGCCTGCGGTGGCGCAAGCCGTACGGCGGCCCATGTCGGCGTGTTCCATCAGGAAGGCCACCACGACCTCAAGCATGGAGATGGACGAGGTCAGCGCGGCAATGAAAAGCAGTGCGAAAAACACCACGCCGAACAAATTGCCCCATGGCAGGTACGAAAATACGATGGGCATGGTGACAAACGTAAGGCCTGGGCCTGCGCCCTGATCCAGGCCCAGCGCATAGGCCGGCGGCAACACCAGGAGTCCACCCATAACGCAGCTAAGCAGGGTAAGCAGCGCCACGGTCAGGGCAGCGCGGCTGATATTGGTCTGGCTCGGCAGATAGGAGCCATAGGTGGGCATAATGCCCAGCGCCAGCGAAAGGGTAAAGAAAGACAGCCCCAGCGCATCCAGCACTGACTGCATGGTCAGGCCGGCAAAGTCGGGCACCAGAAAGGCCGACACGCCCGCCCAAGCCCCGGGCACCATCAGCCCGCGCACGATCAGCAGGCACATCATGAAGAACAGGCAGGGCATCAGTACTTTGGATAGCCGCTCGATGCCCCCGCGCACTCCGCCTGCTACGCCGCTGATGGTGGCCAGCATGAACAAGGCATGAAATAGCAGCGGCTGCCAGGGGTGCTGCGCAAGGGCGGCGAAATTGGCCTGCAACACCACCGGGTCGCGGGATAGCGCCGTGGTCATGGTCTTCCAGATGTAGGCGATTGTCCAGCCGCCCACCACACTGTAAAACGACAGGATGGTGGCGCTGGCAACGACCCCCAGCAGGCCCACTACGCTCCAGGCGTTGCCGCCCAGGTGCCGGTAGGCGCCAAAGGCCCCCGCGTTGCCGGCACGCCCGATGCTCATCTCGACCCGAAGCAAGGGCAAGCCTATGGTCAGGGTCATGAAAGTGAACAGCAGCAAGAAGGCGCCGCTGCCTTGATGAGCGGTGACGTAGGGAAACTTCCAGATGGCACCCAGCCCCACGGCCGAGCCGGTGGCGGCCAGGATGAAACCCAGGTTCGAACCCCACCGGGCGCGTTCCATATGTGGCTCCGTGGTAGCGCTAGCTAAGCGGGATCATGACGCTTTTCTGATAGGCCGGTCGGTCGGCCAGACGCCGATACCAGGCGTGCAAATGAGGAAGGTCGGGGCGTTGGATAGGCATTTCGAACCAGGCATAGGCCAGGCAGCCCAGGGGAATATCGGCCACCCCCAGTGCATCGCCCGACAAATAGGGTTGTAAGGATAAAGCCTGGTCGGCCATGGCCAGCAGGCGTTGAAGCTCTTGCCGGCCTTTGTCGGCGGCGACCAGGTCACGATCGGCCGGCGCCAGGCGAATGGTGTTCCAGAACAGTTGCCGGTACGGCTCCATCAGCGAGCTGGTGACCCAATCCATCCACATTTCCAGTCTGGCCCGCTCAGCCGCGCCGGCGGGGTAAAGATGAGTGGCTTGGTGCTTGGCGGCCAAATAGCGAACGATGACGTTGGATTCCCACAGCACCAGGTCGTCGTCCTGGACCACAGGAATAAGCCCATTGGGGTTCATCGCGCGGTAGGCCGGTTCGTCTACCACGCCGAAGCGTCCGCCGGCGTCCACACGCTGGTACTCAAGGCCCAGCTCGTCAGCGCACCAAAGCACTTTCTTGACGTTAACGGAATTGGTCCTGCCCCATATTTTCAACATGTGGTCTCCTTGGAACGTGTGACTGCCGGTGTGCGGGTGAGGTCAAGCGGCGGCGGCCGGTCGAAACAAACCGGCATGGTAGCGAGCGACGTACTCGTCGAAGCTTTCAGTGTCGGTTTGCTCGAGATGCCTTTGGGCTTGCAGTGACTCGACTGCCGCCCGCTCAAACGCTTGCTCGGTGCTTGGGTCGAGAGGCTTGGCCAGCAAGGCGTCGCGATGGGCGCGGCTTTGCCGAAGGGTGAATTCGTGCAGGCTGAGGCGCTGTTCGCGTAGATGCCACAACAGCATCGCAGACGGAGTGTTCTGGGGGTTGTCGATTTTTTTGCTTTGTGCCAGTACGGCTTGTCGATGCAGGTCGCCGCCGCTTGGCGTGTCGAGCAGGGCGGCATAGTCGAGCATGCGTTCGATCAGTTGGGCACCCCAGTCGCGCAGACTGATCGAGCCGTCGCGGCGCGCCAGCATTAGGCCGGGCTTGCGCCCTTCGGTGGCGACAATCGAAAAGTTTTCGTGACTGTCGCGGCAGAAGCCGTCTTGAGGAAAGAGCGGGCTGTCTTCGGCTGCGCAACACAGCAGGAACGTATCCATGAACCGACTCGTTTCGGCGCTAATGCCCAGCGGCGTGAAGGGGTCGATATCGAGACAGCGCACTTCGATGTACTGTATGCCGCGTGCCGCCAGGGCGGTAGAGGGCCGCTCGCCGCGCTCAACGCTGCGTTTGGGTCGGATGCTTGAGTAGAACTCGTTTTCGATCTGCAAGACGTTGGTGTTGAGCTGTATCCACTGGCCGTCGCGATGCGTGCCAATAGCCTGATAAGCCGGCCAGGGCGTGGTGACGGCATCGTAAATACGCTTAAGAAACGTTTCGATGTCGTTATAACAAAGCTGCAGTTCGGATTGTGCTTTGTCTTTGTTGCTGTAACCCAGGTCGCTCATGCGCAGACTGGTGGCGTACGGCAAATACAGCGTGTCAGGGTCGAGCGTGTGCAGGTTGTGCGTGGCACCGTCAAGAAAACTGCGTGACACCGCGGGCGAGGCACCGAACAAGTACATCAGTAGCCACGACCAGCGAGTGAAATTTCGGATCAGCCCCATGTAGCCTCTGGAGCGCTGCTCGGCGGGGCTGGAGGCTTCGACGCCCAGCACGTTCCAGACGCTGTCGGGCAGCGAAAAGTTGTAATGAATGCCGGCAATGCATTGCATTGCCTTGCCATAGCGTTCGGCCAGGCCGCGACGATAAACATGCTTGAGCATGCCGGTGTTCGAGCTGCCGTACCAGGCGATAGGGATGTCGGCTTCGGGCGGCAAATGGGCGGGCATCGACTGGTTCCACATGATCTCGTCGCCCAATCGCGCGGCAACGAACTTGTGCACGTCGGCCAGCTCGTTGATCAGGCCCGGCACACTGTCGTGCGTGCCGGTAATGAGCTCGAGCAGCGCTTCGGAGTAATCAGTGGTGATGTGCGGGTTGGTTAGCGCGCTACCCAGGTCGGGAGGGTGAGGCGTAAGGGCCAGGTCGCCGTTCGCGTCCACGCGCAGACCTTCTTTTTCGATGCCGCGTAGTATGCCCGCGAGCAACGGAATGTGGGGCCGCAGCAGGCTGTGGCGTGGTTGGCTTTCAGTCATTGATGGGATCTTTCGTTGTAATACAGATGCTTGAATAGAATTTTACCCGAGCCCTTACAATGGCCGGATGCGCTTATTGTCGGCGATTTTCGCGCAAATGGCAGAA
>NZ_DATJBQ010000094.1:0-12017 GCF_035515275.1 Pusillimonas sp.
GTATACGCCAAAGTCCGTCATGCATATGGAACCAGTTCCTGCGCAACGCGACGAGAATGATCGGGAGCACCGGTGTCGTCCTTAATGATCAGTTCGATTTTCTTGCCCGCCACGGTGTCTCCGTGCTGCGACAAGTAAAGGCGTGCGCCTTGTTCAATCTGTCGCCCGGTCGACGCAAACGGCCCTGTCATCGACAAGATCAAACCCACTTTCACTGTCTCGTCTTTTGCATGCGCCGCAAAGGGAAGCATGGCACTGCTAGCGAACGCTCCGGCGCAAATAGCTGCAAGGACTTGCCTTCTTTTCATGTCAGTCTCCTGGATGGGGTTCAAGCAATAAAACCCTCGATGAATAATTAAACTGTATACATATAATATGTATACGATCTAATTAAAGCAAGAAAAAAATAAGTGCGCAAGTACAATGGTTTGGGGTAAAAAATAAAGGCAACTGAAGAACCAATGAAAACAGGACCTAACAAGGCGGAAGCCAAGGCTTCTCAGGCGCTGGATTCAAACCTGAAAAACTTACCTGGACACTACGCTCGGCGTATTCATCAGCTGGCGGTGGCTTTGTACACCCAAGAAGTTGCAAAGCTCAATATCACCCCTGTCCAGTACTCGACCTTGCAAGTCATCTGCAACCAACCCGGCATTGATCAAAAGACCTTGGCAAGCACCGTTGGCTCGGATACCGCCACCATAGGCGGGGTTATCGACCGGCTAGAGGCGCGCGGCCTGGTTCTTCGAAACGTTGCGCCTCATGACCGACGCGCGCGCCTGATCACCCCTACGAAAAAGGGTGTTGAAACTCTCGAGGAAGTCATTCCGTGCATGCTGGAGTCGCAGAGGCGCTTCCTGGCGCCCCTTACCCCAAAAGAGCGTAAAGAGTTCATGCGCCTTATGAAGGTACTGATCGATTCAAACGCCGAATTAAGCAACACACCCGCAAAGGGATAAGCCCCGTTCGGCTACATGGATGCTCGAGTAAGGGTTGCCCGGGCTTTACCTGAACAGACCACGACGCAAGCGCGCCGATTGCGCTTGGTTCAGACGCCGCGCCGCGTCTTCAGCGTATGCGCGTTCGCCCTGCTCGTAAGAGCCCTCGTAGATGCAACTGCTGCGGTTGCGCAGGCAGTCGTCGCTGCGCAACGCCGCGCCCGAAGTCGAACCCGCACCGAAACCGGAGCCAGAGCCAGAGCTGTTTGAAGAGCATCCTGCCATCAGCGCCACCATAAACGCAGCGGTGCCGCAACGTGCCAAAGTGTGAAGGGACATTTTCGAACCCGCTAAAGAAGTGCCACGCTACTTTATACCAAGGCTGAAGCCATGGCGATGACAAAACGCAGTAAATGGGCGGCCCGAACCAAACCGATGCTACGCCAATAACCGCACATCGACACATTCGGCAACCAAAGCTACCGGCCGTCACCGCCCAGTAACATTGCGGGCCTAACATTCATGCATTCTCAACACTGCAACGAGCAAACTCGGCCGTGAAGGCAAGGCCACGCGTCCATCGCGCATCGCCCGAGGCTCGATCACAACATCTCTCTGACGTAAATGCCCGCCTCGAAAAGCCAAACGGCCCAGATGCTGATCATCAAAGGGCCTACCGTGACGTCCGACGAAACCAATGCCGACGTACTCGAGGTGTTCGGCCACCATCGCGACCTGATCAGCTTGCCCGTGCTGGAACAAGAGCGGCCCATCGGCCTGATCAGCCGTGGAATCTTCATGTCGCAGATGTCCAAGCCGTACTATCGCGAGCTGTACGAAAAGAAGAGCTGCATCGCCTTCATGGACAAGTCACCGCTGATCGTGAATGTCGACACCCCGATTGAAACGCTGGCGACGCGCGCGGTCGAATCAGGCTACAAGACCTTGGCCGATGGATTCGTGATTGTCGATGGAGAAACTTTTGCCGGCGTGGGAGCAGGTCTGGATCTGATGCATGCCCTGGCAACGCTGCAGGCCGAGAAGAATCACCAGATCATGCTCAGCATCGGCTATGCCAGCAATATTCAACGTGCCCTGCTCAGCGAATCGCACAACGCCCTGTACGACACGCTGAGCGACGCAGAGATTGTCTGGATGCCGCGCGACGTGATAGGGGGCGACTACTACCATTTCCGCAACTACGAAGACGGCTGGTTCGCGGCCATTGCCGACTGCACGGGGCATGGCGTACCCGGCGCATTTCTGACCCTGATCGCCTCTTCAACGCTGACCCATGCGCTGGATCAACAAGGGCCGCGTGACCCGGGCCGGCTGATGGCGGAGGTTAGCCGCAATATGAAGCTCGCGCTGGGGCAGCACTCGGCCAGCCAGCATGCCGACTCGAACGACGGTATGGATACCGCTTTTTTCTGGTTCGATCGCAATACGCGCCGCCTGGTCAGCTCGCACGCCAACATGCCCTTGTTCGTGCTGCCCGCAAGCGGTGACGAAGGCTTCGTGGTTCAGGGCGAGCGCACCGGTCTGGGTTATACCGACACACGCGCGGACATGGCCTGGAAGAACCACCAAACCCAGTTGGAGCCAGGCACCCTGTTATGTTGCTGCACCGACGGCCTGATCGACCAAGTCGGCGGCCCCAAGAGCATTGCCTTTGGAAAGCGACGCCTGCGCCAGGCACTGCAACGCCACCGCAATCTACCCATATCCGAACTGACGCGCCGGCTGATGAGTGAGTTTGACCTGTACCAGGGCACGCAGAAACGCCGCGACGACCTTACGATATTCAATCTTCGTGTCGAGTAAGCCCAACATGATTTCCCCTGTTTTATCGAGCGAAACCAACCGTAGCCTGCATTGGCTGATATTCAGCCAATGGGCGGGCAAACGCGATGTGATCTTTTACTACGAAGGTTATTTTTCGCAGACCATCATTGCCGCCGTGGCCGATGCTGTGAAGATGCGCATCGAACACGTCGGTGCGGCAAGCAAGACCCAGCGCAAGCTGTTCTCGTCGTTCATAGAGATGACGCAGAATATTATTCATTATTCGGTGGATGCCTACACACGAGACGACTCGGCGGTTTTCGGCAACGAGGTTCGACATGGCTCGGTGTACATATCGACCGAGCAAGGCCGCTATCACCTGCATTGTGCCAACCCGGTGCATGTTGATGTAGCGGCCCAGTTGCGTGCAAAGCTGGAGCATCTGCGCACGCTCACCGGCGATGACATCAAGCGTGAATACAAACAATGCCTTCGTGCGGACACCGATGAAGACAGCAAAGGGGCAGGCTTGGGCTTGCTGACGGTTGCCCGCGACGCCAGCGAGCCCCTGGAGTTCGACTTCATTGCCATTCCCGATAGCGATAATGCGCTTTTTTATTTAAAAGCCACCATCTGAGGGCACGACGTATCAATGAGCCAAGTTTTATGCAAGCAAACCAGATGAACGATTTATACATTGCCGCCAAACCAAGTTCCCCCGAGATCGACTTTCGGTTCCAGGATCGCCTCTTGTCGATTACCGGCGAGGCCTACCCCGAGAACGCGGCTGTGTTCTGGGGTGAAATCATTGGCACAGTACGCCGGTTTCTGTCGCTCGATGACAGCCGGCGCCCCATCACGGTTAACGTTGCGCTGTCTTACTTCAACAGCTCCAGCACCAAGATGCTGTTCTCGCTGTTTGATGCCCTGAATGAAAAAGCGGCACAGGGCACGGCGGTCATTCTCAACTGGTATCACGACGAAGACGACGACACCATTTACGAGTTCGGCCAAGAGCTCTGCGAAGACTTTACTTCGCTGAGCTTTAACGATCATGCGACGCAAAGCTGATGGTGGACACGCATCTTTTTGAAGCTGAAACTCATGCGCTTGAACGCGCTCAGAATGCCGTGACCGCAGAACAGGCCGAACCCCAGTTTTATCGGCAGGCACTGAACGACCTCATACGTCACTATCGCCGACTGATGCGCGAAACCCACCGCCTGATCCAGCACGGAGACCGCACCGAAGCGGAACTGAACGCGGTCAACGCCAAACTCCAGCAGCTAAGCGCCGAACTGGATTACAAGGCGCGCCATGACAGCCTGACCGGCATTCTGAACCGGAGCGCAATATTTGACCTGGCACAACGCCACCTGAAACAAGGCCCGATGTCGCTGGTCTTGCTGGACATCGATTTTTTCAAACGCATCAATGACACTTTCGGCCACCCCGCCGGCGACGCCGTACTGCAAGAGCTGGTGGTACGGCTTTCTGAAACCCTGGACGGTCGGGGCGAAGTCGGCCGCGTCGGCGGCGAAGAGTTCACCATCTTGCTGCCCGGCAGAACCTTGATGGACTCCGTCGCCATCGCTGAATCGATCCGTGCAAACATTGCGAAACGCTCGTTCTCGCAGTTGTTTTCACACCCGGTCACCGCCAGCTTCGGGGTCAGCTTCAATCTGCCGGGCACACCGTTCGAGACCGCCTACGCCGAGGCCGACGCCGCGCTTTACCGCTCTAAAAACCAGGGCCGCAACCAGGTGAATTATTAAACTACTTGGTGCCACGTCGGCTCCGGTTCGGTCCTGGCCCGCGCAGCGGCAGTATTCGAAACTCCATTGCGAAGCCAACATCATATTTCTTGTGGTTATATGGATCAGTCAAAACTGTCTATTGGCCGACGGTAACGCGGGTTACCATGCGTAACCTTACAAATTCCTTTAAAGGCATCAATCTATGCGTACTGCAATGAATGCGGCGCGTGCGGGCCTGGCGTTGTCGATCCTGCTTGCAGGCGCAGCGCCGGTGTCCGCCGCTGCACAGTCAACTCTTGACGTTACGGTCCTGGCCGGCGCTTGCGCCAATTGCCACGGCACCGACGGCCGTTCGCCAGGCTGGATTCCGTCGATCGCAGGCCGCCCCGAAAGCGTGCTGCTAGGGCACTTACGGGCGTTCCGGGCTGAAACCCCACCCCCCGGCACCACGATTATGGATCGCCTCACCAAAGGCTTCAGCGAAGAGCAAATTCAAGCGCTGGCGCGCCATTTTTCACAGATCAAAGCCCAGTCCGGAGCGAAATAAGCCATGAACGAATCCCTCAAGTTTTCGCGCCGTCAGTGGTTGTCGCGCGTAGGCAAGACCGCCGTGGCCGGCGCCGCCCTGTTGTCCGTTCCCGCCTATGTGCGCGCCTCAGCAGGCAATGTCGTGGTGATCGGCGGCGGCTTTGGCGGTGCAACGGCCGCCAAGTACATCAAACGCCGCAACCCGGCCATTCAAGTTACCTTGGTTGAACCGGCCAAAACTTATTACACCTGCCCTTTCACCAACTTGTATTTGGGCGGCCTGCGCACGTTCGAACAACAAGGCCATGGCTTTGACGAGCTGCGTTCGCTGGGCGTCAAGGTGGTGCACGACTTCGCTTCGGGCATCGACGCCGAAAAACGCAAGGTCAAGCTGGCCGGCGGCGATACGCTCAGCTACGACAAGCTGCTGCTGTCGCCGGGTATTGATTTTCGTTGGAATGCGCTTGAAGGGTACGACGAAGCCGCATCACAACTGGCCCCCCATGCCTGGAAAGCAGGCGAGCAGACCGTGCTGCTTCAAAAGCAGCTGCAGGCCATGCCCGACGGCGGCAAGTTCATTATGGTGGCACCGGCCAACCCCTTCCGCTGCCCCCCCGGCCCCTACGAGCGGGCCAGCATGGTGGCGCACTATATCAAGCACAACAAGCCTAAATCCAAGCTTATTATCCTTGACGCCAAAGACGCGTTTTCCAAGCAAGGGCTTTTTCAACAAGGCTGGCAAAAGTTCTACAGTGACATCATCGAGTGGGTGCCGCTTTCCAAAGACGGCAAGGTGGTGCGGGTCGACGCCAGGAACCTATCGGTGGAAACCGAGTTCGGGGAAGTTCACAAAGCCGATGTGCTCAACGTGATTCCGCCCCAAAAGGCCGGCGCAATCGCCGACCAGGCGGGCGTTACCGACGAAAGCGGCTGGGTTCCCGTAAAGCATCAGACATTCGAATCGGAACGCGTGCCCGGCATCTACGTGGTGGGCGACGCCACGCTGGCCGCACCCATGCCCAAGTCGGGCTTCTCGGCCAATGCACAGGCAAAGGTTGCCGCGGCAGCCATCGTCAGTGCCCTGGCCGGCAAACCCCCTGCACAGGCCTCGTTTGCCAACACCTGCTACAGCCTGATCGCGCCCGACTACGGTATCTCGGTGGCTCACCTGTACGAGCTTCGTGACGGGAAGCTGGCCGAGGCGTCCGGCGGCGTCAGCCCCATCGGCGCCGATACCGAGTTTCGCAAGCTCGAGGCCGAGTACGGCGAATCGTGGTACAACGCCATTGCTCTGGACACCTGGGGAACCCGCTCCTCCTAAGTAATGACTCACCTCGAACTCGTATTGTGGGCCGGACTGACCGTTGGTCTGGTCTTCGGCGCCTGCGGGCAGATCTCGGGCTTCTGCCTGCAGCGCGGGCTGGCCGAGTTCTGGTCCGGCAGGCACGGCTATAAGTTGCACAGCTTTACCATGGCGCTTGCCGTTGCCCTGATCGGTACTGATGTGCTCGCGGCAACCGGCGCAGTTGATCTCTCGCAATCGCTGTATTTAATGCCGTCGTACTCGTGGCTGCTGCTACCTTTGGGCGGACTCATGTTCGGTTACGGCATGTCGCTGGCCAACGGTTGCGGGGCCCGGGCATTGGTGCTGCTGGGCCAGGGCAACCTGCGTTCGCTGGTTGTGCTGCTGTGCCTGGGTATTGCCGCCTATATGACCCTGACGGGCATTCTGGCGCCGTTACGTCTTTGGCTCGGCTCGCTAACAGCTGTCACGCCCGGTGCTGTTTCGGTACCCGCCGGGTTGCCGCGCTCGGTCGTCGTGTGGCTGGCGGCTGCTATGTTGCTGGGGTTCGCACTGCGCAAACGCGAGTCGGGCCGGCGCACCAGCGATCTGATCAGCGGCGTGGTTGTAGGGCTGCTGATCGTAGCCGGCTGGATGGTAACCGGATGGCTGGGGGCCGACGACTTCGACCCCACGCCGGTCACCTCGCTCACCTTCGTCGCCCCCATAGGCGATACAATTCAATATGCCATGATCGCCACCGGCATGAGCCTGCGCTTTGGCGTGGCGGTGGTGCTGGGCGTGGTACTCGGCTCGTTCATTGCCTCGTTGTGGCGTAAACAATGCTGCCTTGAAGGCTTCGACACCACCCGCAGCATGCCGCGATATATTGTCGGCGGCCTGCTTATGGGTGTGGGTGGTGCCTTGGCATTCGGTTGCTCGATCGGGCAAGGCTTAACGGGTCTTTCCACCTTGTCATACAGCTCGCTTATCGCGTCATTGGCCATTGTTGCGGGTGCCCGCTTAAATTTCAAAGGCAGGTCTGCCTAATATTAAAATCGATGTTTTCTGATCCAAACGTGTTCCCATCCCCTTCACACCAGCACCTTCGGCGTCGGCTGCTGAAAGCTGCCGGGGCGTCGTTGTTGCTGGTTCCGGGCGTGGCCTTGGCCGACGCCTGGCGCCGCATCGACGCCATCAGCAAAACCCTGGGTAACGGCCAAATTACACAAGGCGGCATCGATATTTCACTGCCCCTGGTGGCTGAAGACGGCTCGTCGGTACCGCTTGCCATTTCGTCCAGCCGCCCGGGCAGCGCAGCGCGCATTCAGAAGCTGTTTATCTTTGCCAGCGGCAACCCCACGCCCGAAGTCGCCAAGTTCGAGTTCGGCCCCGAGATGCCGACCGTCAATCTTGCGACCCGAATCCGCCTCAGCGAATCACAAACCGTGGTGGTGGTGGCGCGCACCGAAGACGGCGAAACCCTGTTGGCCCAGCGCGATGTACGGGTCACCACCAGCGGCTGCGTTGCCCCGGCCAGGGCGGATGCTTCCAGCGAAATGACCGCGCGCGTGCGCGTACCCAAAACCTGGAAAACCGGCTCGCCCGCTGAAGTCGTTTCGATGATCAATCATCCGATGACGACCGGGCTGGCGCAGGACGCCACCGGCCGGACCCCGCCACAACGCATCATAGAAACGTTCCAGGTGTCGCTGGACGGTCGCCCGCTCATACAAGCCACATTTTTTCGCTCGTTGGCGGCCAACCCCTACCTGCGTTTTGAAGTGGCACCGCAACAATCGGGCCAAATGCGCTTTGTCTGGACCGAAGACACCGGCCGGGCGGTTGAAGAGTCGGCCGCCGTTAAGGTCTCGTAACGCCTTATGCCGCATGGTGCCGGCGTGCCCCGACGCATTGTCCGTTGCGTCCTGCAGTAAAATTCCACACTTTCGCGGGGAATGCCCCCCCGCCTGTCGCTCGCCCCATGGAAGCCCTGCACATGTCCGCCACATCACCTACCCAAACTGCAGCACAGCCCGCCAACTCACGGTCCAGGGTCATTCTTGCCAGCCTGGTGGGCACCACGATTGAGTTCTATGATTTCTACGTGTATGCCACAGCCGCGGTGCTGGTCTTCCCGCATCTGTTTTTCCCTCCGGGAAACGAAACCGTAGCGCTGCTGTCGTCGTTCGCCATTTTCGGTGCCGCCATGATCGCACGCCCTCTGGGCGCGGTGTTCTTCGGGCATCTGGGCGACAAGGTGGGACGCAAGACCACCTTGGTCGCGGCCTTGCTGACCATGGGAGTCGCCACCTTCCTGATCGGGCTTTTACCCACTTATTACATGGTTGGGTGGCTGGCCCCGACCCTGCTGGTCATACTGCGTCTGGCCCAGGGCTTTGCCATTGGCGGCGAATGGTCGGGCGCGGCTCTGGTGGCAACCGAGAATGCCCCAAGCGGCAAGCGTGCTCTTTACGGTACGTTTCCACAATTGGGGGCGCCGCTGGGCTTCATCATTGCTAACGGCCTGTTCCTGATCGTGGCGGCCCTGCTGCCCTCCGACGACCCGTCACGCCCTTCTCAGGCCTTTCTTGACTGGGGTTGGCGCATTCCCTTCCTGTTCTCTGCCGTGATGGTCATTGTGGGCCTATGGGTGCGATTGAACCTGGTTGAAAGCACGGCATTCTCCAAAGCGGTTACCACCGGCAAAGTGGTGAAGCTGCCACTGCGTGAAGTCGTGCGCACCCATTGGCGCGAACTCATCCTTGGCACCTTTTACATGTTGGCCACCTACGTGCTGTTTTATCTGATGACGACATTCTCGCTCAGTTACGGCCGGGCACCACTGGATCCCGCCACCGGACAATTGCCCGGGCTCGGCTACAGTTATAACGATTTCGTGCTGATGCTGATATTTGCCGTCGTGTTCTTCGGCATCTTCACCTTGCTATCGGGGCCGTGGGCAGACCGTTTCGGGCGACGCAAAACGCTTATTGTCATCACCCTGGCCATTATCGTGTTTGGCCTGGTCTGGACGCCGTTGCTTAGCGGCGGTTTCGTCGGCGTCATGTCCTGGCTGGTTATCGGTTTTGTTCTGATGGGTTGCACTTTCGGCCCCATGGGCGCCCTGCTGCCCGAACTGTTTCCGACAAACATCCGATATACCGGATCGGGCATTTCGTATAACGTTTCTTCTATTCTAGGCGCCGCGGTGGCCCCCTTTATCGCAGTGTGGCTCTGGAATACGGGCGACGGGAGCCCAACCATGGTCGGCTGGTATCTGTCCGCCATGGGGCTTCTGACGCTGATCGCACTGATTGTTGGTAAAGAAACCAAAGAGATCGACATAAATAGCTAGCAATGTAAAAAATCGACACAAAATACTGGCGATTTTTTTGCGAAGGCATGATACTTGCTGTTGTTACAGCCGTTTTCCAAGCGTCTTACCAACCGTCACGGAGGGTATCATGTCGTACGAGAGTATTCCGCTGGTGTTGTATGGGCTGGGCGTAACGCTGTTAATTGCCGTGGCCATGCTGAACCGATCCGACCAATCTATCGAAGCAGGCGGCTCTCAGCATTCTTAAAGATGTCGTAACCACGCTGTTCGGGCGGCATGGTTATTGCTGTATGGGTGGAACAGACAAGTTCCGTGAATCCAACACAAAAAGGATCCCCTATGGCACTGATCATCGCCGCCCGGTTCGATACCTTCGAACAAGCCGAAGCGGCCGCGCAGGCTCTTATGAACCACGGCGTGACCAGTGACGATCTTCACACCTTCTTTGTCAACCCCGCCGGTTGGCACGACAACTACCCCTTGGGCGGCGACCGCGCCGCAGATCCCAATTCGAAGGGGGCCCCCGTTACTGCCATCGCCGGAGCGGCCCTGCTTGGGCTGGTTGGCGCGGTGATCGGAGGGGGATTAGGTTGGCTCTTCAGCAGTTCGTCCCTGCTTGTCGTCGGAGGCATCGCGGTGGGTGCTTACGTCGGCTCGCTGGCAGGCGCCATGCACTCATTGGGCAAGTCACGCCCCCAGCAGGGGTTCGCCGCCGCCCGGCGCAAAGTCACTGAAGGACGGCGATCGGGAGTATTGCTGGCGGTACACACCACACCCGAGAAACAGAACGACATCGCCACCTTGCTGCGCAACGCGGGTGGCAAAGAAGTTGAGCGTGCGCACGGCCGTTGGAACCAGGGCCGCTGGGAAGACTTCGACCCCCTGCGCAGCCCGCATCCCCAATGAAGTCGCACGATCACCGACGCGTCAGTTGCTCAAAATAACGCGGCACGGACTCCAGCGCATAGTAAGCGCTGGCTTCACGTATCTGGCTGCGATCACCTTGAAAACGTCGGGTTTCTGAAAACAACGCCAAGCGGGATTGCTCGCAGTCAACCGGCTTTGCCAGACGAAACGCCCACGCAAAGCATTGGGTGCCGGCCGGCACGTCTTTATCGGTATCGTCCGCCAATCCGGTGTTGGCGATCGCCATGTTGGCCCGTTCACTATTGGCCAGCGCACCTGCCGCCATTTCGCGCGCAACTTGCTCGCTGGTCAGGTTGTGGACCTGAAGGGTTTGTTCGCTGACCCCAAGGCACTGCTTTTTGGCTTCTGGCGAATACACCACAAATGCGCAATCCAGTAAGCCTCCCGCTCCGGGCACATCGGCCAGATGCGCAGCAATCAATCCCGCAGTGCAAGACTCTGCCGTTACCAGCAAAAGGCCGTGCCGCTCCATGAAGAGCGCCACGGCTTGCAGCCCGCTCATTGCGGGGTGGTGGTTGTGGGGTGGGTTCGAACGGGCCCGGCCACCACGCAGTTATTGGCAATAATATTGCTGACGGTGGTCCGCTGACCATTCACGTTCTGGGCGACGTCCTGGGTCAGCATATTTCCATGGGTTTCGCCAACGCTGTCGTAAGTGAACTTGTCAGTGGTCCAGGTGTAGCCATTGCCGCGGAAGGTATTGCCAACCATGTCGGCATTGCTGGCCGTGGCACGGGTCAAATCCACCGCCTGGTTGTTGTAAATAACTTTGGCTGCCAGCGCCTCGGTCCCCTGGAAGGTGTACTGCACCGTCAGGGGCTGCTGGGCACCTTGCGGCCCGCAAGCATAATGCACGGTTTTTTGCGAAAGCTGGGTTGCGTCCCGGGGTGTAGTGCAACCAATCAGCCCAATGCACATCACCATCCCGGTAGCGGCCATAAGGGTCTTGTTCATGGCTTTGTTCCTTGAGTATGTCGTAGCCGCTACTTAGCAAGTAGCGCGCCCGGGCGATGTGTAGAATGCAGTTTCCGCCGCCGGCTGACATGGCGGCCAATACGAACCGTGTATCCTTAATGCAACCTTGCATTAATGATCACATCCACCCGTCGTCTCCCAGGAGGTCGTAGTATGTCCCTCAAGCTTCAAGTCATCATCTGCAGCACCCGCCCCGGCCGTGTCGGCCCGTCGGTAGGCAGCTGGTTTACCGATTTCGCCACTCAGCACGGGCAATTCGAGGCCTCACTGATTGATCTGGCCGATTTCAACCTGCCGCTGTATGACGAAGCCAACCATCCGGTGCAGCGCAAATACGAAAAAGAACACACCAAGGCCTGGAGCGCCAGTGTCACGCAAGCCGATGCCTACGCGTTTGTAACGCCCGAGTACAACTACGGGCCACCGCCCTCGTTCGTCAATGCCCTTAATTATGTTTATAAAGAATGGAACTACAAACCTTGTGG
>NZ_DATJBQ010000095.1:0-15316 GCF_035515275.1 Pusillimonas sp.
CCGTATTCAGCGTCGATACGCGTGGATACAGCTCGCTTTGGAGCAATGACATCAGCGGGTCGGGGGGGCTGGCCAAGACCGGAGCGGGTGTGCTTGTCATGACCGGCAACAACAGTTATACCGGCGCCACCGTGATTAGCGGCGGCAAGCTCGTGGTCAACGGCTCGATCGCCGATTCAGCGCTGCTTACCATCGGTCAGGAAGCAGCGCTGGGCGGAAGCGGTATGGTGGGCAACACGCTTGTCTATGGCCTCGTGCAGCCGGGCAACTCTGTGGGCACGCTGACCGTCGCGGGCAACTACACCCAGCAAGCCGGATCTTTGCTTGAACTCGAACTCAGTCCCCAGGGCGTTACCGACAAGCTGGTGGTTACCGGCGATGTCGATATCCAGGGCGGCGGCTTGCGGGTGTTGGGGCTGCGTGCCGCCCACCTGGGCCGACAGTATTCCTTCCTCGAATCGGGGGGCGCGCTGTCGGGCGCGTTCGACGAAACCAACCTTGACGGTCTGTTCATTGACCTGGCTGCCAGTCGTGGCGCTTCTGCCTTCTCGTTGTCAGTCGAGCGCAACGCTACGTCCTTTGCCAGTTTTGCGCGCACCGGTAATCAGCGCGCCATGGCCAATGCGGTTGAAAGCCAGGGCCTGTCGGGCAAGGCCTACGACGAGATCGTGGGCATTCAAGACGCCACGGTGGTGCCGGCGCTGTATGAGTCGCTCACCGGAGAGATCTACGCCTCGACCCAATCCGCCTTGTTCGACACCGGCGACCTGCTGCGTCACACCGTATTGCACCGCACACGCCAGGCGCTGCGTGATCCCATGCACAGCGGGCGGGGCGCGGCCGCGTTCTCTCAGGCCGGCGTGAGCAATGATCGCGGCATGTGGGGGCAAGTCTTTGGCAATTGGGGGCGCCTGGGCGGCGGCACACAGGCCCGGGCCCTGGATCGCTCGCTGGGCGGGCTGGCGCTTGGGGGCGATTTTTCCCTGGGCGAACGGGAGGGCAGGCAGGCCCGCGCGGGCCTTGGGTTCTCCTACACCAACTCAACCCTCAGGGATGACGCCCGTCTCGACCGCGTCCGCGCCGACGGTTATCACGCCATGGCCTATGCAGGCATGCAGCACGGGCCATGGTCCTTCCGGGGTGGGTTGACGCAGTCGTGGTACCAACTTGATACGCGCCGAACCATCGATTGGACGGCTCATGCGTCATCCAGTTCGAAACGCGATGCTCAGGTGCTGCAGGTTTTTGTCGAAGCGGCGCGTAGCATTGATCTGGGCGGGGCCACGCTCGAGCCCTATGCCGGCCTGGCTCAGATGTGGCTGCGCCAATCGGCTTTCGCAGAGGATAACGCCGTATTCGGGCTGCAGGACGCCGGCCGTCGCGACGCCGTCGGCTTCTCGACGCTGGGGTTACGTCTGGGTACCGACGTGGCAACGGACAAGAGCGGCCGCTTGCAGCTGGAAGTGGGATTAGGCTGGCGCCACGCATTCGGCGACGTGACACCCACCCGGCAACTGCGCTTCACCACCGGCGATGCCTTCAAGGTAGTTGGGGCCCCACTGGCCCGCAATGCCTTGCTCGCCGACGTGGGTCTGGGCTGGTCTGTTGGGCGCCATACTCGCGTGGCGTTGAACTATGCGGGTCAGCTGGCGGGCCACACCCGCGACCATAGCGCACAGGCGAGTGTGCGCTGGGCGTTCTAGTGTCTTGTAATGGGTGGGGCCCACACCTGAGTCATGTGTGGGCGGGGTAGCTCACTGTAGAGTCGCCCCGCCCATGCTTTAAGGGCGGGGAGAATCAGACGCCCAAATATCGCGTCAGCAGGTCTGTTTGGCTGGCCAGCGTGGCGCTGTCACGTTGTTCAACGACCCGGCCTTTTTCAAGTACGACGCATCGGTCGGTATGTGTCAGCACTTTTCGATAGTTGCGGTCCACGATAAGGGTGGCAACGCCCGTTTCGCGAATGGCTTCGATAATGCGCCAGATTTCGGCGATGATCAGCGGGGCGAGGCCTTCGGTGGCTTCGTCCAGAATGAGCACGTCGGGGTTGGTCATGAGCGCGCGACCGATGGCCAGCATTTGTTGCTCGCCGCCCGAAAGCTGTTGGCCGCCATGGCTCAGGCGTTCGGTAAGGCGTGGAAAGGTATCGAGTACGCGCTGGTAGGTCCAGTCTTTTCGGCCCTTGTAGCCCGGCCTGGAAGCCACAAGCAGGTTTTCGCGGACATCGAGGTTGGGGAAAATTCCGCGGCCCTCGGGGACATAGGCCACCCCTTGTCGGGCGACCTGATGCGGTTGCGCCTGGGTATTGTCGCGGCCCCGAATAACGATTTTGCCCTTGGCCGGCGCAATATGCCCCATTATGGTACGGATGAGCGTGGTCTTGCCCATGCCGTTTCGGCCCAGCAGACCGATGGATTCGCCCGCGTCGATACGCAGGTCGACGCCTTGCAAGATGTGGCTGGCGCCGTAGTAAGTGTGCAGCCCGGAGGCTTCAATAAGCGTCGTCATTCTTCGTCTCCGAGATAAGCAGTCTGTACCAATGGGTTGGCTTTGATGCTTGCCGGGTCGCCATGGGCGATGACTGCACCGTTGACCATCACGGTGATCTCGTCGGAAATACGAAAGACGGCGTCCATATCGTGCTCGACCAGCAAAATGGCGTGTTCGCTTTTTAGCGAGTCGAGCAGATTGAGCATGCGGTCGGTTTCTTCTGAGCCCATGCCTGCAAGCGGCTCGTCGAGCAGCAGCACGCTGGGGTGAGTGGACAGGCTCATGGCGATTTCAAGCTGGCGCTTGCCGCCGTGAGACAGCAACCCCGCAATCTGATTGCTGAATGCCGAAAGGCCGGCTAACTCAAGGGCATGGTCGGCGGCTTCGTTGCTTTTGGTGCAATGGCTTGACGGCGTCCAGCTCCAGAAGTGCTGGTGGTTGGCTTGTGCTGTAAGCCGGCAGTTTTCGTGCACGGTTAACGAAGGGAAAATGGTGGTGCGCTGATAGCTGCGACCCATGCCTGCACGCGCACGCTTGGGTTGCGACCAAGTGGTGATGTTCTGCTGGTTCATGAAGATGGTGCCCTCGTTGGGCGCCAGCTCGCCCGACAGGACGCTGACCAGAGTGGATTTGCCTGCGCCGTTGGTGCCGATGACGGCATGCACGGCCCCGCGCTTGAGCTCGAGCGAAACATTGTCGATGGCCGTCAGGCCGCCGAAGCGGCGAGTGATTTTCTGGGCCGATAATAAGGTTTGCGTCATGGTGCTGCCTTTACTGAGCCGGAGCCGAGGTGATGGACTTGGAACGGCTGCGATTGCGCCACTGATCGGGAAGCCCCGCCAGACCTTGGGGCAAGGCTGCAACCAAAGCGATAATGGCCAGGCCGAAGGTCAGGTGCCAGTTTTTGGCGAATTCGCCGAACAGCGCCTGCGACTGGAAGACCTCTTGCAACAGCGTAAGGGCAACAGCCCCGACCACTGCGCCCCACAGGCGCCCCATGCCACCCAGAATGACCATGAGCAGCACCAGGCCGGATTGCTCCCAGGCCAGCAGTTCGGGGTTGACATAGCCGTCTTTGGCGGCGTAAAGGACCCCGGCCACCCCGGCCAGACCAGCCGCGATAATGTAGGCCGTAAGCTTGTACTGAAAAGTGGAGTAGCCGGCAGCGCGCATGCGCTGTTCGTTGACGCGAATGCCGGTGAGCGCGGCGCCGAAACGCGAGCGCATCAGCAAGGACAGGAACACCCAGGTCAGCAGCAGGCAGGCCAGGGTAAAGACATAGAACACGAACTGATTGTCGATATTCAGCAAGACCCAGTCGCCCAAGCGGATTTCAGGGCGGAAATACAAGTAGATGCCGTCGGTGCCGCCGCCCAGGGCGGTGTCGTGGAATACGTAGTAGGCCATTTGTGCAAAGGCCAGCGTAACCATGATGAAATAAATGCCTTTGGTGCGCAGCGCCAGAGCGCCGGTGACGACGGCATAGAGCATGGCGGCCAGCACGGCGCCGGGCAGAAGCAGCAGCATGTTGCCGGCACCCGATTCGGGCGACAGCAGCGTAACAAAATACGCCGCGATACCGAAAAACGCGCAATGCCCCAGGCTGACCAGCCCGGTACAGCCCACAAGCAATTGCAGGCTAAGCGCAAATAGCGCGTAGATCATGATCTTGATGACCAGACTGGTGTAGTAGCTGGTGGCGATGGATGGCAAAGCCAGTATCAGCGCAATAAGCACCAGCAGCAAAATGGCACGTAGAATGAAACGCATACGTGTGTCAGCCTTGTTTAAATAGCCCTTCGGGCTTGAATAGAAGAATGGCGGCCATGAGCAAATACACCATGACGCCGGCCGCAGCGGGGAAGAACACCTGCCCGAAGGTGTCGACAAAGCCGACCAGCATGGCGGCCAGAAAGGCGCCCTTGATCGAGCCGATGCCGCCGATAACCACCACGACAAAGCAAATGATCAGTACTGCGTTGCCCATACCCGGGTACACCGACGACACCGGCGCGGCGATGGCGCCTGCCAATGCAGCCAGCGCAACACCAATGGCGAATACGATGCGGAAAAGGCGATTGATGTCGATGCCCAGCGAGTTGATCATTTCGCGGTTGCTGGCCCCTGCGCGAATCATCATGCCCAGGCGGGTGCGCGTAAGCACCCAGAACATCAGAAGGGCGACCAGGATGCAGACCGCCGAAATGAACAGGCGATAAACGGGGTAGGTCATGACTTCGCCCAATTGTATGGACCCCGCCAGCCACGAAGGAACGGGCACGCCGTGTACGTCGTTGCCCACCAGTATGCTGCGCAGTTCTTCGAAGACAAGAATAAGACCGTAGGTCATGAGCACTTGCTGCAGGTGCTCGCGGGTGTACAGATAACTATAAAAAGCCCACTCAAGAAAATAACCCAGCAACGTGGCCAGAAGCACGCATGCCAGCACCGTAACGACAAAGCCGCCGCCCAGGTATTGAGCGACCAGGGGCTGTAATGCAAAGGCCATGTAGGCCCCGATCATGTAGAAACTGCCATGGGCGAGATTGATGATGCCCATGATGCCGAAGATGAGAGTCAGGCCGCTGGCAACAAGAAAAAGCAGCAGCCCGTATTGCACGGCATTTAAACATTGGATCAGGAAGATTGCCGGGTCCACGAGTATTCCTTTGGTTCAACTAGAAATCCTCTGCGACCGCACTAGCGGTAGCAGAGGATGCAGGCGGAGTATTACAGCTTGCAGCCGCGAGCGGGGTCGGCCAGTTTTTCAACGGCGACTTTTACTTTTTTATTCTCGAGACCGTCGACCTTACGCAAGTACATGTCTTGCACGGGGTTGCCCGCTTTCGAGAGGGTGAACTCGCCGCGAGGGCTGTCGATCTTGGCGCTACGGATGGCGTTGCGCATGTCGTCTTTCTTGCTGACGTCGCCGTTGACGGCTTTCAGGCCAGCTTCGAGCATCTGTGCAGCGTCATAACCTTGTACGGCGTAGACATCGGGTGGAAGCGCGGGGAAGTTCTTGATATAGCTTTCGCGGAAGGCATTGTCACGCGGTGTGTTCAGGCCGTCTGCGTAGTGCAGGGCGGTAAGCAGGCCTTGTGCAGAAGCGCCTTGGGCTTCAAGCGTGCCGTCGGTCAGGAAGCCGGCGCCGTACAGGGGAATGCTGTCTTTCAGACCGGCTGCTGCGTAATCTTGTGTGAACTTGACCGCACCGCCACCTGCAAAGAAGGTGTAGACCGCGTCAGGTTTGATCGATGCAATTTCGGTCAGCAACGGCTGGAACTCGACGTTGGGGAAGGGCAGGGTCAGGTGTTTTACAACCTTGCCGCCGCCCTTTTCAAACGACTCTTTGAAGCCGTCGGTCGATTCTTTGCCCGCTGCGTAGTTCCAGGAAATGGTAACTGCGGTTTTGTCGCCGTTTTCGGCAGCGACCACGCCCATGGCGTAACCAGGCTGCCAGTTCGAGAACGACGAGCGGAACACGTTCTTGCTGCACAGCGGGCCGGTAATGGCGTCGGCGCCGGCGTTAGGAATAATCAGCGTGGTGTCGGAGTCGTTAGCAGCTTTGGCCAGAGCCATTGCCACGCCCGAGTGAACCGTGCCGACCAGGATGTCGACTTGGTCGCGCTTGATCAGGCGGTTCGCGTTTTCGGGGCCTTTCGAGGGGTTGGATTCGTCGTCGACCTTGAAGTACTCGATTTCCTGGCCGGCAAGTTTTCCGCCTTGTTCTTGAACATACAGCTTGAAGCCGCTCTCGATGGCTTCGCCCAGTTTGGCATACGTACCGCTATAAGGCAGCATGAAACCGACTTTGACGGCGGCGACTGCGCTGCCTGCGCTGAATGCGAGCACTGTAGCGAGGGCAGTGCGGGTGAGCGTTTTTTTCATTGCCTACTCCTGTTTATTATGAAAAAGGATGACTTCAGGGGGTGCGCGTAACGCGCGGTTCAGACGAGGTCGCGCATGAAGTTCGCGACCTCGTTTGTGATTATTTCGGGTTGGTCTTTATGGGGGGAATGGCGGCAGCGCTCAATAATACAGAGCTTTGCATGTGTTGCAATACGTTTAATCCCTTGAATTTGATCGAGCGTGCCGTACTCGTCGTCCACGCCCTGCACAGCCAGTATCGGGCAGGCGATCTTGTCGAGATACGCCTCAATATTCCATTCAAGAAACCTGGGATCAAGCCAGATGTCGTTCCATGCCCAGAAGGTGGCCTCGGCGTTGCTGTGATACCGGCCCAGACGTTGCGGAAGGTCGGTTTGCAAAAAGGCGTCTCGGGCTTTGGCAATGCTTTCGACCGAAATGTCTTCGACGAAAATATGCGGTGCGGCAACGACGATACCTTTTACGGCATCGGGGTACATGGCCGCATAGAGCAGCGCGATCGAGCCGCCGTCGCTATGGCCGTACAAGACCGGCTTTTCGTCTTGCATGCCCAAGGCATTGAACAATGCCGGCAGGGCTTCGCGCGCCTGGTCGTGCATGTACTGGACCGGCCATTTTTCGTCGAGTGGTCGCGGTGTGCTGGCACCATAGCCATAGCGCGAAAACACCAAACCCCTGCAACCGGCCGCCGCGCACACTTGCGCGGGCCAGTCCTTCCACATAGAAGCCGACCCCAGGCCTTCGTGCAGGAACACGAGCAGGTCGGCGTCCTGCTTCTCGGGCGAGATCAGGTAATACTCGATATCGATGTCGCGACCCAGCGCCTGGATGCGCGCGACGCCGGATGAAGAAGTTGTGGCGGCCATTTGCATGTCAGTGGGTTTCTTGCTGACGAAGGCGGAAACGCTGGATTTTGCCGGTGGCGGTCTTGGGCAGTTCGTCTACAAAATGGATGGTGCGCGGATACTTGAACGGCGCAAGCTGGCCTTTGACGAAAGCCTGAAGCTCTTGCTCAATGGCTTCGCAGGCGCTGTTGCCCGAGCGCAGCACCACGTAGGCGGTGGTCTTGATCAGGCCCTGGCTGTCGCAGGTGCCGATAACGGCCGCTTCGAGCACGGCGGTGTGCTGGATAAGAATGTTCTCGACTTCAATGGGCGAAACATACTGGCCGCTGACTTTGATCATGTCGTCGCTGCGCCCTGAATACGTGTAGTAGCCGTCTTCGTCGCAAACGTATTTGTCGCCGCTTTTGGTCCAGTCCCCCAGAAAGGTGGAACAAGTGCGCTTGCGGTCGTTCCAGTACATGACGGCCGCGCTCGGCCCCTTGATGTAAAGGTCGCCGATGCTGCCGCACGGTACAGGGTGGCCTTCGTCGTCGCGAAGCTCGACCTCGTAACCCGGAACCGGCTTGCCGGTTGTGCCGTAGCGCAGGTCGTTCTCGCGATTCGACAAGAAGATATGCAGCATTTCGGTTGAGCCGATGCCGTCAAGGATGCGGCAGCCGAACTGACGGGTGAAGCGCTCGCCGATATCGCGCGGAAGCGCCTCGCCGGCCGACGCGCAAATGCGCATGGAGACCTGGTCTTTGGTGGGCATGGCGTCGTAGGCCAACATGCTGGCGTACAAGGTGGGCACACCGCAAAAGACGGTGGGCTGGTGCTCGACCAGGCGCTTGTACACGGCAGCAGGGGTGGGGCGTTCGTCCATCAGCACCACGGTTGCGCCGACGGAGAGCGGGAAGGTCAGCCCGTTGCCCAGGCCATACGCAAAGAACAGCTTGGCCGCCGAAAATACGATGTCGTCTTCGCGCACGCCCAGTATGGGCTTGCCGTAAAGCTCGGCGGTGTACCAGAGGTTGGCATGGCAATGAACCACGCCCTTGGGCTGGCCGGTCGAACCCGACGAATACAACCAGAAAGCGATTTCGTCAGACTTGGTTCTTATAGGCGGAACGGCGGCGGCCTGGCTCAGGCGGGTTTCGAGTTCTATATGGTCGGCCGCCAGGGGGCCTTCGGGGCGCGACACCACAACATGCTTGACCTCGTGGCTGGCGGTGGCAAGCGCTTCCTGGATGGTGGACACCAACGGGCCGGACACAAACACGCCCTGGCAACGGCTGTGTTCCATCATGTAGGCGTAGTCGGCAGCCGGCAGCAGGGTGTTTACAGCAACCGGCACCACGCCCGCATGCAGCGCGCCCAGAAATACCACCGGCCAGTCGTTGGTGTCGTGCATGGAAAGCAGTATGCGTTCTTCGCGGCGGATGCCCAGTTCGTGCAGCAAGCCCGCAAACTTGGCAATGCGTTTCGCCATGTCGCCATACGACAGGGTGCCCTGGCTGTCGATATAGGCGGTTTTGTCGGCACGGCCGGCGTTGGTTTCGACAATATATTGGGCGAAATTAAGTTCTGCAGGGCAGGCTTGCATCAGGGTCTCCAGATGGTGCGTCGGTGCTGCGAGCGGTACGTGCGCTTCTTGTGTAGTGCCTAGTACTGCTTGTTGCTATGTATGAACAGGTTGCCGGCGTGGGGTTGTACGTGTTAAAGCGTTGCCAGGCGTGCAAGCACGTCGGGTGAGGCCTGGACTGCTGCCAGACGGTGATAAAAAGCCAGTGCGCGCAGGCCGCCAAGCTCTTGGCCGCCGCCGGCGCGTCCGGGGCCGCCGTGGTTGGACTGGGGCATGGCATTGCCATGACCGGTCTGCACTTTGGCCACTTCGCTATTGATAATATGCACCCGGCCATGGCTTTCGGCCAGGTTCAGGGCGGCCAGCGCCAGAAAATCGGCATCTTCGCCATAGACCGAGGCCACCAGCGAACCCATGCCGCGTCGCGCCAATGCGAACGCATGTTCGGCGTCGCGGTAAGGCATGAGGGTGGCGACAGGGCCGAAAACCTCGGTCTCGTGAACCAGGTCGAGATTGTCGGGGTCGGGCGCGCCGAACAACATGGGTGCCACGCAAGCATGGTCAGGGGCGTCGGCAAGTACCGTGCTTTGGCTGCGACCGTCGAAAATAACGTCGCAGTGCTGGGCCAGCAGCTCGATGCCGGCCTTGACGGCTTCGGCTTGCGAAGCGCTGACCAGGCTGCCCATGCGCACCGATTCGTTGCGCGGGTCGCCTACAGTGATGGATTGCAGTTTGTCGGCAATGGCCTTGGCTACGGTGTCGTAGCTGGCCTGGGGTACCAGAATGCGGCGGATCGCCGTACATTTCTGGCCCGACTTAATGGTAAGTTCGCGTACCACCTCGCGCACCAGCAGGTCGGTACCGGTGGCGTCAGGGTCAAGAAGGGCACAGTTGACGCTGTCGGTCTCGGCATTGAAACGCACCCCGTCGTGCTGGATGCGCGGATGCTGTCTTAGCGTGGCGGCGGTCTCGGCCGAACCGGTGAACGACACCAGGTCCAGGCCGTTCAGGGCGTCGATAAGGCCGTCGGGACGGCCGCAGACAATGTTCAGGCTGCCTTCGGGCAGTATGCCGGCCTCGACAACGTCTTTGACCATTTCGTGAGTAAGCCAGGCGGTCGCCGTGGCCGGCTTGACCATGACGGCCACGCCTGAAAGCAAGGCCGGAGCGGCCTTTTCCCACAGGCCCCAGGCGGGGAAGTTGAAGGCGTTGATCAACAGCGCCACGCCGTGCGAGGGAACCTCGACGTGCTGGGTGGCAAAGGCATTTTCTTTGGCCAGCGGATCGGCGTTGCCTTCCAGGTGCAGTTTGCCGTCTTGAAGTTTGGCGCCCAGCTTGGCGTAGTACGAAAGCGTGTAGATGCTGCCGTCCACGTCAACCGCGGTGTCGTTTTTGACGGTGCCCGAGTTTTGCAGGGAAATGTCGTAGTACTTGTCGCGATTGGCTTGAAGTACCTGCGCCACTTGGGCGAGCAGGCCCGCGCGCTGTGCGTAACTGAGCCTGCGCAAGGCGGTGCCGCCTTGTTTGCGAGCGAAGTCGTACGCTGCGGCCATGTCAATGCCGTCGGCGCCGGCCGAGGCCAGTGCCGTGCCCAGAACCGGGTCATGCAGGGTTGTGCCCTTGCCGGCGCCTTCCAGCCATTGGCCCTGAACATAGTTAGCAAGTTTCTTCATAGGTATGTCGTTTCTGTGGAAATCGGGGCGAACAGATTCCGCCGGAAAAGACGGCTGGCAATAATGCGGCCGTCGCGTACTGCGATTACTGCCTGGTGAACTCGATCTTGCCTTCCGGCAAGAGGTAGAGCACCAGGGCGCGCCCTTGCGTAACAGTAGGGCTGTGGGCGCTGTCGGGGCCGTACACCAGCCATCCACGAGAATGGCCGTCGAAACGGGCGTCGTCGGAAATGGGCATGATCAGATCGATCTCGCCATTGGGATGCCGGTGATGCGGGCCTGCGATGTCTTCCATGTCGACCACGTCGACGGAATAGTTATTGAGTTCTGCGGCGGGCTTGATGACGCGTCCGTATCGCACGCCGCCGCCCTCGTACTGGCACATCCAGCCGTCTTGCGCCGCTTTTCTACAGGTTTCGACAATGCTTTGGCACAGTTCGCCGTCGTACGGGAACTGTTGATTGAGTTTTTGCTGAAGGTCTTTGTCGAGGGGCTGGGCGCCGATAAAATCTGTTACCTGGCGGACGAGCCCCTGGAATGTCTCGATGTTGCTCATGTTGGGTCCTTCTAGAATCGGATTGCTTGCGTGGTGAGGCTCGCAATAGAGTGCCGTCCGATATGCTTGCCAGGGTGAAAATTATGCCTTTTCTTCTCGGCTGTCAAGCACTATAATGCATATCGACGGCTTTCTTAGGGTTTATCTGGGTGAACAATAAAGCATTAGACAATAAGGCCCCCAGTTCGGGGGCCAATGCGGAGACAGAGCGTGACCCCTACCTGGTTGCGTTGGGGGAACGTGTACGCCGTTTGCGTGCCAGACGGGGCATGACCCGCAAGGAGCTCGCCCGCGCGGCCTCGGTTTCCGAGCGCCACCTGGCCAACCTGGAACGCGGGGTGGGCAACGTGTCCATACTGGTTCTGCAAAGCATTGCAGGTGCATTCAACTGCGTGCTGGCCGAGCTGGTGGGCGACATTACGACTTCAACGCCCGAGTGGCTGCTTATTCGCGAGCTGCTTCAGGGCCGGGGCGAACAAGAACTGCAACTGGCGCGCCAAACGCTTTCCGAACTATTCGCCGGCCGGGCCGAAACGTCGCCCCATAACCGCATGCGCCAGATTGCATTGGTGGGTTTGCGAGGTGCCGGGAAATCCACGCTGGGGCGCATGCTGGCGGCCGATATCGGCTATCCTTTTATTGAGCTTAGCAACGAAATCGAACGCGTTGCCGGCTGCGGAATCCTTGAAATTCACAGCTTGTACGGTGCCACGGCATACCGCCGCTACGAACGCCGCGCGCTCGAAGAAGCGCTTCAGCTTTACCCGGACATGGTGCTTGCCACACCCGGCGGCCTGGTGTCCGAGCCCTCTACCATGAATCTCATGCTGGCTCATTGCTATAGTGTGTGGGTCAAGGCAACGCCCGAAGACCACATGGAGCGCGTCATGGCTCAGGGCGACTTCCGTCCCATGGCCGGCAACAACGAGGCCATGGCCGATCTCAAACGCATTCTCGCCAGCCGCGAGGCTTTTTATTCCAAGGCAGATTTCATCTGCTCGACCAGCAACCAGTCTCTTTCTGAATCGTTCAACGACCTGCGCACGCACATCCGCGAAGTCGCGGGCCTGCCCTTGCAGGCGGCCTGAAGAGTCCATGCATTTTCTTGCATGTTTTGATTGACGTCAAAACACACTTGCATTATTATGCATGCACCATTTAAACATGCACTATTGTTCGGGCTTCAAAAAACTAGGAGATATCGATGAATCAAGTCGCCAACCCAGCGGTCGAGCAAGCAGCGAGCAGCCGCGTCGACTTCCGTACAGACCCCAGCCAATACAAGCACTGGAGGCTTTCCTTTGACGGCCAGGTCGCTACCTTGGCCATGGACGTCGCCGAAGACGGCGGCCTGCGTCCCGGCTATAAGCTCAAGCTCAACTCGTATGACCTGGGTGTCGATATCGAACTGCACGACGCACTGCAGCGCATCCGTTTCGAGCACCCCGAAGTGCGCACTGTCGTGGTTACCAGCGATAAAGACCGCATTTTCTGCTCGGGCGCCAATATTTTCATGCTGGGTTTGTCCTCCCATGCCTGGAAGGTCAACTTCTGCAAGTTCACCAACGAAACGCGTAACGGCATCGAAGACTCCAGCCGCCATAGCGGCCTTAAGTTCGTCGCTGCCTTGAACGGCGCATGTGCCGGCGGCGGCTACGAGCTGGCCCTGGCTTGCGACGAGATCCTGCTTATCGACGACCGCTCGTCGGCAGTGTCGCTGCCCGAAGTGCCGCTGCTGGGTGTGTTGCCCGGTACAGGCGGCCTGACCCGCGTGACCGACAAGCGCAAAGTGCGTCACGACCGCGCCGACATTTTCTGCACCCTGGTCGAAGGCGTGCGCGGCGACCGTGCCAAAGAATGGCGTCTGGTCGACGACGTGATCAAGCCGGCCCAGTTTGCCGAAGGCGTGCAAAAACGCGCTGAGGAACTGGCCGCCGGCAGCGACCGTCCCGCAGACGGCAAAGGCGTAGTCCTTACTCCTGTGCAGCGTACCGACTCCGAGAACGGCCTGTCGTACAAATATGTCGACGTTCAAATCGATCGCCAGAAGCGCATTGCCAACCTGGTAGTACGCGGCCCCGAGCAAGTCGCCGATAGCCTTGACGCCATTCTGGCCGAAGGCGTGGCCTGGTGGCCCCTGCAAATGGCTCGCGAGCTTGACGACGCCATTCTGCAACTGCGTACCAACGAGCTCGACATCGGCACCTGGGTCATTCGCACCCAGGGCGACGCCGCCAAAGTGCTCCAGGCCGATGCTACGCTCGAAAAATTTGCCGACAACTGGTTTGTTCGCGAAACCCGCGGCATGCTGCGCCGCACGCTGGCTCGCCTTGATGTCACCTCGCGTTCGCTGTTTGCCCTGATCGAGCCTGGTTCCTGCTTTGTCGGCACCCTGCTTGAGCTGGCCCTGGCTTGCGATCGCAGCTACATGCTCGATGATCCCGATCAGCCCGTCGAAATCGCCGTCAATGGCTTGAACCTGGGCGTTTACCCCATGGTCAACGGCCAAAGTCGTATCGCTCGCCGCTTCTACGAAGAAGAGCCTGCCATCGGCGCCGTGTCGGCCACGATCGGCAAGCGTATCGACGCAGCCCAAGCCGAAGAGCTGGGCCTGGTTACCTACGCGCTCGACAGCCTCGACTGGGACGACGAGATCCGCATCGCCCTCGAAGAACGCAGCGCTTTGTCGCCCGATTCGCTTACCGGCCTTGAGGCCAACCTGCGTTTCAATAGCGTTGAAAGCATGGAAACCCGTATTTTCGGTCGTCTGTCTGCATGGCAGAACTGGATTTTCTATCGACCCAACGCCTCGGGCGAGAAGGGCGCCCTCAAGTTGTACGGCAAGGGTGAAAAAGCCAACTTTGATTGGAACCGCGTGTAAGCGCACGAATTAAGGAGCATATACATGTCAGGCATCAATTATTCCGAGAAGATTCCCAATAACGTCAACCTGTCCAGCGACCGCACGCTGCAACGCGCGCTCGAGCACTGGCAGCCCAACTACCTTAAGTGGTGGCAAGACATGGGCCCCGAGGCTTCGCAGAACATGGACGTTTACCTGCGTACCGCAGTCAGCGTGCAACCCGACGGCTGGGCGCACTTTGACTACGTGAAAATGCCCGACTACCGTTGGGGCATCTTCCTGACGCCGCAAGACGGCCAGCGCAAGGTTCACTTCGGCGAGCACATCGGCCAGGACGTCTGGCAAGAAGCCCCCGGTGAACACCGTGCCAACCTGCGTCGCATCATTGTTACTCAAGGCGACACCGAGCCCGCATCGGTCGAGCAACAGCGCCACCTGGGCCTTACCGCCCCTTCGCTGTACGACCTGCGCAACCTGTTCCAGGTCAACGTCGAAGAAGGCCGCCACCTGTGGGCCATGGTTTACCTGCTGCATCGCTACTTCGGTCGCGACGGCCGCGAAGAAGCCGACGCACTGCTGCAGCGTAACTCGGGCAGCGAAGACAGCCCCCGTATTTTGGGCGCTTTTAACGAGAAAACACCCGACTGGCTGGCGTTTTACATGTTCACGTACTTTACCGACCGCGACGGCAAGTTCCAGCTCAGCGCGCTGTCCGAGTCGAACTTCGACCCTCTGGCCCGCACGACCAAGTTCATGCTGACCGAAGAAGCCCACCACATGTTTGTGGGTGAGTCGGGTGTGTCGCGTGTGCTGCAGCGTACGGCCCAGGTCATGAACGAACTCAAGACCGAAGACCCCGAAGCCTTGCGTGCCGCCGGTGTTATCGACCTGCCTACCATCCAGCGGTACATCAACTTCCATTACAGTGTCACGATCGACCTCTTCGGCGCCGACCAGTCGTCCAACGCTGCCATTTTCTATAGCTCGGGCCTTAAAGGCCGCTACGAAGAAAGCAAGCGCACCGACGACCACCAGCTCAAGAACGACACCTACCGTATTCTTGATGTCCAGAACGGGCAGCTGCGCGAAATCGAAGTGCCCATGCTAAATGCACTGAACGAAGTGCTGCGCGACGACTTCATCAAAGACACGGTGGCGGGCGTTGGCCGCTGGAACAAGGTGCTCGAGAAGGCCGGCATTGCGTTCCGTCTTACCGTTCCCCATAAGGCGTTTAATCGCAAGATCGGTACGCTGGCAGGCATTCGCGTTTCGCCCGAAGGCCAGGTGCTGACCGAAGAGCAATGGAAAGCCCACGAACACGAGTGGCTGCCTACGCCTGAAGACCGCGAGTTTGTCGCTTCGCTGATGGGTCGTGTGGTCGAGCCGGGCAAGTTTGCCAACTGGATCGCACCTCCGGTCATGGGCATTAATCGCCAGCCC
>NZ_DATJBQ010000096.1:0-45201 GCF_035515275.1 Pusillimonas sp.
AAGTCATGGATGTGTAGGCTGCGCAGCATGGGGTTTACTCGATTTCGTCGGTAAGCTGAGGCATGAGGTTCCAGTGCAGTTTGCGCCGGAGCGTTGAAAATATGCTGTAGCCGGCCGGATGCACGAACTGTAACGTGTGACGGGCGAGGCGCACGTCGATGCGGTCGCCGGGCTGGCAGTCGGACCAGCTTTGCATGTCGAAATGAACGCTTGCGCCCGATTCGACCCGGCCCAGTGCGGTGATGGTCATGCTGAGCAGGCCGCTGTCGGGCAGCACGATGGGGCGGTTGGACAGCGTTTGCGGTGCCACCGGCACCAGCACCATGGCATTGAGTTGCGGATGCAGTATGGGCCCATTGGCCGAGAGCGCATAAGCCGTAGAGCCCGTGGGTGTGGAAATGATGAGACCGTCGGCGCGCTGGTTGTACATGAAGGTGCCATCGAGCTCGATGCGCAGTTCGATCATACCGCCCCGGCCGGCACGGTTGATGACCACGTCGTTCAGCGCCAGGCCCGAGAACATGACTTCGTCGCCCCGCACCACCCGGCCTTCGAGCAGAATGCGTTCTTCGATTTCAAAGTTGCCCTGCACGACGCTGGCCAAGACACTGGTGGCGTCTTGCAGCGGAATGTCGGTGATAAAGCCCAGGCGGCCATGGTTGATGCCGATTAGCGGCACTTTGTAGGGGGCCAGCAGGCGCCCGGCGCCCAGCATGGTGCCGTCGCCGCCCATGACGACGGCCAGATCGGCGGTTTCGCCGATTTGCTGATAGGTGGCCACAGGCTGGTCGGTAATGCCGGTGTTATGGGCGGTTTCGGCTTCGATCAGTACAGCGCAGCCCGCCGCCCGCAAGGTATCGGAAAGTTCGCGCAAGGGCCCGTCGAGCCCTGTATCTTGGTATCTTCCGATCAGCGCAACGGTTTTAAAATGCATGGGCGCAGCCTTGTGGTCTGGTTTTGTTGTGGTTATACATTAAGATACTTGGATTATAAGTTCCTGATGCGGTCGTGGCGCTGCGGAAAGCACGTATCAGCTGCAGCACGTAATATAAGCCTATGGATGATCGAGCCAAAGCCCTGTTGAAAGCCCTGATTGAGCGTTATATTGCCGACGGTCAACCGGTGGGTTCGCGAACCTTGTCCAAGATGTTCGATTTGTCTCCGGCCACCATACGCAATGTTATGGCCGACCTCGAAGAGCTTGGCCTTATACATAGCCCCCATACGTCGGCCGGGCGGGTGCCCACCCCCCGGGGGTACCGCATGTTTGTCGACCGCCTGCTGGCGGTACAGCGCTTCGAGGTATTGCAGCCCAGCGAAATCCGCGAAATGCTGCCTGCGGCCGAACCCACTCGCGCAGTTAACGCAGCGGCGGCGCTGTTGTCCAATCTAAGCCAGTTCGCGGGTGTCGTCCTGGCACCCAAGCGCGCCCAGGTGTTTCGTCAAATAGAATTCATTCGGCTTTCCGAGCGGCGGGTGCTGCTTATTATTGTCACTCCCGACGGCGACGTGCAAAACCGCATTCTGTTCGTGCAGCGCGACTACCTCGAGCAAGAGCTGATCGAAGCCAGCAACTTCTTTAATCATCATTTTGCAGGCATGTCGTTCGACGAAGTGCGCCTGGCCATCGCCGACGAACTCTCCTCTTTGCAGGCCGACATCTCGCGCCTGATGCAGGCAGCTGTCGAGGCCGGCACCACCAACAACGACAATGACGATTCCGTCGTTATTTCGGGTGAGCGTAAATTGCTCGAAGTCTCCGAACTGGCCTCCGACATGGACCGCCTGCGCCGCATGTTTTCTTTGTTCGAGAAAAAGACCGACCTGCTGCAATTGCTCGATGTGTCCAGCCGGGCGCAGGGGGTACAGATTTATATCGGCGGCGATTCCCAACTGGTGCCCATGGAAGATGTCTCGGTCATTACCGCGCCATACGGTGTCGATGGCAAGGTCGTGGGCACATTGGGGGTCATCGGGCCCACCCGCATGGCCTACGAGCGCGTCATTCCCATTGTCGACATTACCGCTCGCCTGTTGTCCAACGCGCTCAGTCATAATCATTCCTGAAGTCCTGGCTGTAAAAAGGCTATTCTTGCGACACTGACCGCTCCTGAGTCGTCGTTCCCTCCTTCATGGCCGTCTATGTCTGTTTTTTCTCCGCCCGTTTATTTGCCCGAGCCTGCCGACGAGCAGGCGTTTTCCGATCACCCCAGCCCTCGCGAGCCCGGGCCGGTAGGTGTCCTGATGATCAACCTAGGAACGCCGGATGCCCCCGAAGCGGGGGCCATACGCCGTTATCTGTCAGAGTTCTTGTCTGACCCGCGTGTCATCGAACTGCCCTCGTTGTTGTGGCAGCCCATACTGAAGGGCGCCATTTTGCCGCTGCGACCGCGCAAGCTTGCGCCGCGGTATGCTGCCGTCTGGCACGAGCAGGGCTCGCCGCTGCTGGTCTGGAGCCAGGCCCAGGCCGAAGCCGTGGGACGCGCCTTGCAGGCGTTGCAGGTGCCGGCCCGTGTTGAGCTGGCCATGCGGTACGGTCGGCCGGCGCTGGGCGACGCCATTCAGAAGCTGCGTGCCCAGGGTTGCGAGCGTTTGCTGGTACTGCCCATGTACCCGCAATATTCTGCATCCACCACGGCCACAGCGGTCGATGCGGTCAGTAAATACATATCGACCCTGCGCGACCAGCCCGAACTGCGCTTTATCAAACGCTTTTATGCCGAGCCCGAATATATCGATGCGTTGGCCGCACAGGTCGAGCGTCATTGGCAGCAGCATGGTGTGCCCCAGAAGCTGCTGCTGAGCTTTCACGGCCTGCCGCGCGCCATGGTCGAAAAGGGCGACCCCTATCGGCGCGACTGCATGGAAACAGCCGACTTGCTGACGCGGCGTCTGGGGGAGCATGGCGGACTGGTGCACGTGGCCTTTCAAAGCCGCTTCGGCGCGCAACAGTGGCTTGAGCCCTATACCGAACCCACCTTGCGGGCCTGGGCGCGCCAGGGAGTCACCCAGGTCGATGTCATGTGCCCGGGCTTTCTGGCCGATTGCATCGAAACCCTTGAAGAGATACAGGTCGAGTGCCGCGATGCCTTCATTTCCGAGGGCGGAAAGCGTTTCGGCTTTATTCCATGCCTGAACGACGATCCGCAATGGGGACAGGGTCTGGCCGCTATTGTTCAGCGCCGGCTCCAGGGCTGGTGCTAGGCGCTGAATCTGCTCCGCGCCGGGGTCTGCATGGCCCTGAATGGCCCCATTGGCGGGGCTTGCGGTTATTTCAACTATTTTCAGGTGGTGCAGGCCTTGAAATAGGGCAGGGCGCCCCCATTTTGTTGGAATCGCATAATTAGCAACTGGAGAGTCGTTTATGTCGGCAACGAATCAGCCCCTTGATCCCAACGAAGAAAATCAACCCGTTGATGCTTCGGGGCAAGATAACGTCGGCCAGCAGCAACCTGCTTCCGAAGACGATCTGGCGGTACTGCTTGAGCAGGCCCAAGGCCAGGTCGCTCAGTACTACGATGAGCTTTTAAGGGCCAAGGCCGAGGTCGAGAACGTACGGCGCCGGGCCCAGGAAGACGTGGCCAAAGCTCGAAAATTCGGTACCGAATCGTTTGCCGAAAGCCTGGTTCCGGTGCGTGACAGCCTTGAAGCAGCGCTGGCAGCCGTCGACCAGACCACCGATTCCTGGCGAGAGGGCGTCGAGGTGACGCTGCGCCAGCTTACCGCCGCCTTCGAGCGCAATCTGCTGAAAGAGGTTGCGCCCGAGCCGGGCGAAAAGTTCGACCCCAACCTGCACCAGGCCATATCCACCGTGCCCTCCGAGTTTGCCGAGGGTTGTGTCGTAATGCGCTTGCAAAAGGGCTACACCATTGCAGAGCGGGTGCTGCGTCCTGCACTGGTTACGGTCTCGTCGGGCCAGACCGCCTAGATCAACGGGTTCCGGGGCTTGAAAAGGGGGCGATTGCCCCAATATTGAAAGCATCCAAGTTTCAACGCCCCAGATTCAATTCTCAGGGTTCTATATTTTCAGGGTTAGATTATGAGCAAAATTATTGGTATCGACCTTGGTACGACCAACAGTTGTGTGGCCGTACTCGACGGCGGCAAGGTTCGCATTATTGAAAACGCCGAGGGCACCCGTACCACGCCTTCTATCGTCGCTTACCTGCAAGACGGCGAAATCCTTGTGGGCGCTGCGGCAAAGCGCCAGGCCGTCACCAACCCGACCAACACCCTGTACGCCGTCAAGCGTCTGATTGGTCGCAAGTTCGACGAAAAGGCCGTACAAAAAGACATCGACCTGATGCCGTACAAAATTATCAAGGCCGAGAACGGCGACGCCTGGGTCGAGGCGCAAGGCAAGCAACTGGCACCACCGCAGGTGTCGGCCGACGTGCTGCGCAAAATGAAAAAAACCGCCGAAGACTATCTCGGCGAAGAAGTGACCGAGGCCGTTATTACCGTGCCCGCGTACTTCAACGACAGCCAGCGTCAGGCCACCAAAGACGCAGGCCGCATTGCCGGTCTTGACGTCAAGCGCATTATCAACGAGCCCACCGCTGCGGCCTTGGCCTTTGGCATGGACAAAACCGAAAAGGGCGACCGCAAAATCGCCGTCTATGACCTGGGCGGTGGTACGTTCGACGTTTCCATTATTGAAATTGCCGACGTCGACGGCGAGAAGCAATTCGAGGTACTGTCCACCAACGGCGATACCTTCCTGGGCGGCGAAGACTTCGACCAGCGCATTATCGAATACATCATCACCGAGTTCCAGAAAGAAAGCGGTGTCGATCTGTCCAAAGACGTACTGGCCCTGCAGCGCCTGAAAGAATCCGCTGAAAAGGCCAAGATCGAGCTCTCGTCTGCGCAACAGACCGAGATCAACCTGCCTTACATCACGGCCGATGCATCGGGCCCCAAGCACCTTAATCTCAAGATTACGCGCGCCAAGCTCGAAGCTTTGGTCGAAGAACTGATCGAGCGCACCATCGAGCCTTGCCGCATTGCGATCAAGGACGCCGGCATCAAAACCAGCGAGATCGACGATGTGATCCTGGTCGGCGGCATGACCCGCATGCCCAAGGTGCAAGAAAAGGTCAAAGAGTTCTTCGGTCGCGAACCGCGCAAGGACGTCAACCCTGACGAAGCCGTTGCCGCCGGTGCCGCCATTCAAGGTTCCGTGCTGTCGGGCGACCGCAAAGACGTCCTGCTGCTCGACGTCACGCCGCTGTCGCTGGGTATTGAAACCCTGGGCGGGGTCATGACCAAAATGATCCAAAAGAACACCACCATTCCTACGCGTTTCTCGCAAGTGTTCTCTACCGCCGACGACAACCAGCCCGCCGTTACCATCAAGGTGTTCCAGGGCGAGCGCGAAATTGCCGCAGGCAACAAGGCGCTGGGCGAGTTCAACCTCGAGGGCATCCCGCCCGCAGCACGCGGCTTGCCGCAAATCGAGGTTACCTTCGACATCGACGCCAACGGTATCTTGCACGTTTCGGCCAAAGATAAGGGCACGGGCAAAGAAAACAAGATCACCATCAAGGCCAACTCCGGCCTGACCGATGAAGAGATCGAGCGCATGGTCAAAGACGCCGAGGCCAACGCCGAGGACGACCACCGAGTGGCCGAGCTGGCAATGGCCCGCAACCAGGCCGACGCCTTGCTGCACTCCACGCGCAAGTCGCTGGAAGAGTACGGCGACAAGCTCGAGGCGGCCGAAAAGGAAGCCATTGAAAACTCCCTGAAAGAGCTCGAAGAGACTCTTAAAGAGGGCGACAAGGCGGCCATCGATGCCAAGGTCGAGGCAGTGGCCACCGCTTCGCAAAAGTTGGGCGAAAAGATGTACGCCGACATGCAGGCCCAGGCGCAGCCGGGTGCTGAAGACGGGGCCCAGGCCAAGCCTGCAGACGACGACGTGGTTGATGCTGACTTCAAAGAAGTCAAGCGCGATCAGTAATCGCCGGCTTTAGTGGTTCAAAGCCCGGTCGTCTGGCCTTCAGCCAGAGGCCGGGCATTGTTGTTATTTGATAAGAGGCGCCCAAAGCGCAACGGTCCTTATGTCTAAACGCGATTATTACGAAGTGCTGGGCGTTGGAAAAAACGCGTCCGACGACGAACTTAAAAAAGCTTACCGCAAGCTCGCGATGAAATATCATCCCGACCGAAATCCTGGCAACAAAGAGGCGGAAGAGCGTTTCAAAGAAGTCAAGGAAGCCTACGAAATTCTTAGCGAGCAGGAAAAACGCGCGGCCTACGACCGTTTCGGTCACGCGGGTGTCGACCCCAATGCGGCCGGCGGCATGGGCGGGGCGGGCTTTGCCGATGCATTCGGCGACATCTTTGGCGAGATCTTCGGCGGCGGCCGTCGTGGCGGCGGCCCGCAAGTGTATCGTGGCGCCGACCTTAAATACTCTCTGGATATCAGCCTTGAACAGGCGGCCAGCGGTTTTGATACCGAAATTCGCGTGCCAAGCTGGGAAAACTGCGAAACCTGCCATGGGTCCGGCGCCAAGCCAGGCACCCAGCCGCAAACCTGTCGCACCTGCGGCGGCAACGGGGCGGTACGCATGCAGCAGGGCTTTTTCAGCGTGCAGCAAACCTGCCCCACCTGCCATGGTTCAGGCAAAGAAATTACCGAGCCCTGCGTGTCGTGCGACGGCGTGGGGCGCATTCGCAAGAATAAGACCTTGCAGGTAAAAATACCTGCGGGCATCGACGACGGCATGCGCATACGTTCGTCAGGCAATGGCGAGCCGGGCGTAAACGGCGGCCCTCCGGGTGATCTATACGTTGAAATTCACCTCAAGCAGCACGCAATCTTTCAGCGCGACGGCGAAGACCTGCACTGCGAATTGACCATTCCGTTCACAAAAGCGGCGCTGGGCGGTGAAATCGAGGTTCCGACCCTGAACGGAAAGGGCGAGATCACCATTCCCGAAGGCACTCAAACCGGCAAGACATTCCGTCTGCGCGGCAAGGGTGTCAAAGGTGTGCGTTCCAGCTACCCCGGCGATCTTTACTGCCACATTGCGGTCGAGACGCCCGTGCGGCTTACCGACGAACAAAAGAAACTGCTGCAGCAATTCGAGGCCTCGCTGACCCAGGGCGGCGAAAAGCACTCGCCCAAAAGCGAGTCGTGGACCGATCGGGTAAAAAACTTCTTTAGTTAAGGCCTGGATCGGGCAGTTTCGGTATCTGGCCTGGCTGCAGGTCGTACAGCCAGGCCAGGCGCTCGGGCAGCATGGTCTGGCGGGGGGGGCCGCAGTGTTGAATGGCGCCGTCTCGAAACAGCGCGACGCGGTCGGCCGCTTGCATGGCGTGTTCGGGCTGATGCGTGCTTAGCAAAACAGCCATGCCTGCACGCTTGAGTTGTCGAATATGCTCTAGCACCCGAATCTGGTTGCCGAAGTCGAGGCTGGCCGTGGGCTCATCCATGATCAGCACCTGCGGCTCTTGAGCCAGGGCGCGCGCGATAAGCGTCAGTTGCCTTTCGCCGCCGCTGATTTCGTTATAGGGCTTGTCTTGCAACGGCGTAATGTTAAGGCGCTGCAGGCATTGTTCGGCCACTTCGTGGTCGACCCGGCCGGGTACAGAATAGCGTCCAATGTGCATGCTGCGGCCCATTAGCACCACTTCTTTTACCGTGAACGGAAACACGCCGTCGTGCGCCTGCGGTACATAACCCACGTGCTGCGCAAACGCGCGCCTTGACCATTTTTCCACCGGCTTGTTATTGATGCGCAGCCGGCCGGCGAGCGCAGGAATCAAGCCCATCAAGGTCTTGAACAGCGTTGTCTTGCCGCTGCCGTTGGGCCCCAGCAGGCATAGTATTGTGTCGGCTTCAAGCTGCAGATCAAGCGGCCCGCCAATGGCTTTGCCGGCGTAGCCAATAACCAGCCCCTCGGCTTCAATGGCGTAACGTTGGCCGGGCGCGGCAGTTGGTTCATTAAGGCTTTGCATGGCGTTACCGGCTGCCGCGTACCAAGAGCATCAGGAAAAAAGGCGCACCCACCAAAGCCGTAAGTATGCCCAACGGCAGCTCGATGCCGATCAGGCTGCGCGCCAGCGTGTCGGTAAATATCAGGAACACAGCCCCCAGCAAGACCGACGCCGGCAGTAGTCGTGAAAAATCGGGGCCCACCAAAATGCGGGCAATGTGCGGAATAACCAGGCCCACCCAGCCGATAATGCCGGTAAAAGCCACGGCGCCCGAAGTCATAAGCGTGGCCGCCACGATAAACACAACGCGCGTTCGGCCCGTGTTTACGCCCAAAGATTGTGCTTCTTCGTCGCTAAGACTTAACAGGTTTACCCGCCAGCGCATCATTACCATGGGTATCAGCCCGATAACCAGGCACGGCACAATAAATGGAATATCGGCTCGCGTTACCGTGTTTAGCCCGCCCAACAGCCAGAAGGTTATCGAGGGCAGCTGCGTGTATGGGTCGGCCAGAATCTTGAGCAAGGAAATGCCCGCGCCCAATAGCGTTCCGACGGCCACGCCGGCCAGTATCAACACCAGTACGGCATCATGTCGACGCACGGCCAAGGAAATGACGTACACGATCGCTACGGCCGCCAGCCCGCCTGCAAACGCCAAAAGCTGAACCATGACCATGGACGCACCCATGAAGATTCCCGCGGCAGCCCCCAGCCCCGCCCCGGCTGAAACGCCAAGAATATCGGGCGACACCAGCGGGTTGCGAAACATGCCCTGATACGCCGCGCCGGCGGCCGCCAACGAGGCACCGACCAGGGCGCCCACCACGATGCGCGGTACTCGCAAGTTCCAGATGACGGCGTCCAGCGTCGCGGTGTTCTCGCCATGTTGTTCAGTCAGGCCCAGCCCGCGCAGGAATGTTTTGGCAATGTCGGGCAGCGACATGGGATACTGGCCCGCCACAAGGCCGGTTGCGGCGGCGGCAAGCAGCAGTATCAGCAAGGGCGTCCATATGATCCGAAGACGCAACGATTGCAGCATCATGGTTTATTCGAGTCGCTTGAGTGTCCGATCACGGGTGTGGCATGCCATCTGCGCAGAGGGCGCCTGATCTTGAAGCGAGCACCCGCTCGAACCAGTCGTTGATGGCTTCCGGTTCGGGCGGTAACTCGGCTGCCAGCCCACCGGTGAATGTGCGCCATGCTTCCAGATGCGGCTCGGACACGACGGTCAGTAACGGGAACCCTTTGCTCATCAGTTCGAGCATTTCGGCACTGAAGCCATCTCCTTCGGCCTCGAGTACGCCAAATCGATTCACAACGATTAGGTCGGCCTTGGCTTGAGCGGCTCGACGCAGCACGACTCCCGCTTCGAGTAGCGCCCCGGCATCCAGACTGCAGGCAGCCGATTGCTTGCCCAGAGCCTGACTGATGGGGTAGACGGTACCGTGCTCGAGGTCGAGCACGGTACGTGTGGTGGAGCCGTTAACCTTGCCTGGCAAGCCCGGCACCAGCCCACGTAGGGTGTAACCCCGCGTTTGAGCCTGATTCACGAACTCAAGCAGCGGCCCGTCGGCAACACCTTTTCCGGGGTGTACGATGGCCGCGACGGCGATGGTCTCTTCAGTGGCGTGCATCGATGGTCTCCTGCTATTTTTTCTTGAAGTCTCCGGCCGTTGCCGTGCTGAAGTTTTCTGGTTTAAGCACCGAACGCATGGCTTCGTTCACCTGGTCTGCGGTGAGCGCGGCCAGGGCTTCGTCCATTTTCGCCGACCACTCAAAACTGCGATCCAGCTGCAGGTAATTGATCCAGGCGGAAGCCAGCACCCCATCGCGGGTGCGTGCCAGGCGTCGAAGCTTCAAAACGGCTTCGATGCCTTCTTTGACTTCTTGCTCGGTAAAGCCTTCGGCCAGCACCTTGGTAAAAACTTCGTCCATGGCCGCCAGCAGGCGGTCTTTGCTTTCGGGGGCGAAAATGGCATAGGCACCCCAGCTGCCCGAAGGCTCATACGACGATGCATCGAACTGGCTGCGTACGGTGTACGACAGACCGTCTTGTACCCGTACCCGGTTCCACAGGCGCGAGGTTTCTGATGCGCCCAACAAATAATTGGCCAAGTACAGCGCGGGGTAGCGTGGGTCGGTGTCTTGCAGTTTCAGGGGCAGGGACGCCAGATAAAACGCGTTGGCCTTGTCGGGTGTTTCGATGGTGAAATGCTCGGCCGGAATCGGGTGGTAGGGGTCGTTGACACGGGCGTAGGCCGGTGCGGTTTGCCAGCCGCTTAGCCCCTTGGTAATTGCCTCGCGCACCGCAGCAGGCTCGAAAGCCCCCACGGCGGCAAAGCGGATGGTGCCTGCGCCGTAGAACTCTTTGTGAAAACGCACCAGATCGGGCCGGCTAATGGCCGTAATGTTTTCAAGGCGTTCTTCGAAGGTGGGAACGTAACGCACGTCGTCGCGCGGCCAGGGGTTGCCGTGGCGGGCCAGCGCCAGCGAAGCCAGCGAGGAAGGGTCGTCCATGCTGCTTTGTATTGAGGCCGAAGCCTGCCGCTGATACTCGGCTAATTGGTCTGCCGGAAAGTTGGCGTGGCGAATGACATCGAGCACGGCCTGCACGACGGCGGGCAGATTCTTGCCGATAGTGGTTATGTGAACCGCCAGGTTGCCGGCACCGCCGCCGAAACTCACGTCGGCCTGCAAGGCGTTGAAGCGATCTTCGATTTCAAGGCGCGAAAGCTCGTCCGTACCGCGGTCGAGCATGTCGGCCGTAATTTGTGCAATGGCGCGATTGCCCTTAAGCATGTCGGCATCGCCGAACTGGATCAGCAGTGTGGCCTGTACCTGGTCACCGCGGGTTGCCTTGGGCAGCAGCGCCATCTGAACCTTGCCGTTGGGCAGGCTTAAGGGTTCGCGCAGCGTGGCGGCATTAATTGCAGCGGGGGTTGAATCAAACGCTTCGGCAGTTTCGGGCGTGGCTTTGCCCGCATAGTCTTGCAGCAGGGCTGAAAGATCCAGTGGCGTGCTTTGAGGCGCGCGCTCGGGGGTGGGTGTGGGCAGATACATGCCGTCGGTACGATTGCTGGGCACCAGGTAGTTCTGGGTGGCGGTTTGTACGGCTTGGAGCGACGCCTGTTCAACCTGGTCGCGCTGCCAGAAAAACAGTCGCCAGTCTCCGGCGCCGACAGCGTTTGACAGGGCGTCGGTCAGGCTGACCGGGTCGGCATAGATCTGGTTCCAACCGGTCATCCATTTATTCTTGATGCGCTGCAGTTGCTCTTCGGTAAAGGGCTGTTTTTTCAGCGTGTTGATCGAGTCGCCCAAGGCGTCGAGCGCCTTGCGGGCGTCCATGCCGGGTTCTAGCTGGGCGCCGAACATGGCGTAGCCTGGTTGCGCCATGGCTCGGGCAAAGCCAAATACGTTGGCGCTTAGCTTTTGGGTGACCAAAGCCTGATACAGGCGACCCGAAGGGGTGTCGCTTAGCATGTCTACCCCCAAGTCCAACAGAGGGTAGTCGGGGTCGCCCACGGCCGGAATGTGAAATATCGAGGCCACGAACGGGCTGCCGCCCTGACGGCGCAAAACGACCAGGCGCTCTCCGTCTTGGACGGGTTCAGCCGTGTATTCGCGCGGCAGCGTTCGCTCGGGCCTTGGAATGTTTTTGAAGGCTTCAGCCACGACACCCAGGACCTCGTTCGGGTCGAACTGGCCGGACACAATCAGCACGGCGTTGTCGGGCTGATAATACAGTTTGTAGAACTGGCGTAGCTGCTTGATGTCGACCTGTTCAACATCGCTGCGGGCCCCGATGACGCTTTTCCCATAACTGTGCCATTGGTAGGCGGTGGACTGCATCTTCTGCATCAGCACCTGAAACGGGTTGTTCTCGCCGCTTTCCATTTCGTTGCGCACCACGGTCATTTCGGCGTCAAGGTCTTCTTGCGAAATGGTGGCGTTGATCATGGCGTCGGCCTGCCACTCTATGTACCAACGAACGGTGTCGGGGTCGGCGGCAAAGCTGGCGTAGTAATTGGTGCGATCAGAGCTGGTCGAGCCGTTGGCGCGCAGCCCGCGACGCGAAAACTCGCCCAGGGCATTTGGTAAAGAGGGCGTGCCGCGAAACAACATGTGTTCCAGCAGATGGGCCATGCCCGTTTGGCCGTAATTTTCGTGACGCGAGCCCACCAGGTAGGTCATGTTGACCGTAACATTGGGCTTGGAAGGATCCGGCGTAAGCAATACGCGCAAGCCGTTTTCCAGGGTGTACTGGGTGGTGCCCTCGACCGAAGGGCCCTGTACAATGCCGGCCGGCAAGGTGGCTGGTGCGGGGGCCGCGGTGGTCGGCAAAAAGCCGGCGGCCAGCAGGCAAAAAAGAAAAAAACGCGAAAAATAACGACCCATATGCTTATACGCCCCGTGAAACAAAGTTGATGCGCCCGTGCCAGAACAGCGCCGGCCACTTGTGTTTGAACCCGATAGCGCCCACAGGTTCACGCCGGCTGTATGCGCCGCTTATTTTGATAAGTTGCGCATCGCTTGCTCCAGCCCGCTTACTGTCACACTGTACATGCGATCTTGCATAATATTTTTGATGATGGCGATAGACTGCCGGTAGGGCCAATAGCCTTCGGGCTCGGGGTTCAGCCAGGCGGCGCGCGGCCAATTTTCAAGCAGGCGCTGCAGCCAGGCCGCACCGGTTTCGGCATTATGGTGTTCAACCGAACCGCCCGGATGCAGGATTTCGTAGGGGCTCATGGTGGCATCGCCCACGATGATCAGGCGCCAGTCTTCGTTGTAGGTACGCAGAATGTCCCAGGTGTCGAAGCGTTCGGCGTTGCGCCTATGGTTGTTGCGCCATAGCGATTCATACGGGCAATTATGAAAATAAAACACCTCAAGGTGCCGGAACTCGCTGCGTGCGGCTGAAAATAGCTCTTCAACACGCCCGATGTGGTCGTCCATGCTGCCGCCGACATCCAGCAGCATCAGCACTTTGACCGTATTGTGGCGCTCGGGAACCATCTGCAGGTCAAGAAAGCCGGCGTTACGGGCCGTGCTGCGTATGGTGTCGTCAAGATCCAGCTCAAGCTCGGCACCTTCGCGGGCAAAGCGGCGCAGTCGCCGCAGGGCCATCTTGAAGTTGCGCGTACCCAGTTCCTGCTGGTCGTCGTAATCGCGGAACTCGCGCTTTTCCCAGACCTTTACCGCAGTGCGATTGCCGGCCGAGGGCCCGCCCACGCGTATGCCTTCGGGATGATAACCGCCATGACCAAAGGCCGAGGTGCCGCCGGTGCCTATCCATTTATTCCCGCCCGAATGGCGTTCTTGCTGCTCTTCAAGCCGTTTCTTGAACAGCTCCATCAGCTTGTCCCAGCCGTGCTTTTGAATGGCGGCCTTTTCTTCGGGGCTCAGGTTCTTCTCGAAATCCTTGAGCAGCCAGTCAAGGGGTATTTCTTTGCCGGGTGGCAGCGAGGCCTCGAGCTGGCGGTAAAACTCGCCGAAGGCCTGGTCGTACCGGTCGAAGAGGGTTTCGTCCTTGACCAGCGTCATGCGGGCCACATGGTAGAAGTCGTCGAGAGTGGGCGGCATGACCCCGGCTCGCAGCGTTTCAAGCAGGGTCAAATACTCTTGCACCGACACGGGTAGCTTGTGTGCGCGCAGGTGATAGAAGAAGTTGGTCAGCATGGCGCAGAAACCCTTGATGCAACGTGGTTCGGCATAAGGTGCATGTTACCGGCGGCTGGCACGGCTAATGGCGGCCAGGCGTTGCAACAGTGTCAGGTCTTGCTCGTTCTTAAGCAAGGCGCCGGCCATGACGGGCAGGTCTGACGGGCTGGCAATTTGCGCGGCATCGACCGATTCGGCCATAAGCAGGCGCAGCCAGTCCAGAAACTCAGAGGTAGAGGGTTTTTTCTTTAGCCCCGGCGCATCGCGCAAGGCAAAAAAGGTGTCCAGCGCTGCCGACAATACCTCTTGCTTGATGTCTGGGAAGTGCACCGACACGATGTCTTTCATGGCATCTTGGTCGGGGAAGTTGATGTAGTGGAAAAAACACCGGCGTAAAAAGGCGTCGGGCAGGTCTTTTTCGTTGTTCGACGTAATAATGATGAGCGGTCGGTGTGCGGCCTGGATGGTCTGGCGGGTTTCATAAACATGGAACTCCATGCGGTCCAGCTCGCGCAGCAGGTCGTTCGGAAACTCAATATCGGCTTTGTCGATTTCATCGATCAGCACCACCACGGGCTCGGGCGATTCAAATGCGCGCCACAGCACACCCTTGACGATGTAATTGCCAATATCGCGTACTTTTTCGTCGCCCAATTGCGAATCTCGCAGCCGGGAAACCGCGTCGTATTCATACAGGCCCTGGTTGGCCTTGGTGGTCGACTTAATGTGCCACTGCAATAAGGGGCGGCCGAGTGCAGCGGCCACTTCTTCGGCCAGCATGGTTTTGCCGGTACCGGGTTCACCCTTGACCAGCAAGGGGCGCTGCAGCGAAAGGGCGGCGTTTACGGCCAGTTTCAGGTCGTCTCCGGCGACGTAGCGTTCGGTTCCTTCAAAACGGGGAGATGCATAGTGTGTCTGTGTCATGGGGTAGTTTGTGTTTCTGGGGACGGCCGCTATACGAACCGCCGCACCTGGTTAATCGACTAGCATGGCAGGCTTGGCTTCAATTATCGTACAATCCTACGGATTCGTCGGTCGAGGAGGTTGGGGCCGACATTTATCTACCGCTAAAAGAGCTAATATGAAGTTGCGAAAAAATTTAAAGCACACAGTATTTGCGCTGGCCGTGACGGCTTTCTGTGGAATCGCGGGCACGGCGTCGGCCGCCGACGCGCCCGTGGGCGATGCGAAAGCGGCGATCGATAAAGTGTCCATGTGTATCGGCTGCCACGGCATCAAAGGATACAAAGCCAGTTTTCCCGAGGTTTATCATGTTCCCATGATAGCCGGGCAAAACGCCGACTACATTGTTTCGGCCCTGCAAAAGTATGCCAGCGGCGAACGCACGTTCCCGACCATGGAAGCCATCGCCCGCACGCTTAGTGCACAAGACATGGCCGACCTTGCCGCCTACTACTCCAGCCTCAAGTAAACCCGGAGCCGACATGAAAAAACTTAGTCTCGCCGTCGCGGCTTCTTTGTTTGCGGTGGTTGGTGCTTCTGCCCACGCCGCCGACCTTGCTGCCGGCCAAGCCGCCTTCCAGAAGTACACCTGCGCCACCTGTCACGGTGCTGATGCAAAAACATCCACGCTGCCCAACTACCCCATTTTGGCCGGCCAACATGCCGACTACCTGGCTCATGCGTTGCGTACCTACAAGCGTGGCGCCGCAGGTGCACCTGCCACGGCCAATGTGCGTAAAGACGCGGTTATGGGCGCCATGGTGCAGCAGCTTAACGAAACCGACATCAAGAATATTTCGGCCTGGCTGGCATCGCTGCCCTCGCCCCTGTCGGTCGCCAAGTAAGCCAGTATGCCTAGCCCGGCGCTGATGTGTCGGGTTATGCAGTTTAGAAGCCCGAATCCGGTTGTTGCCGGGCTCGGGCTTTTTCAATGGCATTTGAGCGGGGGCAGATTCAATGCGGGCCGCTTCAGTTGCGTGAAATGCGTCGGCGAATCAGATCAAGGTAAGCGTCGTTGCTAAGCGGCGTGCCCAGACGCTGGGCCTCCCACACAACCTCTCCCAGGCACTCCATGATTTCATGTGCGGCGTCATGCGGGTTGCGGGTGGCGACCAGTTGTTCGTAGGCGGCCTTGATTCCCGGGGGCTGGTCAATCGATAACTGCTCGCTAATGGCCAGGTGCATCGACAGGTGCAAAAATGGGTTGGTTTGTCCGCCCTCGACCGTAAAGTCGGCGTCAAGCGTCTCTGGGTCTTCAAGCACAGCGTGATATTCAGGGTGCTGATTGATCCAGTCGACAGCCATGGCTTCCAACGGTGTCAGCACACCCGCTTGCCGATGTTTGAGCCAGGCTTCGGAAAAGAACCTGCGCACTTGGTCGCGGGAGGGGTTGAACATTAAGTAAGGCTCACGAGAACGGTAGGTGTTGGGGTAAACAACCATTTTACCTGCGCCCCTGGCTGGGGGCGTTTGCTGTGAGACAGGGCCGGGCAACTCCAGGTGCAAAACAACCCGGCAGACGTATAAAATTAAAGATTGCCTGGTACTTGGTCCTTAAGATGTTTTCACAAGCTTTAGCTTGGATTTCAGTCTTATATAAGACCTGGTTTATAATGCCAGGGTTTTACTGAATTTCCCCTTTGCGGAGCAAACTGGAGCGTCCATGTCTTATCAGCACATCAAGGTCCCCGAGTCGGGTCAAAAAATTACGGTTAACGCCGATTTTTCGCTTAACGTCCCCGACGAGCCCATTATTCCTTACATTGAAGGTGATGGTACTGGTGCCGATATTACCCCCGTCATGCTCAAGGTCGTCGACGCTGCCGTACAAAAAGCGTACGGCGGCAAGCGCAAGATCCACTGGATGGAAGTCTACGCCGGCGAAAAATCCACCAAGGTTTATGGCCCCGACGTCTGGCTGCCCGAAGAAACCCTCGACGCCGTCAAAGACTACGTCGTGTCGATCAAAGGCCCCCTGACCACACCAGTTGGCGGCGGTATCCGCTCGCTTAACGTGGCTCTGCGTCAGCAACTCGACCTGTATGTCTGCCTGCGCCCCATTCAGTATTTCAAAGGTGTTCCGTCGCCGGTTAAAGAGCCCGAAAAAACCAATATGGTTATCTTCCGTGAAAACTCGGAAGACATCTACGCAGGTATCGAGTTCGAAGCCGAAAGCGCCGACGCCAAAAAACTGATCGCTTTCTTGCAGAACGAGTTGGGCGTCAATAAAATCCGCTTCCCCGAAACCTCGGGTATTGGCGTCAAGCCGGTTTCGCGCGAAGGCACGCAGCGCCTGGTTCGCAAGGCCATTCAGTACGCCATCGACAACGACAAGCCTTCAGTTACCCTGGTCCACAAGGGCAACATCATGAAGTTCACCGAAGGCGGCTTCCGCGACTGGGGCTACGAGCTGGCGCAAAAAGAATTTGGTGCCGAGCTGATCGACGGCGGCCCATGGTGCAAGTTCAAAAACCCTAAAACCGGCCGCGAAATCATCGTTAAAGATTCCATCGCCGACGCCTTCCTGCAGCAGATCTTGCTGCGTCCCGCCGAGTACGACGTTATTGCCACGCTTAACCTTAACGGCGACTATGTTTCCGACGCTCTGGCAGCGCAAGTGGGTGGCATCGGCATTGCTCCGGGCGCCAACCTGTCTGACTCGGTCGCCATGTTCGAAGCCACGCACGGTACGGCTCCCAAGTACGCAGGCAAAGACTACGTCAACCCCGGTTCTGAAATTCTTTCGGCCGAAATGATGCTGCGCCACATGGGCTGGACCGAAGCCGCCGACCTGATCATCAGCAGCATGGAAAAATCCATTCTGTCCAAAAAGGTCACCTACGACTTCGCCCGCCTGATGGAAGGCGCGACCCAGGTGTCGTGCTCGGGCTTTGGTCAGGTCATGATCGAAAACATGTAAGTTAGTCTGCCACGTGATGTGGCGGTCCATGAAACCCGCTTGTCCTAAGGCTTGCGGGTTTTTTTGCGTTTGATCGGATCAGCGCTGCTGTTCCAGGCTGCGCCACTGAGACACAAGCGGGTGCAGGCCGGACAAATGCCGGACGGTGCTGACCCCTTCCAGAGGCCTTGAATAAAGCGCGGTGCACGCACCGCCCGCCCACAGGGCTGTCTGCGGCGGTAGTTGGGTACGCAGCTCGCGAAGGCTCGCCTGCACCGTCGATGCTTTTTGAATATTGCTGAAACTGAGCGCCACGACGTCAACCTCGTGCGCCAGTGCTGCCTGAACGATATCGGTCACAGGTGTTTGGGTTCCCAGCGAAACGCAGGCGCAGCCTTCAAGCACCAGAAGTGCCTCAACCATCAACAGGCCTAGACCGTGCAGCTCTTGCGGCAGGGTGGTCAGCAGTACCTTTGGGCGTCGTGAAAGCGGCTGCGGTGTCAGTGAGGCGATGGCGCCGCGCAGGACGCCGGTAAGCACCTCTGTGTATAGGTGCTCTTCAAAAATCTCGAAGCGACCCTGAGCCCAGGCATCACCCACCGCCGATGTCAGGGGCGCTACCAGGTCCGTGACGAAAGACGACAGACCCATGCGCATTTGGGCGTGGCTGAGCCCATGCCGCAGCGCCTCTGGGTCATGGGTGCTGATGGCTTCAAGCAAGGTGTCGAGCGTGGACGCCACAGCGTGTTCCGCATTTTTTGTCCTGGACAAAGTTTGTTTCGGATCTGGGCTGTGCTGAGTCTGAAGGGCCTGGAGCTGAAGCGTGTCCAGCCCCACTATCTTCCCGGGGCGCATGCCTGCATCCAGCAGTCTTCGGATCAGCTTCAGTTGCTGCACCTGTGCCGGGCTGTACAGCCTGTCCCCCGCAGAGTCACGCGTTGGCGTCGGAAATCCATAGCGTCTTTCCCAGACACGCAAGGTGTCTTTGCCCAGCCCGGTCTCACGCTCAACGGCGGCAATAGACAGATCGGGGGTGGCGGTGTCAGACGATTCCATGGAAGGAGAAAGGGGCTGTGAAGTCATGGCAAGGTTGTTCTGTACAGTTATTGTCCTAGACAAGAATATTGTTTGTCTAGTACATTACACCACAGGGGGAAGCGTTTGGCCCCAACCGGAATCTCCTGCATTGGAAAAGATCATGAAAGTCGCAGTCATCGGAACAGGCATTTCAGGCTTGGCGGCCGCTCACCGGTTACGTCGGCAGGCCCGCGTCACCCTGTTCGAGGCAGGGAGCTATTTTGGCGGTCACACCCACACAGTGGACGTCACACTGCCTGACGCGCATGGCCATGGTGTGACGCATGGGGTTGACACTGGGTTTCTGGTGCTTAACGAACGCACGTACCCCGGCCTGATTGCTTTGTTCGACGAGCTACAGGTACCGACCGTGCCATCTGACATGTCGTTTTCTGTTCAGGTTCCGGGGGGCGGCGTGCTGGGTGCAAAGGCGCTGGAGTGGAGCGGCACGAGCCTGGTGACGGTTTTTGCGCAGCGGCGTAATTTGCTGCGCCCGCGTTTCTTGGGAATGCTCGCCGAGCTGCTGCGCTTTAACCGCCTGTGCACGAACCTGGCACAAAGCGGAACAGACGAATCGCTGCAACAGCCTTTGGGGGAGTTTCTGGATCAGCATCGCTTTGGCGCGGCGTTTCGTCACTGGTATTTCCTGCCCATGCTGGGGTGTATCTGGAGTTGCCCGACTGATCAGATGCTGCGCTTTCCGGTGGCCACCATGGTGCGCTTTTGCCACAATCACGGCCTGATCCAAGTACAGAACCGGCCACAGTGGTTCACGGTGGAAGGCGGGGCGCGCCAATATGTAGACAAGCTGCTGAACGGGCTCGATGCGCGCTTGGCGACGCCTGTGCGGAACATCGAGCGCAACGCTGCGGGAGTACGCATTTGTACCGACGGGGGCACTGAGCATTTTGATGCCGTGGTGCTGGCGGTGCATAGTGACCAAGCCTTGCGCCTCTTGGCCAGGCCCAGCGCAGCCGAGCAGCAAGTGCTGGGTGCCATCCGCTACCAGCCAAATCGTGCCGTTCTGCATACCGACACTCGTGTCATGCCCAAGCGTCGCGCCGCCTGGGCAGCGTGGAACTACGAGCGTGCCGCCGACGGTGCGCAGGAATCGGCCCGCGTCTGCCTGCACTATTGGATCAACCGCTTGCAACCGCTGCCGTTCGCGCAGCCGGTACTGGTGTCGCTCAACCCGGTCAGCCGCATCGATCCGCAGTTAGTGCTCGGGGAGTTCGATTACGAGCATCCGGTGTTCGACCTGGAAGCACTGGCGGCGCAAAAGCATGTGTCGACGCTGCAGGGTGTGCAACACACCTGGTTTGCCGGCGCCTGGACAGGCTACGGATTTCATGAAGACGGCCTTCAGTCGGGCTACCGCGCCGCCGACGCATTGCTGGCGCAATTGCGCCGTCTGGAGGCCGCATGAACCATGCTCTCAACCGCTTCAGTTTTCAGCGTAACGTGCCTCATATCGGCTTTGGTCACGTGTGGCATACGCGGCTGCGCCCGAAATTGCATCGTTTTGCCGTTCCGACGTTTTTCCTCATGCTGCCCATGCGTACGCTGCGTGAGCATCCCAAGGCGGCGGGCGTACTGGCACTGAACCGCGCCGGCGCGCTTTCATTTCACGATGCCGATCACGGCGGCGGCAATGGTCCCATGCAGGGCGGCGCACTGAATTGGCTGGAGGAGATGCTGCATGCCGAAGACATTACCGATGCCCAAGGAGAAATCTGGCTGCAGTGTTACCCGCGTGTGTGGGGGTACAGTTTCAAGCCAGTGAGCTTCTGGTACTGCCATCGTACCGACGGGAGTCTGCGCGCGATCGTGGCCGAGGTGAACAACACCTTTGGCGAGCGTCATGCGTATTTGCTCGATAACCCAAGCTATGGCCAGGAATTACAGGCGCGCAAGATGTTCCATGTCTCGCCGTTCTGCCCTGTCGATGGTCACTACCGCTTCGAGTTTTGCCGGGACGGCGCAGAGGGTCTGGGGTCGGCACGAGTACGAATTGACTATCACGACGCCGAGGGACCGTTGTTACTGACGGGCATGAGTGGGCGACTCGAACCGCTTAACGCCGCCAGCCGTCGCCGCGCCGTGTGGCGTTACCCGCTGCTCACACTGGGGGTGATGGCCCGCATTATCTGGAATGCGTGGTTGCTATGGCTCAAGCGGGTGCCCATCCACACCAAACCTCAGGCGCCCTCCGTGCCTGTGTCTCGCACTTCTGCTGCTAAACGTTGATCATGAACACAACCAGTTCCACACGTCTCTCATTACCGTTGCCCGCGGGACTGCCCAGTGCGGCGCGCCATGGCCTGCGCCTGCTCCAGCGTCTGCAGCATGGCACGCTGCATCTGGAATTACCCGACGGCAGCACCCTCCAGTTTGGCCCTGGTGGCCCACCGCACGCCAGTCTGCACCTGCACGACTGGCGGGTGTTTGGCGCGGTGATGCGCTCGGGCGACATCGGTCTGGCCGAGGGCTATATCGCCCAGGACTGGAGTACGCCGCAGCTGACCGATCTGCTGCTTTTGCTGATGGCCAACCGCCAGGAGTTGGAGTCGCTGGTCTACGGTACCTGGTGGGGGAGGCTGGCTTACCGGCTGCGGCACCTGCTTAACCGCAATACGCGCAGCGGCAGCCAGCGCAACATCCACGCCCATTACGACCTGGGCAACGATTTCTACCAATTATGGCTCGACCCCAGCATGAACTACTCGTCTGCGTGGTTCCAGGGCGATCTGACGGGCGATTTGACCGAGGCTCAGCACGCCAAGACGCGCCGGGCCTTGCGCAGCGCCGGGGTGCAGCCTGGCAGCCGCTTGCTGGAGATCGGCTGTGGCTGGGGTGCGCTTGCCGAGATGGCGGCGGGTGAATTCGGTGCCCGGGTTACAGGCGTGACGCTGTCCACCGAGCAACTGGATTTTGCCCTGACGAGGATGCGGGTGGCCGGCCTGACGCAGCTCGCCGACCTTCGCCTGCAAGATTATCGAGATATCCAGGACGAGCCGTTCGATGCTATCTGCTCGATTGAAATGGTCGAGGCCGTTGGTCAAGCCTATTGGCCCAGTTACTTCGGCACGCTGGCGCGGCTGCTCAAACCAGGTGGCCGCGCCTGTGTGCAGAGCATCGTCATTCATGACGCGCTGTTCGAACGCTACGTGAAGGGCACGGACTTCATCCAGCAGTATGTTTTTCCGGGCGGCTGTCTGCCCAGCCCCTCGCGCTTTCGTGCAGCGGCTCGGGAGGAGGGGCTCCGCGTTGTCGAGGAGCTTGCCTTCGGAGCCGATTACGCCGAAACGCTGCGCCGCTGGCACCGCCACTTCACGCAGCAGCGTGCCTTGGTGCGGGCGCAGGGCTTCGATGCGAAGTTCATGCGCGTCTGGGAGTTCTACCTTGCGTACTGCGAGGCGGCCTTCGACAGCGGAAATATCGACGTGGTGCAGTACACGTTGGTGAAAGATTAAACCCATAACCACAGGCGCCCGACAAACATGTATCGCATTTCGCTGTCATCGTTGAAACGATTGACCCTTGCCGGCATGCTCGCTGTGCTCAATTCCGGCGCACTTGCCGTCTCTGGCGCAGTAGCCGAACAAGCGACAGCCCCTCCCGCTTTCGTGCATCAGGCGCTCGACGGAGCGGCCCTCTCGGGCCGGGGGCAGTTGCGCTTTTTTGGGCTGCGCATCTACGACGCTCAGCTGTGGGTAGGAACGCAATTCAAGGCGTCAGATTTCGGTGCCTATCCGATGGCGTTGGAACTGACCTATTACCGCGCCTTCATAGGCGCGGCTATCGCCCAACGCTCTGTCGAGGAGATAGAGCGCGAGGGTGAGCTGACGCCCGAGCTGGCCCTGCGTTGGCAAAATGCTTTGGCCGCAGTACTACCGGACGTCGAGCCTGGCGACCGCCTGACCGGTGTATATGAGCCCGGGTTGGGAATGCGTCTATGGCGGGGCGACCTGGCGCTGGGGATGATCGAAGACGCCGAACTGGCGCGCCGCTTCTTTGGCATTTGGCTGGGGCCGAATACGTCCGAGCCAAGTCTGCGCCGTGCTTTGCTGGCGCGAGAATCGGGAAGTTAATGATGACCAGAACGATGCCATGGGGTTCGGCTCGGGTGCTGCCGTTTCGGGCAGGTTTGGCGTACGGGCTGTTGGGTCTGCCACTGGCATTTGCAGCGCTGCCGCTGTACGTGGTGCTGCCGCACTATTACGCGAGTGATCTCGGTTTGCCGCTGGCCACCGTTGGAGCGCTGCTGATGCTGGTGCGGCTCCTTGACGCAGGAGCCGAACCGCTGCTGGGGCGTATGAGCGACCTTTTGTATCACCGCAGCGTGTCTGCCGTGCTCTGGGTGGCGGGTGCTGCGGCATTACTAATATGGGCGGGAATGGCCGGTCTGTTTTTTCCCTTGGTGCAGGGCTCTGCCGCTCTGGCGGCGTGGATGGTGGTAGGGCTCTTGTTCACCTGTCTGGCCCACAGTCTGCTGACCATTGCCCATCAGGCCTGGGGCGTGCGCCTGGGGGGCGATGCACTGCAGCGCAGCCGTATCGTGGCTTGGCGCGAGGGGCCGGGTCTGATTGGTGTGGTCACTGCCAGCGCGCTGTCGGTGGCATGGGGGGGCGGCACGATGTTGGGCGCGTTTGCACTGTTGCTGCTGGCCGGCTGGTTGATGCTGTGGCGTGCGCCGCGCCCGCCGCTTGCGGACGCGCCCTGCGAGGGACGGCGGGCCGCCCAATCCCGACTCTGGCAGCCGCTGGCAGAGCCGGAGTTTCGCCGCCTTTTGGCGGTCTTTCTGTGCAACGGCATCGCCAGCGCCATTCCCGCCGCTCTCATGCTGTTCTTTGCTCAGGACCGGCTGCAGGCTAGCCAGCCTCAAATCGCGCTGTTTCTGGTGCTGTATTTCGTCAGTGGCGCACTGTCCATGCCATTGTGGGTTCGGGCCGTGCGCCGCTTCGGCCTGGAGCGAGCGTGGCTGGCCGGCATGCTGCTGGCGGTGGCTTGCTTCGGCTGGGCGGCCGTTCTAGAGGGCGGGCAGGTGGCGGCCTTTGTCGTGATCTGCGTGCTGTCGGGCGCGGCGCTGGGCGCTGATTTGGCCGTGCCCGGCGCGCTACTCGCCTTGCTGATCGAGCGCCACGGGGCGCAGGGCGTCAATGAAGGCGCGTACCTGGGCTGGTGGAATCTGGCTACCAAGCTCAATCTGGCGCTGGCCGCCGGTGCCACGCTGCCGTTGTTGCAATGGCTGGGTTACACGCCTGGCAGTGAGGATCCGCAGGCCTTGCAACGCTTGGCCTGGACCTACGCGCTGTTGCCCTGCGCCCTCAAGCTGACGGCGGCCGGTTTATTGCACCGACTGTTGATTGTTCCTCGTAACTCATTCCAAGGAGTGACCTCATGATCTCTCGCCGCCGAAGTTTGTTGGCCTTGTTGGCAGGAGCCGCCGTGCTTGTTGGTTGCGCCGGCCCCAAGGTCAGCGACTATGCTCAGCAGCGACCTCTGTTGGAGCTCGATCGCTATTTCAATGGACGCATCCATGCCCACGGCATCTTCCAAAAGCGTGGAGGCGAGGTGGTGCGTCGCTTTGTCGTCGTCATGGACTGCCGTTGGGAAGGCAACCAGGGCGTGCTGGACGAAGCCTTTACCTATTCGGACGGCAGCACCGAGCGGCGCATCTGGCGTCTGACCAAACACGCAGACGGGCGCTACACCGGCCGTGCCGATGATGTCGTGGGCGAGGCGCAGGGCCAGACCGCAGGCAACGCCTTTCGCTGGAACTACACGCTGCGCCTGCCGGTGGACGGCAAAGAGTACGAGGTGCAGTTCGATGACTGGATGTTCCTGGTTGATGAGCGTGTGCTGCTCAATCGCGCCACCATGAGCAAGTTCGGCATCACCCTGGGTGAAGTGCTGCTTTCATTCACCAAGGAGTAAGGCCGTGCCGCTCAACTCTCCTATTCTTGATTGGCACGGTAAACGTGTGTGGGTGATTGGCGCGTCCAGCGGCATCGGGCGTGCAGTCGCGGCACTGCTGCATGCACGGGGCGCACTGGTCTATGTGTCGGCGCGCAATCGGCAGCTGCTTGAGACTTTCGTGCAGGAGCACCCCGGCAGTCAGGCATTGACGCTGGACGTGACCGGCGCACAAGAGGTCGCGTGCGCCGCACAACAAATTTTGCAGGACGGCCCGCTCGACCTGGTGTGCTATTGCGCCGGCCACTACCGTCCGATGCAAGCAGACATGCTGGATCTGCCTGAACTCCTGCAGCATCAGCGCGTGAACGTCGTGGGTGCACTGCACGTGCTGGCCGCCGTGTTGCCCGCCTTGCTGCAGGCGGCCCAGGCAGGGCGAACACCGCACCTGAGCCTGGTGGCCAGCGTTGCAGGGTGGCGCGGCCTGCCACAAAGTCTGGCTTACGGGCCCACCAAGGCGGCGCTGATCAATCTGGCAGAAAACCTGTTTCTCGACTTGCGCCCCAAGGGCGTGGGAGTCAGCCTGATCAACCCCGGCTTCGTCGACACCCCATTGACTGCGCAAAACACGTTTTCCATGCCTGCCTTGATGGCGCCCGAGGAGGCAGCTGTCGCCATGGTGCGCGGGTGGGAGCGCGGGAGCTTCGAGGTGCAGTTCCCCAAGCGGTTCACGGCTGTACTCAAGGTCGCGCGCTGCCTGCCGTACCGCTGGTATTTCCCCCTTGTCCATCGCTTCACAGGGCTGTGAGCATGCCTGGTTTTTCTGCTCTTGACGATCAAGACGTGCACGGCGCCGTCCGGCGCCTGGTGGCGTTGTACGAGCAACTTTCGCCTGCTCAGCTGTCCAGCCTGGATACTTTCTACGCTCCTGATGCACACTTTAGGGATCCCTTCAATGATGTGCGAGGCGTGCCAGCCATTGCGCATATTTTTGCCCACATGTTTGCCACGCTGGATCAACCGCGCTTTGTCGTCACACAGCACATCGTGCAGGGAGACCAAGCGTTCTTGTGCTGGGAATTCCACTTTCGCATGCGGCGTTGGCGGCGCCATGTCGACCAATGCGTTCATGGAGCCACCTTGCTGCGCTTTAATGCGAAGGGGAGAGTGATACTGCACCGCGACTATTGGGACGCCGCCGAAGAGCTCTACGAAAAAATCCCGCTGCTGGGGGTACTGATGCGCTGGCTTCGCAAGGCAGCTTCCGCCACAACCAAGGATTCCAATGCCCACCATCCACGATCTTGAGGCTTCCATCAAAGCACCGAGCGCCCTGGTGTGGCTGCGTCGAGACTTGCGCTGTGATGATCATGCCGCCCTTTATTACGCGCTACGCAGGTATTCGCGGGTGTATTGCGCGTTTGTGTTCGACAGCGATATTTTGAACGCTCTGCCCAGCCGCCAAGACCGGCGCGTCGAGTTCATCCATGCCAGTATCCTGGGACTGCACACGGACTTGCAGCGGCTGGCCGCACAAAATGGTGCGCCCGGCGGCGGACTCATCGTGCGCCATGGTCCGGCACAGGAGTGCATTGTTCGGCTGGCGCTTGAGCTCGGCGTTCAGGAGGTGCTGGTCAATCGCGACTATGAACCCCAGGCCATTGCTCGCGATCAACGTGTTTCCCGGGCTTTGGACCAGGTGGGTATCGCGTTCAGCGACTACAAGGATCAGGTTCTTCTCGACCGTGACGAGGTGCTGACGCAACAAGGAAGCCCCTATAGCGTATTCACCCCATACAAGCGCGCCTGGCTCCAGCGCTTGGACGCCTATCAGCTTAAACCTTACCCCGTGGCACGCTACGCCCACCATCTCGCTGCACCGCCCACGAACGAGCCCCTGCCGTCCTTGTCGGACCTGGGGTTTTCTCGCAGCAATCTGCTCGAATTGCCCGTGCCCACGGGGACTCGGGGCGCACAGCAGTTGCTGAGGGATTTTATGCCGCGTATGGCGGCCTACCAGGAAGTACGCGACTATCCCGGTCGAAAGGGCGTGTCCTACCTGTCAGTGCATCTACGCTTCGGTACGGTTTCCATCCGCCAACTGGCGGCACTCGCAGTAGCGCAGGCGGCCCAGGGTTGCGCGGGTGCGCAGACCTGGTTGTCGGAACTGGCATGGCGCGATTTCTACTTCATGATCCTTTGGCATCACCCTCGGGTGGTGACGCAGTCGTTCAAGTCCGATTATGACCATGTGCAATGGGACGAGGCGCCCGAGCTGTGGCTGGCCTGGTGCGAAGCGAGAACTGGATACCCATTGGTTGATGCGGCAATGCGCCAGTTGCGGCAAACGGGCTATATGCATAACCGCCTGCGCATGGTGGTGGCCAGTTTTCTGACCAAGGATCTGGGCATCGACTGGCGGCGGGGTGAACGTTTCTTTGCCGATCACCTGAATGACTACGATCTGGCTGCCAACAATGGCGGCTGGCAGTGGGCTGCTTCAACTGGCTGCGACGCCCAGCCCTGGTTTCGCATCTTCAACCCGGTCACGCAATCGAAGCGTTTTGACCCGGAGGGCGCGTTCATACGTCGTTACTTGCCCGAGCTGGCGCGGGTGCCGGATACCCACATTCATTTTCCCGCCGCCATGAAGCCCCACGCATTGGCGGCCTGTAGCCTGCGTCTGGGTGTGGACTACCCACTACCTGTCGTAGATCACGCACGTGCACGAACGCGCACGCTGTTGAGGTTCTCGGCTCCGGCTTCTGGTTAATGTAGGTTTAAATATCGCAAAGGCGTCGGCCGCGCGTGTTTCGCGCTACGTCTGTCTGCGTCTGGTTGTAAACTGGAAGGTTTATTGCTTCGAATTGTCGTTTATGGATCAAACCCTTGCTGCGCGTTCGGCAATAGGATGTCGTCGCGCGGGTGTATATGCGTTGGTGTTTGCCGTCGTTTGGTTTCTTGTGGTCGTCGCGCAGGCAACTGAGCCTCTGTTCGCTTCAGTATGGCTTTGGCCGCTCGACGCCGTGCTGGCGGGACTGTTGGTGCGCTACAGGTTGGCTATCCAACCCGTGCTTTGCTGGCTGCTCATTGGTGCAGCGTTAGTTCTGGGTGCGTACTCGTGGGACGGCTCTTTGAACGAGGCCGCTACATTTGCGATGGGGCATGGCTTGCCAATTTGGGTAGCGTGGTCGGTGTTGGTGCGCGCCGACGTTCTCGATGGGCTTCGTAAACCAGAATCAACCGTTCGAGTACTGATTGCGGGCCTGGTTGCGGCGCTTGTCGGCGTTGTGGTGGCCCTGATGCTGAACCCGTCGCAATGGGGTATGGACCCACTGGGCCGTGGAACGTTCAATGCGTTTCTGGGTCAGTGGCTGGGTTACTGTACTTTGCTTCCCGTCATTTTGCTGCTCCCTGGGTCCCGAGACCGGCGGCTAAGCTCTCGATTTGTCCTGCCCACCCTGTCCAGGGCAGGGGCGTTACTCATGCCGGTTTTGGTGCTGTTTCTCGGCTTGGTTTTGTATTTCACGCTTCGAGGTCCGGGCGGGGTGGCGTTTCTAATTCCGGGCCTTATTTACGGGGTGTTCGTCTATCAGTTAACCACCACCGTTCGGATGAGCTTGATCGCCGTCATGGTCGCGATTCTGGGCCCAGGCCGTTTGGGCTTATTCGTTGACGGCACTTGGCCGCTGGGCTGGGAGGGAAGTTGGCCGATGGCGTCGTTGCAGATCGGCTTGTTGCTGTCCGTCGTCATGCCGTTGCTGCTATCCAGCTTGCTGGCAGCTCGAAATGACCTGATTGCCGCGCTGAACGTCGCGCTGGATCACGACGACCTCACCGACGCGCTTTCGCGCAGCGCCTTCGTGCGCGGCACGCAAGAGTATCTTCAGCAGCTGCCGGCAGCCAAGCACGGTAATGCGCTCATGATGCTCGATATCGACCACTTCAAAGCATTGAACGACAACCACGGACATGCGGCGGGCGACATCGTGTTGCGTGAATTCGCACGCGTCATCAAGGCGACAATTCGGCCGGGAGACTTGTTCGGCCGTCTCGGGGGCGAGGAGTTCGGCGTTGTACTGCCCAATACGTCCGTTCAAGACTCTCTGGTGGCCGCCGAGCGGTTGCGCCGCGCAGTCGAATCGATTCGACTGTATTACGATAGCGACGAACCATTGCAAATTTCCGTTAGCATTGGCGCCGTCCATACATCGCAGGCGCCGCGCGCCACCCTGGATGAACTGATCGAAATTGCCGATGAAGCCATGTATGAAGCCAAGCGTGGCGGGCGCAACAGGGTGTGTCTATCTCAGGGCCGGTTGCGCAGCTGACTTTGCCAATAGTAGAATGGGCTCGATCCAAGCCCTCAACCCGCAAAGGAAACCCATGAGTATGTCTGTTGAAGCCACTGTTGGCGCTGCCGTTGCTCTGCAAAATTTCAATGTGCACCAAGAGGCGCAAGCGAATCTGCTTCGCAAAACGCTCGATATCAAGACGCAGCTTGTCACCGACGTGTTGGCGTCCATGCCTTCCACCACGCTGGCCACCAGTGGCTCATTGGGAACCAACATCAATACCTACGCCTAAGCGCCTGTAATACTTAGGTAGCAAAAAGCCCGCATTGCGGGCTTTTTGCTTTGTGTCGGCGCGGGTGCCGATTCAGCTCCACGCGACACTTTAATGGTGAATCGTCTTTGAAAACAGATTTACGATCAGTACGCCCAGAATGATGAAGCCCAGGCCGATCAGGGCGGGCAAGTCTAGCTTTTGACCAAAAAGCAGGTAACCGACCAGCGAGATCAATACGACCCCCAGGCCGCTCCAGATGGCATAGGCCAAACCTACCGGCATGGTTTTGAGTACGATCGATAAAAAGTAGAAGGCGGACAAATAGCACGCTGCCATGGTCAGCGTCGGTGCAAACTTCGTAAATTGCGCCGACTTCTGCAGCATGGTTGTGCCGATTACCTCGAGCACAATGGCCATGCCCAGGGCGCCGTAGGCCGTAATGATCGATTTCATGGCTGGCCGGTGCGCGACATCCAGGCAATCAACGACGAGCGCATCACTTCTTCTACCGACATGTCGATGGGCTGAACCCATTCGACGGGCACAAAAATAGTGTAACCACCGATCATGTAACCCATGGGCAAATACACGCCGACGCGGTTCTCTTTCGTGAAGCCTTCGGGCAGGTCGTCGAGATTCTTTCGCGTAACCAGGCCCACCATTTCGATAGGCTGACCCGGAACGCGCAAAACAACCACCTGCTGTGCGCCTTGCGAGCCACCCGGAGAAAAATAGTCGGCAAAGCTTTTGACCGATGCGTAAATGCTTTTGACGACCGGAATATTGTTGAAGGGCAGCTCGATGATGGTCACCATGCCGCGTATGCGCCGATGGGAAAGCAGATAGCCCACCAAGATAATGAATATTACGGCGCTGACCAGCCCCATGCCTGGTATGTAGATGTCGCCCAGCAGGCCGCCTACGAGCGTATAGGCCAGTGTTTCGCTCCAGGCCAAAAACACGTACAGCAGGTATACGGTAAGGGCCACCGGCAAGATGGCTATTAGCCCCCGTATGAAATACTTGGATAGTTTTTTCATCACAGCATGCGTTGCAGCACCCCGTCTTTTTTGACCAGGCCGTGATACAGCGCAATGGCAATATGCCCCACAACAAGCGCCAGCAGGATCCAGGCGATGGGTGAATGCAATTCGCCCAGGCTTGCCAGCCAGGGTACTTCTGGGCCTTTTGCCACCAACTGAATGCCAAAGGGGGCGAGGCCGTGGCCATTACCAACCATATACGTCATGCCTGTGATCGGCATCAGCACAATGCCGGCGTACATCAGGCCGTGCCCAAGCTTGACCACGAATGCGGTCGCCGGATCCTGTTCCGGACGGTTTCCCCTTTGCTTGCGCGCCCAGATAAGCCTGAGTATGACCGTGAGAAATATCAACGCGCCAATGGAAATGTGCCAGGGCACAAGCGTCTGGCCGATCCAGTGCTCGCCTTCGTTGATGCGGTCGAAGAACTTCATGCCTTGCCAGACCAGCAAAATGACCATGGCCCAGTGGAAGAATCGCGAGACACTGCCGTAGCGTTGCTTCGAATCGTCGATCATGGGTGGGCGCTCCTTGTTGTTCGAAGGGGAATTGCAGTCGCCGTATATTGGCATATACGGCGTCAGTTATCTACCCTGTTTCTGTGGCTAGGCGATACTTTCTACGATGCCGCCTTCTACCCTTGGTGCTGCACAGGTCGAGCCGATGACGCTACGGCGGTGCTTCTTGGAAGGTGAATAATAATTAAATTTTTCTGGGGTCACGCATGTAAGGGTCAGCCGAACCGGAAGGCTGAAAGTGTGGTTTTCATGATCACTTCTGAATAGACCTTGCGGCCGGGCGACGTGTCGGCGGCACCAGCGGCTACCAGAAGCGGAATCAGATGTTCTTCTCCGCCGGGTGGGTGGCAGTGCCGGGCATAAGGGGCCTGTGTCCAATCTTGCAGCAGGGCCGTGCGTTGTTCTGGTGGGCTTTCCACCGCGGTGGTAAGCCATTCGTCGAACTCGGCCGAAACGGGCGTGTAGCGAGGGTCGCCGTAGCCGCGCATATTGTGAAAGCTCATGCCGCTGCCAATAATCAACACGTTCTGGTCGCGCAGCTTTGCAAGCGCTTGGCCTGCAGCCAAATGAGCGGCGGGGTCCATGTCCTGGCGCAGCGACAACTGAACTACCGGTATGTCGGCAGAGGGAAACACCAGTTTCAGCGGAATGAATACGCCGTGATCAAAGCCGCGCCCAGCATCCACCCCTGCCTGCAGGCCTTGTTCATTCAGTAGCTGTGCTGCTTGTTTGGCCAGGATGGGGTCTCCGGGGGCCGGGTAGGCAATTTCGTAGGTGTGCGCCGGAAAGCCGTAATAGTCGTAAATGAGCGATGGCCGTGCATGGCCGGTAAGACTGAAATGGGGTTCAAGCCAGTGGCCCGACACCAGCACGATGGCGGAAGGCCGAGAAGGCAAGGTGCTTTCAATCTGCTTAAGGAAGCCGGCCATGTTGTCCCAGGTGTCGGCGGGGTTCCAGTCCATGAAGAAACAGGGGCCGGCGCCGTGGGGAATAAAAAATACGGGCATGCGGCCGTTTTTTGCACCCGGGCTTCCAGGGTTGTTCATGGCGAAAACCTCAATGAATATAAGATGAGATTAGTATCGCACGCGTTTGCTGCGCATGAGCGTACCGCTTATTTCGCCATCCGATTCATTGCCCCGCTTGGTCCCGGGCCTTCGCAAAGACGCTGCCATAAAAAAACGGGCCTTGCGGCCCGCTGAAGGTACTACCAGAGCATATGAAAGGGCTTTGCCTGTCCGTTTTTTGCGTCCAGGCAAGTTCACTATAACTAGAAGCAACTTCCGAGTTTTTGCGTTCGGTCAAACAACTGGCGTTTTAGCGGCACAACGCAAGCCTGTAAAGGCGATTCTCATTCTCATGAAAGCGAGTACATCTTGGCACCCCGCCATAAAGTATTGGTTAAAATTCCGGCATGAAAAAGTTAGGTATCAAGCACGATATTGAAACACTCGACGTTCGGATTACCGGACGCGTGCAGGGCGTGGGTTTCAGGGCGGCCACTGTCAGACAAGCCCATTCGCTGGGCGTAACGGGCTGGGTTCGCAATGCGTCCGACGGTTCTGTGGAAGCGTTAATACAGGGTGAGCCCGAACAAGTCGACCAAATGCTGTCGTGGCTGCATCGCGGCCCCGTTCAGGCGCTGGTGCGCGAGGTCGCACACCAGCCCAACCACACCGAACGGCACTACGAAAACTTTCAGCAGCTATAGGCCCATTTGCTTCAGGGCGGGCAGGCCGGCGATTCCGTATGGGTTGGCCAGGGTTTCGGCGATTTCAAAATGGTTGTAGCCTGCCCCTTCGATCAGCTCCACCTGTTTACCGGCTTTTTCAACGGCCGCCGCAAAGTCTTTGCTTTGCCGAATAAACTCGGGGGTTTCAAGGTCGCCATACACCAGGATTAGCGGGGTGTTTAGTTGGTCGAGGTGTCGCTGGGGGCTAAGTTTATGCTCGATCTCGTCGGTAAAAGCGACGTAATTGCTGCGCGACGACAGGCGCACCGGCTTCAGGTCGAACATGCCGCTAATTAATACGGCGCCCTTGATGACGTCGGGCGGAAGGTCAAATTTTTTCCAGTCGGTGGTAACCATGACCCCGGCAAGATGGCCGCCCGACGAATGCCCCGAAAGATAAATACGGCTACTGTCACCCCCGAATGACTCCGCATTTTTGTAAACCCAAGCGATCGAGCGCTGTATCTGTTCGCTCATCGGTATCAGGCTGCCATCGTTTTCCAGGACATTGGTAAAGTCTGGAATGACAAAGTGGGCACCCCTGCCAACAAAAGGTTCAGCAAGAAAGCCGTATCCATTGGCGTCTCCGGCACGCCAGGCGCCGCCATGCAGAAATATGTGTATCGGAGCATTTGGCTCGGTAGTTGCGTACAGGTCCAGTGCTTCAATTTCGGCATCACCGTACGAAAGGCGTTTGGGCTTTCCCAGTCGTTCGCGTGTCAGGTTGCTATTGCTGCCATAGCGGGCAATGACCGTTTTGATGTTTGGTGCGTAGTTCGACTGGTTGTACACCTTGTCGAGCGTTTTCTGGTCATAGTCCAGCCAGACCTTGCCGGTCGCTGCCGAAGCCGAACCGCCCAATGCCAGGGCGGTGGCGGCCAGCCCGGTGCCGATCATGTGGCGACGTCCAAGGTTGATATCGTGACGAAAAAACTGGGGCATGGCGAGTCTCCTTTGCTTTTTGCAGTATTGATATTCTTCAGGTGGTACTGTGTGAATATAAATCGTTTGCCTGCTAAAAGCCGTAAGAAGGTCTTCAACACACCGTATTTGCACTAACTAGGTGCATTCCCTAAGTGTGTCATGTAAAAGAATGGTGCAAAATGCCGTCCATGCAGGTGAGGAGACAAAGCCCTGCATGGGCACGCCGGAATTACCGGCGCACAATAATAGGCAACACCCAAAAAAAATATAAAACTCACCAAAACCGGCGATTTATCGCCGGTTTTGGTGTTTTGGCAGGTGCGAAAAGCCAGAGCGCGCGTCTCGCGCTACGCCGCCGCCCCGTCCACATTTGCTCAACTGTCGTTTGCACGAAGCAACACCAGTACGGCTCCTGCGCCGCCATCGCGCTCCGCGCATTCCACGTAGGCCATCACGTCTGCAATTTGAGTTAGCCAGCGTCTTACGGTTTCTTTCAACACCGGCGTGTTGTCTTTCGACCCATAGCCCTTGCCATGTACGACGCGTACGCAGCGTATTTGGTGCTCGATGCATGAGCGCAAGAATGCGTCGAATCTTGCACGGGCTTCGTCCAGCGTCGCGCCGTGCAGATCCAGGCTGGCGCCTATGGGCCATTTGCCTTTAGCCAGGTTCTTGACCAGGTCCGGTCCGTGGTTTGCCTGCACGAAGCAGGTCGGGTCGCCGACGAGCTTGGGCGAGGTGTAATGGTCAGAGACTTGAGGCAGTGCAGCCGGCTCGTTGCCCGAGGCGCGCTCGCGCCGTTGTATAAGCACTTGTTTGGGCGCGACGGGTACGGGGGGTAGCAATGCCCGATTGGGAGCCGGCAATCGTTGCACTGACTTGACCACTTGCCTGAACAAGACCCGGTCGGCGGGGTCAAGCAGCTCTGCCGGGTCGGTGGCCAAGAGGTTGCCGGTGTGCGGATTGCTGCCGGCCGGGGTAAGCACCGTGTCAGCGACGGGTGCGGGACCGCCCGGCGGGGGACCGCCCGGCGGCATGAAGCCACGTTTTTTTCGTTTGTTATTGGTGGCCGGCTTGGCGGCGGCCTTGTTCTGGGCGGGCTTGGCGGCCTCAAGGGTTTGCTTGCGCAACTGCTTGAGGTCGGCCAGGCCCGGCTTATTCGCTCGCATTCTCCAGCCAGCGCTGGGCGTCAAGGGCCGCCATGCAGCCCGTGCCGGCACTGGTAATGGCTTGGCGATAGACGTGGTCTTGCACGTCGCCGGCGGCAAACACGCCCGGCACCGAAGTTTGCGTGGCCATGCCTTGCAAGCCGCTGCGGGTAATGATGTAGCCGTCTTGCATGTCGAGCTGGCCTTCGAATATGCCGGTATTGGGTTTGTGCCCGATAGCGATGAACACACCGGTAACGGCCATGTCGGTGGATTCGCCCGTTTGATTGTTACGCAGACGAGCGCCGGTTACGCCGGAATCGTCGCCCAAAACCTCTTCGAGTTCGTGGAACAGCTTGAGCTTCATGTTGCCGTTGGCAACCTTGTCCATCAGTTTGTCGACCAGTATGGGCTCGGCGCGGAACTTGTCGCGACGATGAACCAAGGTAACGGTGGCGCAGATATTCGACAGGTAAAGGGCTTCTTCGACAGCCGTATTGCCGCCGCCAACCACAATAACATCTTGTTTTTTATAGAAAAATCCGTCGCAGGTGGCGCAGCCCGACACGCCACGGCCCATAAAGGCTTGCTCAGAGGGCAGCCCAAGATACTGGGCTGATGCACCGGTGGCAATAATAAGGGCGTCGCAGGTATAGACGGCGCCGGTGTCGCCGATAAGGGTAAAGGGCCGCTTTGACACGTCGACACTGGAGATGTGGTCGTGAATAAGCTCGGTGTCGAAGCGTTCAGCGTGAGCCTGAAAACGCTGCATCAGATCGGGCCCTTGCACGCCTTGGGCGTCGGCGGGCCAGTTATCCACGTCGGTGGTGGTCATAAGCTGACCACCTTGTTCGAGGCCGGTAATAAGGGCGGGCTTCAGGTTGGCGCGCGCGGCATATACAGCGGCGCTGTAGCCTGCCGGCCCCGAGCCCAGGATCAGAACTTTGACGTGTTTGGGTGTGGTCATTGCAGAAAATCCTAAAAAGACATCCAGCCAATTATAATGAGTCCATGGCTAGATTACCTGCTGCTTCTTCCCGCTCTTCCCGCAACGTACGCAACGGTCCATCGCCGTTGCAATCCCGTCTCTCAGGGCTGGCGCGCGAGGCGCGCTGGATCCTCTTCGCCGCGATGGCAGCCTGGCTCGGTCTGGTTCTGGCTACCTGGTCGTCCAGCGACCCGGCCTGGTCCCATTCCGTTCAAGCGTCAACCATTGCCAATGGGGGCGGCGTTCTGGGCGCTTACGTCTCCGATCTGTTGCTGTTCTTGTTTGGCTATGCGGCCTGGTTATGGGTGGTGCTGCTGGCTCAGCGGGTTGCGGTCGGGTTTTACCGGCTTACGGGCGTATTGCTGCCCGACTCCAAGGCCGCGTTAGTGCTTCCTCGCGTACGCTGGGAGGTCGCCCTGGGTTTTTTCCTGCTTCTTATAGGAGCCATGGGGCTTGAATCCATGCAGCTTACCTCTCTCGGGGCACACTTGCCGGGCGGGGCGGGCGGCGAGCTTGGCAAACTGCTGGCCGGCGGAATGGTGCAGGCATTCGGTGCTACCGGCTGCACTTTGTTGTTGCTGGTGTTCATGGCGGTGGGGGCCAGCCTGTTTTTTGGGTTTTCCTGGCTGCACGTGGCCGAGCGCCTAGGCCGGGGTATTGAAAAAACCCTACGCCGTCTGCTCGAGTTCAAGGCGGCCCGCGAAGACCGCCGCGTGGGCGTGGCAAAAAAGGCCGAGCGCGACGAAAGTGTGGTGGCAAAGCAAGAGCAGCTGGTTCACGAACAACCGGTTCGCATCGAACCCGCCATTGTTTCGGTGCCCAAGTCGGTACGGGTCGAAAAAGAAAAGCAAAAAACCTTGTTCGCAGCGCCTCAGGCCCCCCACGGCGGCGGCGATCTGCCCGCCATCAGCCTGCTTGACCCGGTTACTGAACAGGTTGAAACGGTTTCGCCGGAAACCATCGAATTCACCTCGCGCCTCATCGAAAAAAAGCTTTCCGACTTTGGCGTGAAGGTGGTGGTTGTGGCAGCCCAGGCAGGCCCTGTCATTACCCGCTACGAAATCGAGCCTGCCACGGGCGTCAAGGGCAGCCAGATCGTCAATCTGGCCAAAGACCTGGCGCGCGCTTTAAGCCTGGTCAGCATCCGGGTGGTCGAAACCATACCCGGCAAGAATCTGATGGGTCTCGAACTACCCAATCCCCGCCGCCAAATGGTCAAGCTGTCTGAAATCGTGGGGTCGCAAACCTATTATGCGGCTTCGTCGCAGCTGACCATCGCGCTGGGCAAAGACATTGCCGGCAACCCCGTCGTGGCCGACCTGGCCAAAATGCCCCATTTGCTGGTGGCGGGTACCACCGGTTCGGGTAAATCGGTGGGTATCAACGCCATGATCCTGTCGCTGCTGTACAAGGCCGACGCCTCGCAGACCCGCTTGATACTGATTGACCCAAAAATGCTCGAAATGAGCGTCTACGAAGGCATCCCCCATTTGCTGGCGCCTGTGGTCACCGACATGCGCCATGCTGCCAATGCACTTAACTGGTGCGTGGGCGAAATGGAAAAACGCTATCGCCTCATGAGCAAAATGGGTGTCCGTAATCTGGCCGGCTATAACGCCAAGATCCGCGAGGCCCAAAAGCGCGAAGAGCCTATTCCCAACCCGTTCTCGCTTACCCCCGACGCGCCCGAGCCGCTCGAGACCCTGCCTACTATTGTGGTGGTTATTGACGAGCTCGCCGACCTGATGATGGTGGTGGGCAAGAAGATTGAAGAGCTCATTGCCCGGCTGGCCCAGAAGGCGCGCGCCGCGGGCATTCATCTTATTCTGGCTACTCAGCGTCCCAGTGTCGACGTCATTACAGGCTTGATCAAGGCCAATATTCCTACGCGCATTGCCTTTCAGGTGTCGTCCAAAATCGATTCCCGCACAATTCTGGATCAAATGGGGGCTGAAACCCTGCTTGGTCAGGGCGACATGCTGTACATGCCGCCGGGCACCGGCCTGCCCACCCGGGTTCATGGTGCCTTCGTGCACGACGACGAAGTGCACCGTGTTGTTGATTACCTGAAAGAGCAGGGCGAACCCAACTATGTCGAGGGCCTGCTTGAAGGCGCACTCGAGGGCGAAACCGGCGACGGCGTGGGCAGCGTTACCGGCTTTACCGACACCGAGTCCGACCCTTTGTATGACCAGGCGGTAGCCATTGTGCTTAAAAACCGCCGCGCGTCGATTTCGTCGGTGCAAAGGCATTTGCGCATCGGTTACAACCGGGCCGCGCGCCTGCTCGAGCAGATGGAGCAGGCGGGCATGGTCTCGGCCATGCAGGCCAACGGCAACCGCGAAATCCTCGTTCCGGCCGGAGAAACCACCAATGCCGATTAAACATTTTTTGGCCGCTGCCGCCTTGGCGCTGGCTCCTGTTGCGGCTTTCGCCGCCGATGCACCTGCGCAGCTTAGCAAGTTCGTTGGTAATGTGGCATCAGCTACCGGCGACTTCACCCAACAGACCAGTGGCCAGGCGCAGTCAAGGCCCGAGCAGTCGGGACAGTTTTCTTTTCAGCGGCCGGGCAAGTTTCGCTGGCATGTCAAGCACCCGTACGAGCAGCTTATTGTGTCCGACGGGCAAATGGTGCTGCAGTACGACCCCGATCTTGCGCAGGTAACCCAGCGTTCGGTCGATCAGTCCATTGGCACGTCGCCGGCTGCCATTTTGTTCGGCTCGGGTTCGCTCGAAGATTCATTCGACGTGAAGCCGCTGGCCGATGACGACGGTCTGCAGTGGCTCAGGGCCGTGCCTCGGGGGGCGGATGCGGGCTTTACTCATGTTGATATCGGGTTTCGCAACGACCTGCCCGCCCGCCTGCTGTTGCTCGATGCGTTCGGGCAAACCACCCGTATTGACCTATCCAATATTCAGGCCAACCCCAAGCTGCCTGAGTCCCAGTTCCGGTTCACGCCGCCCGACGACGTCGATGTCGTGAACATGCGGTAGGGCGCATGGCCGATCTTTTTTCACACGAGCCGGTCGCTCCGCTTGCCGAGGCCTTGCGACCCCAGACGCTTGACCAGGTTATTGGGCAGTCGCACTTGCTGGGCCCGGGCAAGCCGCTACGGCTGGCGTTTCAGTCGGGCAAACCGCACTCCATGATTCTGTGGGGTCCGCCGGGCGTCGGAAAAACCACGCTGGCACGCCTTACTGCCAAAGCTTTCGATTGTGAATTTATCGCCTTGTCGGCCGTGTTCTCGGGCGTAAAAGACATTCGTGCCGCCATGGAGCAGGCCCAGCACAACTTGTCGCTCGGCAAGCAAACCATATTGTTCGTTGACGAGATCCACCGTTTCAATAAGTCGCAGCAAGACGCCTTGCTGCCTTACGCTGAATCGGGTCTGGTCACTTTTATCGGCGCAACCACCGAAAACCCTTCGTTTGAAGTGAACTCCGCCCTGTTGTCGCGGGCACAGGTGTATGTGCTGAAGTCGCTTACCGACGACGAGTTGCGCCAGCTCTTTGAAACGGCGGCGCAGTCGTCCACGCTCAGCTCGCTTGGTTTCGAGACGTTGGCGGTTGATACCCTTATCGGTTATGCCGACGGTGATGCCAGGCGCTTTCTGAATTTGCTCGAGCAATGCAGCACGGCCGCCCAGGCGGCAGGCGTCAGCCATATCGATGCAGCGTTCATCGAGAACGCGCTTACCCTGAATGCCAGACGTTTCGACAAGGGCGGCGACAGCTTTTACGATCAGATCTCGGCCTTGCATAAATCGGTACGAGGCTCTGACCCCGATGCCTCGCTTTACTGGCTGTGCCGCATGCTCGACGGCGGGGCCGACCCGCGCTATTTGTCACGCCGCATTATTCGCATGGCCTGGGAAGACATCGGCTTGGCCGACCCCCGCGCCCTGCAGATTGCCAACGATGCGGCGCTAACCTACGAGCGGCTGGGTTCGCCCGAGGGCGAACTGGCGCTGGCGCAGGCGGTTATTTATCTGGCCGTGGCGGCAAAGAGCAACGCAGGCTACATGGCGTACAACCAGGCGCGTGCTTTCATCAAGAAAGACAAAAGCCGCGAAGTGCCTGTGCATTTACGCAATGCGCCCACCAAGCTCATGAAAGAGCTGGGTCATGGGCGCGAGTACCGTTACGCGCACGACGAACCGCATGGCTATGCCGCAGGCGAAACCTATCTGCCCGAAGGCATGCCGGCCCCCGGCTGGTATCGGCCTGTTGCGCGGGGCCTGGAAACCAAGATCGCCGACAAGCTGGCTTTTCTTAAAAGCCTTGACGACGAAGCCCGCAAGTAGGCCTCCGGGTAAAATCAGCCCAATTTTTCTTATTTTTAAAGTAAACATCGACCAAAATGCTAGACCCCAATCAGCTTCGCAAAGATATGCCCTCCGTCGTCAGCGCGCTTCAGCGTCGCGGCCTCGCCTTTGACGTCGAGCGGTTCAATGCGCTTGAGGCCCGCCGCAAGGCCGTGCAGGTCGAAACCGAAACATTGCAAGCGCGCCGCAACGCCGTCTCCAAGCTGATTGGTCAACTTAAGTCCAAGGGCCAGGACGCCACCGCCGAAATGGCCGAGTCGCAAGCCATACCCGCCCGCCTGAAAGACCTCGAAAATGACCTGGCCCAAGTGCAGGAAGAGCTTCACGACTGGTTGTCGACACTGCCCAACCTGCCGCACGAAAGCGTGCCTGCCGGCGAGTCAGAGGCCGACAACGTTGAGGTTCGGCGCTGGCTGCCAGGCGAGCCCGGAAGCGACGGCAACCCCGCGCCACTGGGTTTCGAGCCTCAAGATCACGTCAGCCTGGGCGAGCCGCTGGGCCTTGATTTTGAAGCCGCCCGAAAATTGTCAGGTGCGCGCTTCATGATGCTGCGTGGGCCCATTGCCCGCTTGCATCGCGCTCTGGCGCAGTTCATGCTTGACCTGCAAACGGGCGAGCACGGCTATCAAGAGTGCTACACACCCTATATTGTGAACAGCTCCACCTTGTTCGGAACCGGCCAGTTACCCAAGTTCAAGGACGACATGTTCTGGGTAACCAAAGGGGGCGCCGACCACGACTCTGCCGAAGGGCAAGACGCTGACGAACGCGAAGACCTCTACCTAATTTCCACCTCTGAGATCACGCTGACCGGCTCGGTGCGCGATTCCATTGTGCCGCTGGCCGACTTGCCCATGCGGCTTACCGCCCACACCCCGTGCTTTCGTTCCGAAGCCGGCAGCGGCGGACGCGACATGCGCGGCATGATCCGTCAGCACCAGTTCGACAAGGTCGAGATGGTGCAGATTGTGCATCCCGATAGTTCTTATGACGCTTTGGAAGGCATGGTGGGGCATGCCGAGGCCGTGTTGCAGCGCTTGGGCCTGCCGTATCGCGTCGTGCTGCTGTGCGGCGGCGATATGGGCTTTGGCGCGGCTAAAACCTACGACCTCGAGGTATGGCTGCCTGCCCAGAACACCTGGCGCGAAATTTCATCGGTCTCCAATTGCGAGGCTTTTCAGGCGCGCCGCATGCAGGCCCGCTACCGTCCCGAAAAAGGCAAGCCCGAATACCTGCATACATTGAACGGTTCCGGCTTGGCCGTGGGGCGTGCCTTGGTCGCTGTGCTGGAAAACCACCAGCAACAAGACGGCAGCGTCATTGTGCCCGAGGCCTTGCGCCCATACATGGGTGGGCTCGAGCGTTTGGCGGCCGCCAATTCCTAGCTAAAAAATTTAGCACTGCGGCCCAAACAAAAGCCAATTTTTCTATGCTAGAATGCTTGGCTTGACCGCAGTCATACCAGGAGAGGTGGCAGAGTGGTCGAATGTACCTGACTCGAAATCAGGCGTACGGTAACCCCGTACCGTGGGTTCGAATCCCACCCTCTCCGCCAAACGCTCTAAGTCCTTGTTGTTAAAGGATTTATAGCAGAAACGGCTTCAAGAAGGTATACCAAAAGGTGTATCAATCTTGAAGCCTTTTCTATTTTCTATAGCGTCAACGTCATTACGTGCGCTTCTTTGTTCCTACTGCGCTTCAGGAACATTTCGGCAAAAAATACCTGTTTTTCCCATTGGGAACCGGAGCAGGTCATGAGGTGAGGCTCAGGGCCCACCAGATTGCCTACAACCTCACAAACACTTGTAATGAATTGCTGGAAAATCTGGCAATGAACAAGCCACGCCTACAGCAAGCACAACAAGTTTTCCCCTGAAGTACGTGAACGCGCGGTGCGCCTGGTGCAGGAGCATCGTGACGAATATCGGTCGTTGTGGGCGGCTGTCGAGTCGATTGCGCCGAAGATCGGCTGCACGCCCACCACGTTATTGGACTGGATTAAACGAGCAGAGATCGATGGGGGTGCGCGCCCCGGTGTGACGACAGAGGAGCGCGAGCGACTCAAGGCGTTAGAGAAGGAGAACCGCGAATTGCGGCGAGCCAACGAGATTTTGAAGTCGGCCAGCGCTTTTTTCGCCCAGGCGGCGCTCGACCGCGAACTGAAGAAGTAAACGCCTATATCGATCAGCATCGGGACCTGTACGGGGTCGAGCCGATCTGCAAGGTTTTGCAGGTCGCCCCGTCAGCCTACAGGCGGTATGCCGCCCGGTGTCGCAATCCCCAGCGGCGCAGTAATCGCGCCCAGAAGGACGAACAGTTAAAGCCGCAGATTCATCGAGTCTGGGAGCAGAACTTTCGAGTCTATGGTGCTCGCAAAGTCTGGAAGCAGTTGAATCGCGAGAGCATTCGCGTGGCGCGATGTACGGTCGAACGCCTGATGGGCGAGCTGGGGATCTAAGGGGTGCGTCGTGGCAAGCGGGTTCGCACCAGGGTGCCCGATAGCGCGGCAGCCTGTACGCAAGATCTGGTACGGCGCCACTTCGAGGCGGATCGTCCGGCTCTGGGTAGCGGATTTCACGTACGTTTCTACTTGGCAGGGGTGGCTATATGTCGCCTTTATCATCGACGCATATGCCAAACGCATAGTCGGCTGGCGCGCTTCCAGCAGCATACGACGGATGTCGTTTTAGATGCGCTTGAGCAAGCTGTGTACGACCGGCAGCCAACGCAATCGGATGAGTTAGTCCACCATTCCGATCGCGGATCGCAAGGTGGATTCAAGTGGTCGTTGCAACATCTCAGGAAAAGAGGTGTTATATGGGACGACCTAAAGGTTGGGTAACTGGGCAATACCGGAAGTGCCTTACGATAATGCATTGGCCGAGACCATTAACGGCCTGTACAAGACAGAAATGATTCACCGCCGGGCGCCCTGGAAGACCAAGGCTGCGGTGGAGCTGGCCACGCTGGAATGGGTGTCGTGGTTCAACCACCAACGCCTATTGGGATCTATCGGCGACATTCCGCCAGCCGAAGCCGAAGAGCGTTACTATCGAGAACTCGCAGCACCGGCTGCGGAACCTGTTTTACTTTAACCAAACAGCCTCCGCGATTTCCGGGTTGATTCAAACACCGTCCTGGGCGAATCTCCCACATCGATAACAAGGCGAGTTTTCATTATTGATTTTCCGTGCAATAGTGTTTTGTTTAAGGACACCCGGGACTTCATATTGGGCGTAGTAGTGTAAAAACTGTCGTTTTGTTGTCTGCTTTGCGCTGCTCATGGCTATGACTGCACATGGCCGAACACGGTCCTTCACAGCAATCTCAAGTCGGTATCAAATCCGACAGGTATTGCCCAATTAAGTCTGGGTTTCTACAGGTAAGTCTACGCTGGCCGTCGCCAGAACGTGTCGGGCGATGGCGGCTTCGTCATCAAGATACTTTTGAACTGGCCGCAACATCGATCTCAACGCAACTTCCGCCAAGAACACGCAAAAATGCCCCTTTCGGGGCGCTTTTGCTTTCTACGCAATAGGTCGCTGTCGGGTGGGACGGAATTGATGAATTGTCGGCGCTGATGCTTGCCTGGCGGAGTCGTGGAGGAAGACCGCACTGGGCTCATATTGTTTGGCACGACAGCGAATTTTCCCATTGTCGTAACTGAAAATTTTATGTACATTTGGTAATGTTTTGTTGTTAATGACGGCCTGGAGTTACCCAGCCGAAATAACGCCCTTGCTCTACTTCCATTTACCTTATTAAGGCAATAGCTAATGAACTTCAGCACCGCGATTTCTACATGCTTGTCAAAATATGCCACATTCAGTGGCAGGGCGACCCGGAGCGAATTCTGGTGGTTCTATCTATTCACAGTATTGATCAGCTGGGGTGCCAACATCGTGGGCGTTATTACGTTCGGGTCAGGCGGAGAGCTGTTCGGTACGTTCGTCTCGTTGCTGTTCTGTATTCCGGCTATCGCTGCAGGAAGCCGTCGTTTGCATGACATCGGACGAACCGGATGGTGGCAGCTTTTGATGCTGACAGGTATAGGCGTCATTTTGTTGATTATTTGGTGGGCCAGTGATTCGAAGCCGGAATCCAATAAGTACGGTGGTTACGTAGCCGTCAGCGCTTAACCTGAATGCGTCGTGTGCTAGGTTTAAACTAGCACTGGCCGCCGGCCTGCGCCGGCATGAACGACGCACATGGGGATAAAGCATGCTTGACGGTAAACGCGCAGTAATTACGGGCTCGACCAGTGGAATCGGGTTGGGCATCGCCCGCGAACTGGCTTCCAATGGGGCCGACGTGGTCATCAATGGTTTTGGCGACCCCCGGGCGATTGAAAAAGAACGGGTCAATATCGAGCTTGAATTCGCTGTAAAGGCGCATTACATCAATGCCGATCTGAGCCGTGGCGATGCCACCCGTGCATTCATCGATGAAGCCGCCAGTGTTTTGGGCGGCATCGATATTCTCGTGAATAACGCCGGTGTGCAACATACCGACCTTATCGAAGATTTTCCCATCGAACGCTGGGACGCCATTATTGCCTTGAATCTTTCTGCCGTGTTTCATGGCACGGCCGCAGTGTTGCCCTATATGAAGAAGCAGGGCTGGGGGCGCATTATTAATATTGCTTCGGCTCATGGGCTGGTCGCTTCGCCGGCCAAGTCGGCTTATGTGGCGGCCAAACACGGGGTGGTTGGGCTTACCAAGGTAACCGCGCTTGAAAATGCGGGTAACGGCATTACGGTAAACGCCATTTGCCCCGGCTGGGTACGCACACCGCTGGTCGAAAAACAGATCGAAGCCATCGCCAAAGAGCAGGGCATCGACCTTGATGCCGCGGCGCGGCGATTGTTGGGTGAAAAACAGCCTTCGCTGCAGTTTGTCACGCCCAAGCAGCTAGGAGGCGCGGCGGTGTTCCTGGCCTCGGAGGCGGCCGAGCAAATGACGGGCTCGGCCATGTCGATTGACGGAGGCTGGACGGCTCGCTAAGGGCTACGCACCATTGCCTTTTGGCGCCGCAGGGATCGCGTATAGTGTAGGCCGATAAAGGCGTACCAACCCATGGGTGCGGGCATGTTTGCACGCGGGGCTGCCCAAGGTAATACGCCGCGGTCACATGGATGAAAACAGGTAAACGAAATGCTCTTGCTATTGTCTCCCGCGAAAAAACTTGATTACGACTCTTCTGTACGCAGCACGCTGCACACCCAGCCGCTGTTTGTCCAACAGGCTGCCGCGCTGATCGGCGTGCTAAAAGAAAAATCGGCCAGCGAAGTTGCGGCACTGATGAAACTTAGCGATGCGTTGGCGCAGCTTAATGTCGAACGCTACGCGGCCTGGACGCCCAAGTTCACCCAGACAAATTCGCGCCAGGCCGTATTGGCCTTCAACGGCGATGTCTACGAAGGCCTGGACGCGCCTTCGTTGTCTGACGAGCAACTGCAGTGGGCGCAAGAGCACGTGGCGATACTTAGTG
>NZ_DATJBQ010000097.1:0-2997 GCF_035515275.1 Pusillimonas sp.
AGCCGGTAATCGTGATCTGGCCGTTGGCCGTCGGAATGGTTACGGGCTGGCTGCCGCTGGCGGCAAGCTGGGTCGCGGAAAGCGTGACATCGCCGATGGTGATAAAGGCCAGGCCGCCCGGGGTGCTAAGCACAAACGAGCCGGAAGCGGGCGATTGTGCGTCTTCGGCCAGCGTGATGTTGCCGGCGCTGACACCGTTTGCATCGGGAATGCTAAGCGTCGGAAGCGCCGGTGCTTCGTCGCCGGTTCCACCCAAACCAAGACGTGTGTTGTCGGTGGCCGCCACCGTGGGCTTCGGATACGCCAGACCCAGCGGCGAAGTCGTTTCAATGACCGAAGCCAGGCGCGTAAAGCTGCTGCCGCCGTCACCACCCCCTGCGCCGCCCAGAACCGCTGCGGTGGGGTCCAGGTTCGCGAAGGGGTCGTCGCCCTGGTCAAGGGCGGCCAGCACTTGCAGGGCTTGCGGGTCGGCCGGAGGCGCTGCGGCAGCGGTGCTGACATCGACATCAGGCTCGGCTACCTCGGTGCCAAATTGAACATCGCGGCCGCTACCTACGGTGAAGGCAGGAAGACCTTCGGCCTGTACTTGTACGCTTGCGCCTTCTGCCGTGACGATATTGGCGCCAACAGGTATGCGCGCGCCCTGTTGCAGAGGCGTTAGCGTACCCTCTGCACTGCGAACCCATGCTTGACCAGTAACTTGCGTAATAAGTAGTGTGTTGGCAGCCATTTTTGGAATTGCTCCGAAAGGAAAATCAGGACCGTACGGCGTCGCTATCTAAGCAACAATCGGGCGCACGTGTGTAAACATTAATGAATGGTAACCAGCCGAACGGCTTAGGGATATTGGCGGCGGCGACAGGTTTCGGAGCGAACATTGCCGACGTTTGGCGGTAGCTGAATGGCGGAGTGCTGCGGGCTTTGTAACAACCTTGCACTGCCGACCAGGTCGCACCCTGGATGCAGCCAGGGGGTGAACAACAAGCTTTATTGCACGCCGTGCACTTTAAGGGCCAGGAACAGCCGGTCGCTGACACCCAGCTTTTCAAACACGGCCGAAAGGTGGGCACGCACCGTGCGCTCGCTAATGCTCAGGGCATCGGCAATGGCCTGATTGCTATGGCCGATCGCAGCCCGACGGGCCACTTCGATTTCGCGCGCAGTCAGCCCTTCGTGCCAGTCGGCCTGCTGCGGCAAAACGTTGTCGATCTGACGCAGCAGGCGCGCCAGCAGGGTGGGGCCCAGCCATACGTTGCCGTCGGCCACGGTTTTCAGGGCGGTGCCCAGTGCGGCGACCGGACTGTAGGCGTGCAGGTAACCGCGCGCGCCGGCGGCCAGCACCTGCCTGCCTTCTTCGTCGTTGGGGCGCATGCCCGCCACCACCACGTTCAGTTCTTTGAATTGCCGGGCCCAGGAAGCATCGTTCCAGGCGGGCAGACGCGGCAGTTCGGAATCCAGCAATACCAGCGAGCGACCTTGCTCGCGCCAACGATCAATATCGGCCAAAGATTCGCCGCGCGCCGGCAACCACGATGAATCCAGGGTGCGCCAATGGCGCCACAAAGCGTCATCTTTTGTAACAAGCAACACAGGAACTGCACGCATAGCCACTTCGACTCCCAATGGTTAGCGCTCGGTCAGCGCGTTGGATTTAGCTCGCAATACGGGTTTGAGCAGATACTGCATCACAGTGCGCTTGCCCGTCAGAATATGAACCTCGGCCACCATGCCCGGAATGATCGGGCGCTTGTCGTCGCCCACGTAGGCGCGGTCGGTACGCACTTTCACGACGTAATACGAGTTGCCTTTTTCGTCGGTAACGGTGTCGGCGCCAATGGTTTCCACCACGCCGTCCAGGCCGCCGTAAATGGAAAAGTCGTAGGCAGTGAATTTGACCTCGGCATGCTGGCCTGGGTACAAAAACCCGATATCGCGTGGGTTGACGCGCACCTCGAGCAGCAGTGTGTCATCGGTGGGCACAATATCCAGAATGTCTTTGCCCGGTTGCACCACGCCGCCCACGGTGTTGCTCATTAATGTCTTAATGGTTCCCTTGACGGGCGAACGCACTTCGGCCAGTCGCACTTTATCGACCAGGGCTGCCTGCCCTTCTTGCAGGGTCGAAAGCTTGCCCCGTGTTTCTGAAAGCTCGGCAGCTGCCTGGTTGCGCGGGGCCAGTTCCGCTTCGGAAACCCGGCTCTCCGCCTCTTCAATAGCCGCCAGAATTCGGTCTATCTGGGCTTCGGCGGCTTTTCGCTCGCCGCAAAACCGCGCGACGTCGCGCTGCAGGCGCAGCAAATCCACTTCAGAGACCGCGCCGCTTTGCAGCAGCGGGCGGGTCACCTGCAACTCGCGCGAGGTCAGGCTGCAGCTTGAGGCCGCCTGGTCGCGATTGGCCTCGGTTTCGCGCAGCTCTTGGCGCCGCTGGTTAAGCTGCTCGTTGGCCGAACGAATCGCGGCGTTGATTTCATTGGTGCGCGATTCATACACGCGACGCTCCATCTCGACCAGCTCGGCGTTTTCACGCAACAAGGCTTCGGGCGCCTCGAACGGCGTGCCCGAGGCGAGCGCCTCAAGCCTTAAGGCGCGGGCGGTAAGGCTCAGGCGTTCGGCACGGTTTTCGCCCAACGACGATGAAAATCGGGTGGGATCGATGCGCAGCAGCACTTCATTGGCCTCTACCGCCTGGCCGGGGCGCACCAGTATTTCTTCGACCACGCCGCCGTCAAGGCTTTGCACCACCTGAACCTGACGGGAAGGCACCACCTTGCCTTCGCCGCGAACGACCTCGTCGATATAGGCCAACGAAGCCCAGACCAGCAAAACGAAGACCGCCAATAGCGACAACCACAAAAGGACACGCGCGCCGCGCGCCTGCTGGTTATCAAGGGCCTCGTGCACATCCACGGCCAGATCCCGCGATAAGCCCCCGTCGCGCGCCTGCTTGTTCTCGCCGGGCCCTTTCGCCAGGCCCAGTATGTCATCAACTTTTCTTGT
>NZ_DATJBQ010000098.1:0-20136 GCF_035515275.1 Pusillimonas sp.
CCGATCTCAGCATGAGCTGAGTCGTCTTGACGTCGAAGCTTTCGGGGTACATGGCGTGCTCGCGCATCTGCTCTTGCAGATCGACCATCGTGGGGTCAAGCGCGCCGGTGACGTTCATGCGGGCTTCAATGCGCGGGGGTACGAAACCCAACAGCTCTTCATAAATTTCGGTGCGTTCGGCGATGCTTTTCTTGGTGTCGCTGTACGTGCCGATGCTTGAGCGGACGGTATCCAGATTGATTCGTTTGGGTAACATAAGAAACTCTATCAGGGTTGGGTTAGTTGGAGGAAGCGGGTGAGGGCAGGGCCGCCCATGCTGAAACAACGTCTTGCGTCGTGCATACCTCGCCGAATAAAAATTGCACGTTCATGAGGCTGGCCTCGTGCAGTTGCGGTGTATGCGAAGCGACCGCATCGCGCGGAACCACGCAGGTAAAGCCCAAGGAATGCCCTTCGCGGGCGGTGGACTCAACACAGATTTGCGTTTGCACGCCTGTAAGCACCAGGGTTTCAACGCCATGGGCGCGCAGCGCAGACTCGAGGTCGGTGCCCGAAAAACCGCTGTAATTGTGCTTGATGAACACAGCTTCGTCTTGTGCGGGGCTGACGCAAAACCACTGAGCCCCCCATGATCCGGGCTCGCAGCAGGTTGCGGTAATACCCCGCAGACGTAGCTTTCGCAGCATTGATGCGGGGATGCGGTCGTGCGAGTAATCGGCGCCGATCCAGAAAACAGGCACATGGTTGTCGCGTGCGGCCGCCAGCAATTGCTGCAGGTTTTTGCATATGCCGGCGGCCGCTGCAACGTCTTTACCCATCACGGCATCTATGTAGCCGCCCGGGGCGCAAAAGTCGTTTTGCATGTCAATGACCAGCAAAGCCGAGGCGTCGCTGCGCAGGGCATCAGCTAGCGCAGCCTGATCGGCCGCTTTGGGTTGCGGTGTATTCATGACGCCCCTTACAGTGCCCAGTACGAGCCGCCCATGCCGCAACGCATGGGTACCGAAGGTACGTAGAAGACGCTTTCGGCCTTGGGCTTGCCGTGTTCGGCTGCGGCGCCCATGGCCACCAGCCAGGCCAGAAGTTCGCCGGCTCCGCCGTCGCCGCCGGTCAGCATTTTTTCGAAAGTGGCTTCTTTGCGTACTTTGTCGAGATCGCCGGTTTCGAGCAGGTTCATGAACCAGCGGTCGAATTCTTCGTGGACGGTGAAGTAATCAAGCCCGCCTGGGTCGTGAGACAGACCGCCGGTGGTCATGAGTACAACGCGTTCGTCCGAAGGAAACTGCTTGACGATGCGAGCGATCTGCACGCCAACTTCAAGGCAGTGCGAGGCGCTGGGCAGTGGTGGAACGATGCAGTTCATGTGCACGGGCACAAAGCGAACGTCGTACTTGGGAAACAAAAACTTAAGCGGTACCGACCAGTTGTCGTCGAACAGCAGCTCTTCGGCAAACGCATGATTAATGCCGGCCTTGGCGGAATCCCGTACCAGGGCGCGGCCCAGTTCGCGGTGTCCGCTTATTTGATAATCGGGAACATTAAGCCAGTCTTTGAACCACGGTGCCGGCCCTTCCCAGTGATCGCCGATGCCCACACAAAAATCGGGCACGTTTTCCATGGGGAAATTAAGCAGGTGGTCATTGGCCACGCCGATAACCACGTCGGGCTTGAGCTCTTGCATGCGGCGCTGGAACTCCTGGTATCCGGCAAGCACTGCGTCTTGCTGTTCTTGCGGGGCGCGGTCGATCCACCCGGTGACGCCGGGTGCGTGGGCCACGCCCAAGGTAGCGACAAGCTGTGCCATGGTTAGTTGTTCTCCTGCGTAATACCCATTTTCTCGGCATAAAGACGAGCGGCATCGCTGTTGTTGTGGTTGTATCCGCCGCCCTTGAACAGACGGCTGATCTGGGGAAGAAAGTAGGGGTGCACGCCCATACGGGCCAGGCCCGAAATGTCGATGTTGCGCCAGGCCTGGCGCTCGGGCTCGGTGAGGCCGTAATGTTGCATGCAGGCCTCGATGTCTTGCTGAAATTGCGCATAGCGTTGCTGGTCACGGCGCAGTTCGAACACCATGCGGTTCGACGGCAGGGTGCGGTCTGTGTCCTGGATACCCATCGATATTCCTTATAAATTTCGATTTACGTAAATAATATCGATTTAATGTAGAGGGGTTTATAATCGCTGTCAACCGGGGCTTTTCCCAAAGAACCTTTTCCACAACGACTTGATGACCAAGGCTGACCCGACTCCGACTTTATCCAGCAGCATTGCCGCCATGCTGCGCGAGCGCATCGCACATGGCGAGTTTGCGCCCGGTGCCAAACTGCGCCTTGAAGAGTTGCGCGCCATGTTCGGCGTTAGCCTTAGCCCCTTGCGCGAGGCTTTGTCGCGCTTGTGCGCCGAGGGCTTCGTGGCAATGGAAGACCAGAAAGGCTACCGGGTCGTGCCCGTTTCACAGAACAACCTCGACGAAGTGATTCGCCTGCGCGTGCAGTTTGAAGGCTATGCGCTGCGCGAAGCCATCAAGAACGGGGACGATGCCTGGGAAGGCGAGGTATTGGCCGCCTTGCATCGCCTTAACAAGATTGAACGGGGGCAGGTGGATGCGCAAGGGGTCAGCCAATGGGAGCAAGCCCATAGTGTGTTTCATCGCCAGTTGATTTCTGCCTGCAGCATGCCGCTGCTGCTGCACTTTTGCGCCACCTTGCATGACCTGAACGACCGATATCGGCGCATATTTTTGTCGGACAATCCCATCGACCGCGACGTGCGCCAAGAGCATGTTGATTTATGCGCGGCCACACTCGAGCGTCGCGCTGACGACGCCTGCGATCTGCTGCGGGCTCATGTAGAAAGAACCGGCGCTAATGTGCTTAAAGCACTCGGGAACGGATAGAGGGGCTAATTGCGGGTAAATAAAAGCCCCTGAACCGATGCGAAAGTGTCGATTCAAGGGCGAGCTCGGGCAACAGGGCCCGAAGTTTATTATTGTATTTGGCGCAGCTTACGCGTCGCCCATGCCTGCAGCCGGGTCCTCGCCGCGGCCCGCGAACACCTGCTCTTCGATACGCTTGCCAATATCGGCGTCGATGCTCTTCCAGTAATCAATGGCACGCTCAAGTACCGGGCTGCGCACGCCGCCCAACAGGCTGCCCGCCACCTGATTAACCAGGTGGGTGCGTTCGTCGTCGTTGAACACCTCGCGTACCAGCGTGCCGGGTTGGCCGAAATCGTCGTCTTCAGCGTGCAGCTCGTAGGCCGAACGCACCATCTCGCCGTCGGCCTCCCATCCGTCGGGCATGGGGCCGGTGTCGTCGGCCCATGGGCGGCCGCCGCTGTTGGCAGCGTACACGGGAGCATTGCCGCTATGGTGGTAAGCCATCTGGCCGTCGAACATATAGGTGTTGACTGGCACCTTGGGTTGATTGACGGGCAGTTGGTGGAAGTTGGCGCCAATGCGGTTGCGCTGTGCATCGGCGTAGGCAAAGGCACGGCCCAGCAGCATTTTGTCGGGCGACAGGCCGGTGCCCGGCACCGTATTACCCGGCGAAAAAGCCGCTTGTTCAATCTGAGCAAAGAAGTTTTCGGGGTTGCGGTTGAGCGTCATGGTGCCAACCGGAATAAGCGGGTAGTCTTTATGCGACCAGGTCTTGGTCAGGTCAAAGGGGTTGAAGCGATAGTTCTTGGCTTCTGCATACGGCATGATCTGTACCGACAATTTCCATTTCGGGAAATCTTGGCGGGCAATGGCGTCGAACAGGTCGCGACGGTGAAAATCGGCGTCATTGCCGGCCATGGCGGCCGCCTCTTCGTTGGTAAAGAACTTCATGCCTTGCTGGGTGTGGAAATGGTACTTGACCCAGAATTTTTCGCCTTGGGCATTAACCCACATATAAGTGTGCGAACCATAGCCGTTCATGTGGCGCCAGGTGCGGGGCAGGCCGCGCGGGCCCATCAAATAGGTGACCTGGTGAGCTGATTCGGGGTTGTTGGTCCAGAAATCCCATTGCATGTGGTTGTCGCGCAGGCCTGAATCAGGCAGCCGTTTTTGGCTGCGAATGAAGTGGGGGAACTTCATGGGGTCGCGCACAAAGAAGATGGGTGTGTTGTTGCCCACCAGGTCGAAATTGCCTTCGCTGGTGTAGAACTTGAGCGAAAAGCCGCGCACGTCACGCCAGGTGTCGGGGCTGCCCGACTCGCCGGCCACCGTCGAGAATCGGGCCAGCATTTCAGTTTTGCAGCCTTTCTGAAAGAGGGCGGCCTTGGTGTAGGCGGACATGTCTTCGGTGGTTTCCAGCACGCCGAACGCCCCTGCGCCCTTGGCGTGCGGCTGGCGCTCGGGCACTTTTTCGCGGTTGAAGTGCGCCATTTGCTCAAGAAAGTGCACGTCGTGCAAGAGCAGGGGGCCATTGGGCCCGATAGACAATGTGTTGCGGTCGCTTTGCGCCGGAGCACCGGTGCCCGTCGTAGAGTGTTTGGCCAGGTCGTTCTTGGAATCGCTCATGGGGTCCTCGTTGTCATAGATACCCGGTGCCAAAGTATTCGAACAAGCACCGAAACAATCTACACTATAGCTGTGCCCTGAGGGCTTGCCAATAGAATGAAGGTGACAAGTTTCTAACCGTTCATGCAGGGCGGCAGGGGGCCGTCAAGCCATTTTGCCGCTGCCTGTTCGCCAATTTGTGATAGCGTTTGATGCTTTGAATGTAAAGGAAGGCGTTATGGCCACACGGCTTTCAGTCATTACCACCCGCAGCGGCGACCAGGGCACCACCGGCCTTGGCGACGGCAGCCGCATCGATAAGGACGCGCCCCGCATCGCCGCGCTGGGCGATGTCGACGAGCTGAACAGCGCTGTGGGTTTGCTGCGCGCCGAGACATTGCCCCAAGAGGTTGACGCCTTGCTGGCGCGCATCCAGAACGACCTGTTCGACTTGGGGGCCGAGCTGTGCATACCGGGGCATAAGGCGGTCAGCGATCAGCAAGTACTGTTTTTGGAAACCTCGCTGGCTCAGTACAACGCTGCGCTGGGCGACCTTAAAGAATTCATCTTGCCGGGCGGGACGCGACCGGCGGCATTGGCTCACATGGCCCGTACCGTCTGCCGTCGTGCCGAGCGCTCGGTGGTGGCATTGGGCCGGGCGGATGACGCGGCGCAAAGCGGTGCGGTGCTTCGGTATTTGAACCGGCTGTCAGATTTGTGCTTTGTGCTGGCCCGGTCGCTGAATCGTTCCGCCGGCCGTTCCGATGTGTTGTGGCGCCGACAAGACTAGCGGCCATATACAGGTTCCCACGCCGCATTGTTTGACGCATAATGTATATTATGTAAAGTAATGGGTGGGTAAAAAAGGAGCTGGGCCCATCGGCCCGCTCCTTACAAACTACCTTACTCGCTGGTCTTGCCGTCGAAGTGTTCTTCTGAGGCGTCGGCGTCTGCCTTGGTTTTGTGGACCACACCGTCGCGGTGTTCGGGCGGCGCGTACAAGGTGTACAGCCGCAAAGGCTCGGAGCCGGTATTGATCACATTATGGCGGGCGCCGGCCGGAACAATGATTGCGTCGTCGTCTTCGATCTTGGTGGTCTTGCCGTCAATAATGACCTCGCCCTGGCCGTCTTCGATGCGGAAGAACTGGTCGTGGCCTTCGTGTACTTCGGCGCCGATCTCTTCACCGGGCTGAAGTGTCATCAGCACCAACTGAAGGTGTTTTCCGGTATAGAGCACCTTGCGAAACAAGTCGTTTTCGACTGTCAGTTTTTCGATGTCGTCGATAAAGCCTTTCATGTGGAGTCCTTGCCTTGGCTAGAAATAAAAATCGGGTGATGCGGTGCGATAAATAACCTTATCACAATGAAGTTATGTTCAACAGCCCCGCGCCGGTCACGCACCAGGCATATTTCGTGCCACCTACTGAATCAGTTGATTGATCTCGATAATTGGCATCATTACCGCCAGAACAATTACCAACACGATGCCGCCCATGATCAATATCATCAGTGGTTCAAGCATTGCGGTCATTGCCATGGCGCGCCTTTCGAGCTCTTGTGACAATATTTTAGCCGCTCGGCCAAGCATTGCGGGTAGCTCTCCGGTACGCTCACCGCTGCCGACCAGGTGCACCAGCAACGGCGGGAAAATTTTCTGCGCTTGCAACGATTGGGCCAGGGGGCTGCCCTCTTTGACCCGGTTGGTTGCATCGTCGACGGCGGCCTGAAGCTTGCGGTTCTTGAGTGTGTGGCGTGCGGCGTCAAGAGCAATCAGCAGCGGAACATTGCTGCTTGTCAGCATGGCCAGGGTGGACGCAAAGCGAGCTACATCGACACCCAAGGCATATCGACCCACAATGGGTAGCCGAAGAACACGAGCATCCCAGGCAAGCCGGGCAACGGGGTTACGCAGCGTCAGACGCCATAACCCGAACAGCCCTGCAAGACACACCGCTACAAGCAGGCCCCAATTGCCTGTGAACTCGCTTGTGGCCAGCATTATTCGCGTGAGCAATGGCAGTGTCTGGTGTGCTTGTGAAAACGCGCCGACGACCTGCGGCACGACATAGCTGAGAAGGAAAATAATAATTCCAATGGACACCACGGTGACAATGATCGGATATATGAAGGCGGTCAGTACCTTGTTTTTCAAGGCGCCGCGCGATTCGATATAGTCGGCCAGTTGCTCAAGTACCTGGGCCAGGTCTCCCGATTGTTCGCCGGCATCGACCACGGCCACATAGATGTCTGGAAAATCTTTAGGATGGATGGCCAGTGCTTGGCCAAGACGGTGGCCGGCCCGCACATCATCCCGCACGGCCGCTAACACTCGCGCGACATGCTTGCGCTCGGCCTGTTCCATGGTGGCGCGCAGCGCGGCTTCCAGCGGAAGCCGGGCAGCCAGCAGACTGGCCAATTGACGCGTGAGCCAGCCCAGATCAACGTCATTGATTCTTGCCCTGCCCCAACTGCTCTGCCCTGCTCTGTTGCGGGTTTCACGCAGCGACAAAGGCAACAGGCCGCGGGTACGCAAGATCTGACGCGCACTACGTTCGCTATCCGCATCAACCATGCCCCGGTCGTTGCGACCCGCAGCGTCGACTGCTTCATACTGATAGGAAGGCATGAGGTGGCTCCGTATATTGACGTGTCTTTACGTGTCGCGCGTGACGCGAGAAATTTCTTCCTGTGACGTAAGACCTTGTCGTATCCAGCGTTCGGCGTCTTGTCTCAGGTTGCGCATGCCGCGCTGTTGTGCGGCGCGGCGAAGAGCCGGCTCGCCATGGTCAGCGTGAATCAGGGCTCGAAGCTCGTCGTCCAGAATAAACAGCTCGTGCACGCCAGAACGGCCACTGTAGCCGGTGTGGCTGCACGCGGAACATCCTGTCGAATTCCACACCGATGTCCCGTCGGCCTGGGGTTGTTTGCACTGGGTACAAAGCATGCGCACCAAACGCTGTGCCAACACACCTTGAAGCGTGGACGCCAGCAGGAAAGGTTCAATACCCATGTCAATGAGGCGGGTTACCGCGGAAACCGCATCGTTGGTGTGCAGCGTGGCCAGCACCAGGTGGCCCGTCAGTGAAGCCTGTACGGCAATCTGCGCGGTTTCGAGGTCGCGAATCTCGCCGATCATGATGACATCGGGATCCTGACGCAAAATGGCGCGCAGCGCCGCAGCAAACGTCAGGTCGATTTTTGGACTGACCTGAGTTTGGCCGATACCCGGCAAGTCGTACTCGATGGGATCTTCGACAGTCAGGATGTTGGTGGTTGCCGCGTCCAGTCTGCCCAGGGCTGCGTATAGGGTGGTGGTCTTCCCGCTGCCCGTGGGGCCGGTCACCAGGACAATGCCATGCGGCAAGTTGATCAGGCGATCCAGGCTTTCCAGAACGTCGTTCGCCATGCCCAGCCGGTTTAGCTGCAGACGGCCCGCCTCTTTATCAAGCAAGCGCAATACGGCGCGTTCGCCGTGTCCGGTGGGCAGTGTCGAAACCCGTACATCGATAGGCCGTCCGCCTACGCGCAAGGCAATACGTCCGTCTTGCGGCAGGCGTTTCTCGGCGATGTCGAGGCTGGCCATGATCTTGATGCGCGACACCAGTGCATTGTGCAAGGCACGTCGCGGATTGACAATGTCGCGCAAGGTGCCGTCGACCCTGTAGCGCACCACCGAATGCGTTTCGAAGGGCTCGATATGGATGTCGCTGGCGCCGTCGCGGGCCGCCTGGGTGAATAAGGCGTTGATCATGCGAATTATGGGTGCGTCATCGCTTGTTTCGAGCAGATCTTCGATCGCGGGCATTTCCTGCATCAGGCGATCCAGATCGATCTCGTTCGCTGCGGCGTCCACAACCTCGGCGGCATCGCCTGTCTGAGCATACGTGGCCGCGAGCAAGGTATCGAGCTCGTCGTCAGTGATGACATCGACCGGCAGCAGACCATGACGGCGACGAATTTCGGCTATTGCCCAGGCGGGCGTACGCTCGGAAACAGTAAGGCACACACCAGCTACGCCTGTTCGCAGCAGCGCACGATGTTCACGAGCCCAGGCGTACGGTAGACGGACGTTCATAAAGGATCGGATTGAAGTGGCACTGAAACATCCGAAGCGGGCACGGCCTCTTGCCGCGTCGATTCAGGCAGCACGTTTTCGAGCCCGCGCAGGTCAAGCAGTCCGGTTGCCGGGTCGCGCTGGATGGGCGGCAGCGACGCTGTCGAGGCATCGGGTACCAGCCACGAAGCGGCCCTGACCGGTAGCCCGGCCTGAGCTGCCCGCATGTAGTTGTAGCGGTCCAGCGTAAGGCCGGCGCCGTCTTGTGCGTTGCGCACAATATGCGGACGCAGGAAGATCATCAGGTTGGTCTTGATACGGCCGCGCTTTTGATACTTGAACAGATTGCCCAGCACGGGAATGTCGCCCAACAACGGCACCGAATTGATGGTGTCGTCCACCATGTCTTCCAGCAGACCGCCCAGCACAATGATCTGGCCGTCGTCGACCAGGACATTGGTTTCTAGTGCGCGCTTTCGGGTAATGATGGCGCCGTTCGAGCCGTTACTGGGCAATGTGGATGAAGGATCGATGCTGCTGACCTCTTGGTAGAGCGACAACTTCACCGTGCCGCCTTCCGAAATCTGTGGTCGGATGCGCAGTGTCAGCCCGACGTCTTCGCGCTGGACCGTTTGGAACGGGTTGCTGGCGCCGTCGCCGGTGGTCGTGTAGGTGCCGGTCACGAAGGGCACGGTGCGGCCCACCACGATGCTGGCTTGTTCGTTGTCAAGCGTCATGAGATTGGGCGTAGAAAGAATATTGGCGCCGCTTTGTTTTTGCATGGCGCGCGCCAACACGCCCAGGTTCAATAATTGCGTTCCCAACACATTGACCGAGCCTCTGACCAGGCCCAGGCTCATGCCGGCGCCCATGGCGTCAATGGTCGTGCGCGAGTTGCCCAGGTTTGCACCGATTCCGGTACCGCCCAGATTCGCCCCGCCGAAGAAGGCGGAACCGCCGTTGTTGATGCTGTCGGCTCCGGTCATCCACTGAACCCCGAGTTCCGCCGCGTCTTCGGCGTTCACTTCAACGATCAGGCTTTCGATCAGCACTTGGGCACGGCGCTGGTCGAGCAAGTCGATGACCTCGCGCAGACTTCGGTAAAGCGGATCGGGGGCGGAGATAATCAGGGTGTTGGTGGTCGGGTCAGCCTGAACCGTCGCCCCGCCTGCCGAAAAGGCAACGGTTTGTTTAGAGGAGGTCATGTCGGGCAACGACAGGCCGGCTCCCGACATGCCTGCATTGCCGGCCATCGGACCCGACGCGGCGCCGCCGCTGATATTCTGAAGCATCCCGCCGCCGGCACCGCCCGATGATGATTGACCGTCGAAGGTGTCTGACAGTGCGCCACCGGCCGGGGCGAGCGAAGTCGAATCCGGCGCACCCCCGCCCCCCTGCCCTGTCAAAGCACCCTGCAGGACTTGGGCAAGATGGGTCGCTTGCGCGTTGCGCAAATACACCACATGCAGGTTGCCCGCCCGGGACTCGGGGCTGTCAATGCGCAGAATCAGGTCGCGTGCCAGTTTCAGACGTTCGGGTGTGCTTGCCCGGACCAGCACCGAGTTGCTGCGGGGATCGGCGATGATGTTAACTTGCTGGCCCTGCTCAACGCCTGCGGGTTGCAACAGTTGTTGAGCCAGCGCCGCTACGTCAAGCGCCACACCATATCGAACGGGAATCACGTCGGTATTGATGGCTGTGGGGGTGTCGACTCGGGAAATGACGTCGGCCACACGCTGAAGATTGTCGGCGTAATCCGTGATAACCAGCGTGTTGTTGCCCGCATGCGCGGCGATGGTGTTGTTGGGTGCGATGAGCGGCCGCAAGATGGGTACCAACGCTGCAGCGCTTTCGTAGCGCAATGGAAACACCCTGGTCACCAGTTCGCCGCCGCGTGCTCCCTGATTGCCGGAAACCACCGGTCCGCCCAGCAGCTTGGCGTCAGCTTCGGGCACGACGCGATTGACGCCGTCGACACCAATCACTGCGAACCCCTGCATGCGCAACGCGCCGAGCAACATTGAGTACGCGGTGTCAGCGTCGACGGGTGTTTCGGAAACGAGCGTCAGTTGTCCCCGTACCCGAGGATCCACGACAAAGTTGCGACCCGTAAACTGAGCAAGGGCTCGCAATACCCCGTGCAGCTCGGCCTCATTGAAATTAAGCGTTGTGCGCCGGCCGGCCGGTTGCTCGCCTGACTGGTCCACGCGGGTGTTTTCGTCTTGGAATTCTGGACGCTGTGGGATGGGTGGCAGGGATCTGGGCCGGGCAGGGTCAGCCGGATCGGCGTAAGGCTGTGCCCGCTGAGGCTGGCCGCTTCCTACCGACGTATAGGCCACCAGCGGCATGTTGCCGTCCTGCTTCGCAGTATTGGTGCTTGCGCAGCCACCCAGGGTCATCGCCAACACGAGCAGTGGCACACTGGGACGGTAAGGGACGAGTTTCAAAGAAGAGCCTTTAAGTAGCATACCGGTGTTGATCATGACAGCCGTGTGGTTTGAGTAATCGGACACTAACGTATTTTCAGAATGGAATGACCGCTGGGCGAACGGGGGCCCATGACATCGAGAAGGCCCTGCAAGGCAGCGCGGACGTCGCCGCCGGCGTGGTCCTGCACCCCTGCCCTGCCGTCGAACTGAATCCGGGAGCGCGCCAGCGTTCCGGTCCCGTCTATGGTCAATGGCCCTGATGCGGTAGCCAGGGCAAGTGTGACGATGTTGCCCGCGCCTTGTTGCAGGGTAAGCGTATAGGCTCCCATGGGACGCAGCCGGGTCAGTGCTGAAGAGGCGTTGCGCCATTGTGCGGTCAGTAGCGCGGGGCCACTGAGCGGCACGACGCCGGCCGGTCCGAGCGCCAGTTCGGGCCACGCCAAATGCACCTCTCCACCCGGATCCAGGGCATTGAACAAGGGATGCACAGCCGTCAGCAACGTAGCCGGCAACTGCAGGGACTGCGCCGACACATTCAATCCTTTCAGGCTCGGCTTCAAGGCCATCGGCCCGCCCAGCCAGGGATGGCTCAGCATCAACTTGGGTCCGCCATCGAAAACAAGACGCCATTGAACCGGGTCGGGCAAGGTGCGCCGGGTGCCTTCGACCCCCAAAGCAACGGTGGCGCGGGCATTCCATATGGTGCCGGATGCGTTGCTGATTTGTACGGGAGAAGATTCCGGTATCCACGCCATGGCCCAACGGGCAGGCAATACCCAGAGCGCGGCCACCAGTGTTACGGCGACCAATAGCGTGATCCAGCCGAGACTTGCCTTGCTTTTCATTGGCCCTCCGTGGCGGGCAGGCTTAGGACGATAGCGCCCGAGACGTAGCCGGGCCGATCCCGACCCTCGATGTTCGTGCGGGCCAGGTCGACGCTCACGGTTTGCACTTGTGCGGCAAACGGTAAACTCGACATCCACTCGAAGACGCGCTCTGCCGGTGCATTATCCAGATCCAAATGCCATCTGAGGTCGCCAGGCGGTGAGTCTGGCAAGCGCCTGAGTTTGCTCTGTGCATCCAGCCCTGCGCCAAGCAGGCCCGCATTGATCGCTTTGTGTGTTTCATCGGCCGACATGATTCCCGAGCGCCCGCGCTCTAGGGCCCGAGCCTCAAGGACGACGGTGTTCAGGCGACTAAACTGGGCCTGCAAGACGGGCAATTGTTGATTGGCATTTCGTATGCGCTCCAGCGGCGGCTGCAGACCGAGTGTCCACAATATGGCGGCCGCAGCCGACCCCGCGCCTATGGATAGAAATAATCGTTCGCGCGGCAAGCGGCGTTGCCAGGCGGCTCGAAGCTGTTCGGAAATCGGCTCCAGCCGTCTGAGTACGACATGCTGTAATCGCCCAAAGGTGTGCTTAAGGCTCATGACCCGGCTCCGGAAGATGCAGCGACCCGGCGGGCGTGCCACACGCCGGGTCGCGATGGATCTTTCGTTAAGACAAGCTGTTGGACCGCTGCAGATTGCACTAGGGCCGTCTCATCGTCCGGCGGTAAGTACCCCTCGACCAGCTCAAGCGTCAGCACGCCTTTTTGGTAATGTAAAGCCCTGACATGTCCACGGGCGAACGCCAGCACCTGGGCCGTGGCCAGCGCCAATGGCATGAAATCGTCGGCAGGGACGACCCCTTGGGCGAGTCTGAGAGCGTCGCGTTGCTTTTGTGCTTGTCGCAATGGGTCGATAATTGTCGGAATATGCGGAAAGGCGGTTTTTACCACCTTTTGCATGTCGTGCCTGATAACGTCTACTTCACTCTCCAGGTTCGACGCGTACAGGTTAAGGCCGACAACCCACACCGCGGCAGCCGCTGCGCCCCACCACGCCGCCTTTCGCCAACGGCCGCCCGCCGACGCGGGCCGAAGGTTCTCGGGCGCCATCGACCAATTTGGCAGTAAACCCAGCCAGCGCGGACCTGCGGGCAGAGTCAGCGGCTCTTCCGGCCGAGCGTCATCGGCCTGTATCGCCAGCGACTGGGGAAGGAAGGCCTTCACGTTCAGCCCCGCCTGGGCCAGCAACGCCCAGGCACCAAGCAATGGTTTGCGTGCCGTCCATGCGGCAATGACGGTACCGTCCGGCGCACGTGGTCCGTGACCGATACACAGCTGTTCGATGTTGGACAAGATCATGGGTTCGATGCTGGCCGCAACGGCTGCGTCCAGGTTTCTGGGGGGTACCGGCGGAACCGTGACGGACACCACGACTGCGTCATTGGGGTGGAGCAAGGCGTATACAGGACTGGACCCGGCCAACGCGGCAAGCTCTGCGGGAGCGGATTCGCCCGCGCGCGCAACCCGGCCTTCTTTGTCCACTTGAATAAAAGCAATGCATGTTTCAGTTCCGAGGCGATCAAGAGTGGGCAGTGCCAGGCGAAAGTGTGGTCTCATATTTTTATGTCAGTAGCTTACCCAGCGGACCACAACACTGCCTTGCCCGCTGCGATGCAATAAGGCGCGCAGGCCGGCCAAAGCCCGCCCCACAGTAACCTCGCCGGTTACGCGAAACCAATTGCTGTTTACGCTTATGCGCGTGCCTGCGTTATGCCCTCCCCCACGCACGCGGTTGATGAAATCTCCGCGGTTAGTAAACCACAAGCCTTTGTCCCGCTGCACCAATAGTTCGCGGGCCGCAGCCAGGCCAAGGCCCTGTACCACCGCAGCCAGCACCTCGGGGGAGGCGGTGTTGACGTTCACCGGGGTGGCGGCCGGCAATACCGTGACGTAGGCTTGAAGTGTGTCGACGATTCGGGGTGTGAACCCTGCCAGCACTCGGAAATCGTCAACACCGCGCACCCCGACCGCCACGACGTGTCCTTCTGCGCCGGCCTGTGCTTCGGCCATGCGAAGGGCCATCACATCCGCCAGGTCCGGGTCGATGTCCAGCCATTGCAGCAGTCGTTTCAAAGCCTGAAGCTCCAAAGGGTCGATATGGCCACGCTCGATCAGATTGCGCAAATTGTATTTACCTTGCTCGTCTTCAATCTGACCCGAGAACAAGGCGCGATGAGGATCGTCGGCCGTACCCACTGGCAGGCCGATGACTGGATTCGTCCAGATCCCATCGGCGCGGGTTGTCGCATTGCTGCGCGCATCCATCTGCAATACAGCACGAGACCAGTCCAGCCCTCCACGTAGCAGCCAGGTGGCCTGGGTTTGGTCACGTTCAGTGGTAAGCAATCCGGCCATCACGCCCTGTCGCTCCAACAAGGCGGTGGCCAATGCCGACGCAGCGACCACCACCAGCAATGCGGCGATAATGGCCATGCCTCGTTGATTTGGCGGCGGACTCATGGCAGCGTCACTACCTTTCGATACACGGTGTCGGGCGCATCGCTGCTACGGTGCAAGGTGATTTCGAGGCCTGCGGTGGTCGCCGCGGTTGGTTGATTGAAGTTTTTTTTCTGCGTGTCTGGCTGCGGTGCATCGAGTGCGAGGCGGGGCGGCTCGACCCACCCTTTTCCGGGCTGCCATAGCCGAACAGCCAGCGAGCCGATCGTGTCCAGCACGACGACTGCAGTGTCAGGCGCCGGCAGCGGCAGGCGATAAGACGGCGGTCCGGAGCCTCTGACTAACTTGCCTTCGTCCAGATACCAATGAACCCGTTGCCAGAGACCGTCTCCGGCCGACCGCACCAGAGTCAGGCCCGTCTCGGTGCTCCAGCTTACACCGCCCGGCATTTGCATGGCCGGGCGAGATGTATTCGTCATTGCCACGCCCGTGTCCACGAAACCCGGCAATATGTCAGCGCCGGCATGCTGCAATAAATCGCGTTCCATCTGACCGAGCGCGCGCATGAGGGCCAGCGTGTCTTCGGAGTGCACATCGAGACGTTCGCTGGTTTGTTGCACGGCGTCCAGGCCTCGCCAGGAGATCAGGCTGACAAGCGCCAGCAACGTCAAGGCCACGAGTACTTCGATCAGCGTAAAACCTTGTTGGGCAATGTTGGCGTGTTTCATCTGACCTTGGGCGCCAAGCCGTCAAGTTCGGCCAATATGGGGCCGTTATTCAGCTGAACGCGGACTGTCACACGCCGGAAATCTGGGTTTGGCGTGCTTTGCACGATCTGTTTGCATCGAAAGTCCAGGGGGCCCTGCGGACAAGCCTGCTCACTTCGCCCAATAGGGGGGAACACGGCTTTAAGATGTTGTTCGGACATGAAGTTCTGCGCCGCCTGAAGAGCCAGGCTACGTTCGTGCATGCCCTGTACGCCTGTCGCCCCGACGCCCAGTGCGCGAACACAGGCGGCCAGCGCCACCCCGGCGATTGCCAGGGCAATCAATACTTCAACCAAGGTGAAGCCGCGTTCGGGTTGGCTCATGATTCCACCACGAATCGGCCGTTTCCCTTTCGCAACACCGTTACGGTTTGGCCGTTAGAGGACAGTTCCAGGCGCAAGGGGTCGGGAATCCACTCGGATCCAAAGACCAGCTGTTCGCCGGGCTCGATTCGCACCGACACCGTGCCGTTGGAACTCCATTCGCGCGGGCGCAGGACCGACTCAGCGCCCAGGGCGACGTCCGGCGTCTGAGGACTGCGGGCGGCAAGGTGAGCTGGAAGAATGAGTTTTCGAGCCTGGCGAGAAAACCGATAGCCCTTGGCGCCGTGCTGCCAGACTATGGCATGGCCGCTTGCACGGGCCTCGATCTGAGCCGCGGTAAAGAGCTGGGCCAGCCGATGTGCATCTTGCCGCAGGGCCCTGGCGTCGTGGTTGCCGACAGCGGAAACACCGGCCAGACTTGTGGCGATGCCGATAATAAGCAAGACGACCATCATTTCGAGCAAGGTAAACCCCCGCTCTGGGCTCGCCGCCCGGTCATTGCGATGGTGCCTGCGCATCTTGGGGCCGGTCAGTTGATACCGCCGGATTTCAACGCGCCCATGAGCCAATGTCCGCATCGACACCCTCGCCTCCAGGCTGACCGTCAGCGCCCAGCGAAAACACATCGATTTCGCCATGTACGCCCGGATTGAGATATTGGTAAGGCGTGTTCCAGGGATCGTAAGGCAGACGATCCATGTAGGCGCCTGCGCCCTTTTCTTCTACCAGTGCCGCCAGCCCCTGACTTGAAGAGGGATAGCGCCCGTGGTCCAGACGATACAGCTTGAGCGCCTGAACGATGGCGCCGATGTCTTGCTTGGCGGCAATGACACGCGCCTGATCTGGGCGCCCCATGACATTGGGCACGACCAGAGCGGCCAGCACACCCATGATCACCACTACGACCATGATCTCAATCAGAGAAAACCCGCGCTGATTCGTTGCGCGGGATGGGATCCGCTCTGAAGATGTTAAAAAACTTGTCATGGCGATCAGTGTGTACACGGCAATGCTGGGCAGCCACGTGTTTTATTTTGATTAATATTGATACAGGAGGGTCGCATGCATGCTACTGCCCAGCAATCCATGCAGTCAATGCCGGTTACCCAATTCTTTACAAACTCGTCATCCTGTTTGCCCACACTCAGGGTTTTTGCAGGAGCCGGTCCGTTGCCCTGCGAAGACACCGCAGCTGCAAGTGAGTGCGTTGCGCAGTTTTTTAAGGCATTATTGCCAGGCCTCTTGCCTTGCATCTCCACTTACCAAACTTGCTAATGCTCGCACACAAAGTTGCGCTGCCCCCTTGGCTGGGTGCCCGCGCCCCCCGTACCGTTCAGGCTCTGGCCATATTGCTGACAATGGCCGGCATTGGTGTGTGGAGTTCCATACTGCTGGCGCCCCGTCCCACGGCTGCTCCCCCCGTATTGGCTATCGAGCCCCCGTCGGGCCAGGACATTTCTCCAATATCCAATTGGTTTGGTGGCGGCAGCGCGCGAGTACGTATTGCGGTCGTAGGCTTGATCTCATCGGGCCGGCAAGGCAGCGCCCTGCTCGCGATAAACGGTCAGGCGCCGGCGTCCTATCGCGTCGGCCAAGCCCTGGCGCAGGGCGTCACGCTCGCATCGGTCAATGCCCTTGGGGTTTCCATTGATCAAGACGGCATTATCGAAGAGGTTTTCGTCCAGCATGCCGGGCCGCCCGTTCAGGGCTTCGTGCCTGTTTCGTCGGCACCCTGACCCAGCCCCCCGCAAGGCGCTTAGAGTCGCAATAGCGCCACGATGCCCGCCACCGCCAGATAAGGACCGTAGCTGAATGGCTCGCCTGCTTTCAGGCGCCCCAGCAGCCTGGATATCAGTGCGCCGCACAGGGCAAGCAGCGATGCGGCGAGCACAATCGTCGGCAATGCACTCCAGCCCAACCAGGCCCCCAACGCGGCCAGCAGCTTGAAGTCGCCGTTGCCCATGCCCCGGCGCCCCGTCAACAGCAGGAATGCCCCACACAAGCACCACAGGGCCAGATAGCCGGCAACGGCGCCCACCACTGCGTCGGGCAGTGGTGAAAAGGTGTGCTGCAAATTGACCAGCAGCCCCAGCCACAACAAGGGCAGGGTCAGCAGGTCGGGCAGATACCCCGTTTCGGCATCGATCCAGGCCAGGGCCAGCAGTGTTGTCACAAAAACAATGGAAACCGCTGCGGCGGGCGTGGCGCCGAACCGCCAAACGCATGTTCCGCCAAGCAGTGCGCCGGCGATGAAAAAGACCACACGGTAGCGTCGATGCGCTGTTGGTGGTTCGTTCGGGATCCGGTCATCGAGCGTGCGTGGCAGGAGGTAGGCGGCGCGACTGAGGGGAGCGGACAGCAAAACGGCGAAGATGAGCGCTGCCAGCACGGTCCAGGGGGTTCCGATATTCCAGATGGTCCACATGTCGCCGGCTCCGTGCGTGACGTAAGTAAAAATTCAACTAAGTGCTACAAAAAAATCTGTTACGATTTTTATCGAGACTTTTAGCGATCTGATGAATCCCGCGCGCTGTATCCGCACGCAAAATTTAAAAATGCAAACTTGAACGGCAGAAGGGTTCATTGAATTTGCCCGTATTTTGACACGGGCCCCTGCTGCTAACTGGAGAATACCTTGAACAAGAAAATTCCAGTCGCATTGGCAGCAATCTTGTCCTTGCTGACGCTTGGCGCCTGCGACGGCAGCAAGGTGGTTTCCAGCAACCCGACGCCTCCCAATATTTTATTTATCGTTCTGGATGACCTGGGAGTGGATCAATTGCCGGTGTTCGGCTACGGAGGGGCGACACCCGCCACTACACCCGCCATCGACGCCATCGCTCGGGCCGGTGTCCGGTTTCGCAATGCCTGGTCGATGCCGACCTGCAAAACCTGGTGGGTAGCCGAACCGATTGTCCGGGCGACGGCAATATCGACGGCGTGGTTGACGAGATTGATCTAGATAACTGGCAGCGTTTCAGCATGCAAAACGGCGGGAAATCAAGTTGGTACGACTTCAACCACGACGGCCTGACAGACGCCGTCGACCTGGCGATTATCCGTCAGAACCTGGGGAAAGATTGTCGGGCGGCGCAGGCGCGTCCTTGACCAGACGGAACCCAACATGCGACATGGGACTGTACGGGTCGGAGCCGCGGCGCGCACTGGGCCGGTAAGACAGGCAATAGTCTTCATTGCAAAGAAACGAGCCTCCGCGTATGACCCGTTTGGGCGCCTCTGCCGGAACGCCCGGCTCTGAAGGGTCGTATGACACCGCAGGACCGGTCGGGTTGATCAGCGGCTTGTCGTCGGCAAGCTTGGCCTGTCTGCTGAAATACTCGGCGTCGTACCAGTCTGCCACCCATTGCCAGGCGTTCCCGGTCATGTCGTACAAGCCGTAGCCATTGGGCGGAAAGGTCTTGGCGGGCAATGTGCCCTCGGCACCGCCCGCCTTGGGGCTGACGACCGGGAAGCTGCGCTGCCTGGTGTCCCAATAGTTGGCCATGGGCTTGCCATCGGGCATCAGTTCGTCGCCCCACACGTAGGTGGCTTGCTCCAGCCCCCCGCGAGCGGCGTACTCCCATTCGGCTTCGGTAGGCAGGCGCTTGCCCACCCATTCGGCATAGGCCTGCACGTCTTCATAGCTGACCTGGACAACCGGGTGGTCACCCTTATCGGCAATATCGCTGGCCGGGCCCAGGGGCCGACGCCAATCCGCGCCGGGTACATAGCGCCACCATTGCGAATAGTCGTCAAGGTGCACCGGGCCCGAAGTGCCCACAAACACCATGGCGCCCGGCACCAGTACGTCGTCGGGTGGGCGGGGTATGCCGGGAGGCAATTGCACACGTATGGTTTCCCAGTCGGGTTTGCGCTCGGCAGTGGTGATGTAGCCCGTCTGTTCGACAAAGCGGGCGAAGTCGTCGTTGGTGACATGGGCCACGTCCATCCAGAAGCCCCCCACCCTTACCTTATGCGCCGGGCGCTCATTGGCCTGGGCCAGCTTACTGTCACTGCCCATCAGAAAGGTACCTGCAGGCACCCAAACCATGTCCTTGGAGGCAATGACGCCGTCGCCGTGCACGACCCTGGATGATGCCTGCGTGCTTGAATTGCTGCCGCGCCAGGCCAGTGCAGCCACAACCGCCAGAAGGCCCAGCGCGAGGCCGCCTGCCAGCGGCCATTTGTTGCGCGCCGTCTTTTCTTTAATAGAGGGCATAAGTACGCTGGCAAGGGCCCTGATGGGATTGAATGACCGCCCCGTCTGCAGCGTCTGTCTTGCCGTCCCGGGGCGTGGCGGTTCCAGTAACGAAATCGTATACGCTTGACAAGCCCCAGTCGCGGGCGATGCGAGCCCAATGATCAAGGTCTTGCGAGTCGACTACGCCGTCCATGTTGCCGTCGCCGGGGCATTCGGGGTTCGAGGCCAGGATGCGGTCGAGTTTTTGGCTAAGGTCGTCGTACACGGCTTTAATCTGCGCGTTCGCCGGCGGCAGCAAACTTTTGCCGTCTTTATCGAGCAATGGTGTAGGTGCAGCTTGATTGACCTCGAACAGTTCTTCGGTTTTCAGCGTCACGAAATTGCCGTCCACGTAATCTTCGCTGACGTTGCGCACCAGCTTATAGCGCTCGTTGCGCACCGCTACGGAAGACTCCGGAATGAGATTTAACTTGTCCTGACGCGGACTGGCGTTGTAACGCGCTTCATTGACGTCGGCGCAGCTCTTGTAGCCGACTCTACTATTATCGATGACCGAGCTATCGGTGTAGCCGGCCCCCCACCATACGCC
>NZ_DATJBQ010000099.1:0-6576 GCF_035515275.1 Pusillimonas sp.
CACCCGACTCACAGCAAGAATAAAGTAGCCAGGCCCAGGAAAATAAAGAACCCGAGTGAGTCGGTGAAGAATGTCAGCAGCACCGACGACCCCATCGCCGGATCCTTGCCCACGCGATCGCGGATAAGCGGGATGATGACCCCCACTGTCGCGCCGATCAGCATGTTCCCGATCATCGCTGCCATCATCACCAAAGCAATCGCCCATGATCGAGAGATGTACCAAGCAAACGCCGTGGCGAACAAGCTACCCAAGATGCCCACCAGCAGGGTGACTTTAAGCTCGCGCCTGACCAGTGGCCAGACATTGGAGCTGTTGATGCGGCCCACCGCCAGTGCCCGGATGACCAGCGTCATGGTCTGGTTGCCCGAGTTGCCGCCAATGCCCGCGACGATGGACATGAGGAAGGCCAGCACCACAATGTGGCTGACAGTGCCCTCAAACCGTGAAGCGACAAATGCCGCAGTTGAAGCCGTGAACAGGTTGACCACCAGCCAGGGCGCCCGGTTTCGCATGGCGTTGAAAGTCGACGCGAAAATATCTTCTTCTTGCAGGCCGGCGCGCGACAGGGCTTGTTCCTGAGAGTCTTCCTGAATCACATCCACCACGTCGGCGATGGTGACGCGACCGATCAGGCGGCCTTGGTCGTCCGTTACCGGGGCCGAGACCAGGTCGTAGCGCTCGAAGGCGCCGGCTGCATCGGCGTCGGAGTCGAGCGGATTCAAGGTGAGGTAGTCGGTGCTCATCACTTCTGACACTTCGAGCTCAGGCTCGCTGATAAGCAGTTTCGTCAGCGCCAGCGTGCCGCGCAGGCGGTCCTGGCGGTCGACGACGAAGATCTGGTCGGTGTGGTCGGGCAGCTCCTGCAGGCGCCGCAGGTAACGCAGCACGACTTCAAGGGAGACGTCCTCGCGTACACGCACCATCTCGAAGTCCATGATGGCGCCCACCGTGTCCTCGGGGTAACCCATGGCTTCGACCAATTGGGCGCGCTCTTCGTCGGTAAGGCCTTTCTGCACTTCGGCCACGACGTCCGGAGGCAGGTCGGGCACCAGGTCGGCCAGCTCGTCGGTGTCCATGGTGCCTGTCGCTGCCACCAGGTCTTGCAGATCCATGGACTTGATGAGCGATTCTCGCGCCCAGTCGTCGACCTCGAGCAGAACGTCGGCGTCGTGTTCGGCATTGACCAGTTGCCAGACCGCCTGGCGCTCGTTCTCGGGCAGGGACTCGAGAATGAAGGCAATGTCAGACGGATGCAGGTCGTTGACAATGTCCTTGATCTCGTTCTCGTGCTGCCGGTGCAGCATGCCTTCCAGCAGGTTCGAGCGCTCGTCGGTTTCGTACTGGCGATGCGCCAGGGCCTCGACTACCTCTTGACGCTTCAGGATGGACTGCAGGCGCTGCAACGCGAGCTGGGCATCTTCGGGGTCGAGTCGGCGCGGAATCGTGATGGGGCCCTCTGGGGGCGTGACTGGCGTTTCCGACATAGGCAACCTTGTTGATGAAACTGGGTCGGGGGGCTGTGCTTACCGGGAATCAGGCCCGGAGTAGGGCGATAAGCCGACTGCGCCGTGGTGGCTTGCTATTGTAGCGGAAGCAAGCCTTGCGGCGGTGACATGGAGATGATTGAGCGGCGCTTAGCCGGCGTCGGGCGGGCGCGCCAGGCGTCGACGGGCAAGCTCGACCCAGTAGCTTGCACCCAAAGGCAGTACTTCGTCGTTGAAGTCGTAGCTGCTGTTGTGCAGCATGCAGGGCCCCAGGCCATGCCCGTGGCTGCGATGGTCGCCGTCTCCGTTGCCGATCCAGACGTAGCAGCCGGGTTTTTCTTTGAGCATGAACGCGAAGTCTTCGGCGCCCATGGAGGGTGCGCGTGTCTGGTCGACCGCCGAGGGGCCGACCAGATCGTGCAGGACTTCGACGCAGAAGGCGGCTTCGTCGCTGTGATTGAGGGTGGGCGGGTAGCGGCGGTCGAAGATGAAGTCGGCCGAGCAGTTAAGGGCCTGGCAGGTAAGCGTGGCGATTTCACGCATGCGTTTTTCGATAAGGTCGATTGCCTGGTCGGAAAAAGTGCGCACGGTGCCGCGCATGACGGCGTCGTCGGGAATGACATTGTCGGCCGAGCCACTGTGGATTTGAGTAATGCTGAGCACAGCGGGATCCAAAGGGTCGAGCTCGCGGGTGATAATGGTTTGAAATGCCTGGGCCAGTTGAACAGCAGCCATGACCGGGTCGTGACCCAGGTTGGGCATGGCGGCGTGTGCCCCCTTGCCCCTGATCGTGATTTCGAACGTATTGCTCGAGGCCATGACCGGGCCGTCGTGAACAGCGAAGGTGCCGGCTTTCATGCCGGGCCAGTTGTGCATGCCGAACACGGCTTCCATGGGAAATCGTTCGAACAGGCCGTCGTCGATCATTTTTTTTGCGCCGCTGAAACCTTCTTCGGCAGGCTGGAAAATCACGTAGATGGTGCCTGCAAAATCGCGACTCTGGGCCAGGTAGCGGGCCGCGGCCAGCAGCATGGCGGTATGGCCGTCGTGCCCGCAGGCATGCATGACGCCGGCGTGCTTGCTGGCGTGGGCGAAGGTATTGGCCTCTTGCATGGGCAGGGCGTCCATGTCGGCGCGCAGGCCGACGGCCCTTGTGCCTGGTGTGAGCCCTTTAATAATGCCGACCACGCCGGTGACACCCATACCGCGATGTGTGGGTATGCCCCAGGACTCGAGCAGGCGGGCCACCAGGTCGGCAGTGCGCACCTCTTCGTAGGCAAGTTCGGGGTGGGCATGGATGTCGCGACGGATGTCGGCCATTTCGGCTTGCCAACCTACGATGGGTTCGACTAATTTCATGAAACCGGATCCTTGATACTTGACGATAAACTGTACCTTGATCGCGAAGTATCTTCAACGCCGATCGACAAAAACAAATACCCCGCCGGCGGGGCGGGAAAGCGAGGAGCTATGCAAAGGCCCTGGATCAAACATTACCCCGAAGGCGTTGTGCCCGAAATCAGCACCGATGGGTATCAGTCGTTACCTGATCTGATCGATCGCGCTTGCAAGAAGCATTCGCAGCGCCGTGCCGCAGCTTTCATGGGAAGCGACATGAGCTTTGCACAGCTTGACCGCCATGCCGAGGCGGTGGCTGCCTGGGTTCAGGCTCAGGGTTTGGCTGCGGGTAGTCATGTGGCGCTGATGATGCCTAATGTCATGGCCTATTTGCCGATCCTGGTGGGCGTGTTGCGCGCGGGCATGGTCGTGGTCAACGTCAACCCCATGTACACCGCACCAGAGCTTCGGCATCAGCTTGAAGATGCCGAAGTCGACATGATCTTCATCTTTGAAAGTTTTGCCGCCACCCTGGAGAAGGTTGAGCCTGAGATACGCCCGGCAAAGATTGTGCTGGTATCGGTGGGCGACCTGCTTGGTATCAAGGGTGCGGTGTTGAACTTTGCGGCTCGGCACGTCAAGCATATGGTGCCCTCGCATACTCTGAATGAAGCGGTTCGGTTCAAAAGCATCATGCGGTTTCGGGCTTCGACGCCTCGTGCGCCGGTGCGTCTTAGCCTGGATGACGTGGCGGTGTTGCAGTACACGGGCGGCACCACGGGCAGGCCCAAGGGGGCCATGTTGACCCACGGCAACCTGGTGGCCAACGTCCTGCAGGTTCAGGCGGTGGCGCGCCCGGTTCTGGGCGAAACCTGCGGTGCGGGCATGGTCATTCTTACTGCATTGCCCCTGTACCATATTTTTGCGTTTACGGTATGTGGGCTCTTTGCCATGCATGCGGGCATGACCAGTGTGCTTATAGCCGACCCGCGCAAGCTCGACACCATTTTGTCGGCATGGCGGCGCGACCCGGTGGGTATCTTTCCAGCGGTCAACACTTTGTTCAACGGCCTGCTTAATCGCCCTGACTTTGCCAAGCTTGATTTCTCGGCGCTGCGCTTATGTTTTGGCGGCGGAGCGGCAGTGCAGAAGGCCGTGGCCGAGCGCTGGCACAAGGTCACCGGCCTGCCGCTGATCGAAGGCTATGGGCTTTCTGAAACGTCACCGGTGGCGATTGTGAACCCCACCAACGCCCGCGAGTACTCCGGCGACATAGGCCTGCCACTGCCCTCCACCGACGTGGTCATGCTCGATGACAACGGCCATGAGCTTCCTTACGGAGAAGCGGGCGAGGTGGCGATCCGCGGGCCTCAGGTCATGAAAGGCTACTGGAAGCTGCCCGACGAAACACGTGACTCCTTCTGTGGCGGCTACTTCAAGACCGGCGACATCGGTATCATGAGCCCCGAAGGCCGGGTGCGCATCGTTGATCGCAAGAAAGACATGATCCTGGTTTCGGGCTTCAACGTGTATCCCAACGAAGTCGAGCAGGTGGTAATGCAGCACCCCGGGGTGGCCGAGTGCGTGGCGGTGGGTATGCCCAGCGCTGAAAGCGGCGAGATGGTGAAGTTATTCGTGGTAAAGAAAGACCCCGCCTTGACCGAAGCTGATATTCGCGCCTGGTGTGTGCAGCATTTAACGGGCTATAAACGGCCCCACGAAATCGAGTTTCGCCAGGAGCTGCCCAAAAGCAATACCGGCAAGCTGCTGCGCCGGGTGCTGCGCGACCAGGGCGACGCAGCCCAGCGTTGATGTTTGAATGTTAGCGTGGGCGTAAGTGCGGTTGAATCATGGTGTCCAACGCCTGTGCGATTTTTGGGTTGCCGGCATATAGGTAGCCGCCTTGGGGCCACGGCTGAATATGCCGCATGTCCTCGGCGATGCCGCCTGCCTCGCGTACGATAAGCGTGCCGGCCGCAACGTCCCAGGGCCCCAGGCCCATTTCCCAGTAGCCGTCGAAGCGTCCGCAGGCAACCCAGGCCAGATCCAGCGCTGCCGAGCCCATGCGCCGTACCCCACGCGTTGCGGGCAGGGCGGCGTTCAGTGTGGGCATGTATTCTTCGGCAAACGAAAAATCTCTGAACGGAAACCCGGTTGCCAACAAGGCTTCGGCAAAGCTGTCGGCCTGCGAGCATGAGAGCCGGTGTTCGTTGAGCCATGCGCCGACGTTGTGCATGGCGGTGAAGAGCTCTTCGCGATTGGGGTCGTAGACCACACCGATGACCGGTGTGTCGTGCGCGAGCGGCGGGCCGTCGTCGACGGTTGTGCCGGCATGGGCGATAAGCCCGATCGACACGGCGTAATGGGGAATGCCGTGAAGAAAATTGGTGGTGCCGTCTAGTGGGTCGATATACCAGGTGGCGGCGCCACTGGTTTGCCCGCCGGTTTCTTCGGCTACGATGCCGAACTGTGGTGTGCTGGCGCGCAGGTGTTCGATAATGGCGGCTTCTGCGTCATGATCGGCTTGCGAGACCAGGTCGTTGCGCGCTTTTTTTCCGATGACGAGGTCGGTGCGGCGCAATGAGTGAGCCTGCAGTATTGCGGCTCCGGTACGCGCTGCCGAGATGGCGGCATTGAGGTATTCGCTAAGATGAAACTGAGACGAAGGCATACGTGAACGAGCTTGCAGTAAAAGAGACTAGTGTACGCAACATTAATAACGGCGTCGCGCAACGTTGTGAATGTGCAGCAAGCCGGTGTGGTGGCGGGCTGGGCGGTCGTGGACGAAACTCGGGCGCGCGCAGCCCGGGTGGCGCGCAATGAGCCGATTCATGCCGCTCGAGCCGGCTGCCTTGCGGCGCGATGAAACCGGCACGCCGTTCAGCGTTCGTCATCAAGACGTCTATCATGCTCGCCAGGGGGCGCTTGAACAGGCCCGCCACGTTTTTCTTAATGGCAACGGGCTGCCCGGTCGTTGGCGCGGCAGGGCGTCGTTCACTGTGTGCGAAACCGGCTTCGGTCTGGGCCGCAACTTCCTGGCACTGTGGCAGGCCTGGCGAGAAGACCCGCGACGCAGTGGGCGGCTTCACGTGTTGGCATTCGAGGCCCATCCGTTTTCACGCAAGGACCTTGCCGCCGCCTCGCGGGAACTGCCTGATTCGTTAAGGCCCCTGGCCGAGAGGCTTGTGCAGTCCTGGCCTGAGTTGCTGCCTGGCGTGCATCGGCTCGAGTTCGACAGCGGCTGCGTGACATTGACCTTGATTTTTGGTCGTATCGAACACACCGCACGCGAGGCGCAGGCCGGCGTCGATGCGTTCTTTCTCGATGGGTTCTCGCCCACGAAGAACCCCGAAATGTGGTCGCCCGCCTTGTTTGGACAATTAGTGCGCATCGCCCGGCCCGGCGCAACAGCGGCAACCTGGTGTGCCAATGGCGCGGTGCGCCGCGATCTGCGCGACGCAGGGTTTCTGGTTCGCAAGACACCTGGGCTTGGCGGCAAGTGGGCAATGACGCAAGCGGTCTTGCGCCCAGGGCTTGGTCGGGGCACTGCGGCCCAGGAATCGGGGCCGATACTTATCGTCGGCGCCGGGCCGGCCGGAGCCGGCATGGCACACGCCCTGGCCCTGCGGGGCTGCGAGGTATTGGTGGCCGACCCCTCGTTAAGTGCAGGTCGAGGCGCCAGTCATCGCGGTCATTTGGCCGCAGCCATCACCCCACTGGTATCGCGTGACGACGACCAGCGGGCGAGGCT
>NZ_DATJBQ010000100.1:0-21885 GCF_035515275.1 Pusillimonas sp.
GTTCGGGGTTGGTGTCCACACCAGGACGCAGCTGCGCCGCAATACCCTCGAGGGCGCCAAATATACGCGACCTGACCGTACCAATGGGGCAACCCATGGTTTGGGCAATATCTTCGTAGCTCATGCCCTCGATCTCGCGCAGGACGATCGCGGTGCGCAGTTCTTCGGGCAAGGCATTAATGGCCGCATTAACCGTTTCGACGATCTGCTTGCCCGCCGCCAGCGACTCCGGCGTACTGATATCGGTTAGGTTGTCGATTTGACTAAAAGTTTCACCGTCTTCGGTTTCTATTACATTTGGAACGCTCGGCCGCCTGGCGGCGGCTGCCTGCCAGTTTCTTGCCGTATTGATGGCGATGCGATAAAGCCAGGTGTAAAAGGCGCTGTCGCCCCGAAATTGCGGCAGCGCACGATAAGCCTTGATAAAAGCCTCTTGGGCCACGTCCTCGACATCGCCGGGATCGCGGATCATGCGCGACAATAGGCGCATGATCTTGCGCTGATACTTGAGCACCAGCAGATCGAACGCCCTTTTGTCGCCGCGCTGTACCCGGGCAACCAATTCGGCATCGACATCGCGTTCGCTCATTGAACCTCCGTGACGCGCAAGCGAGGCCCGATTGGCCCCCGCGACGCTAGCTGGCACAAGTGGCGCCAGCCCGTCGATGATACCGTTCCCCGCCAGACAGTCAATTCAAGCATCTTGCCGGAAGGCGAAACGCGAAACTGCAGCGTGGTCCAGGCAGGGGCATGCCAGACATGCTGCAAGGTCAGGTCGCAGACAATGCCACCCTGTGCAAACTGCCACCCCTGGACACCGGAAAAAGAAAGCCTGCCCGCCGGCCTGGCCCCCAGCCCGAAACCCCGCCCGCAGACAAGCCGTGCCAGCAAAAGGGCGGGCAACGGCGCCCACCACACGACGACTTGAGCCAAACCAACCAGAGCAAGCAGGCCCAAGCCCGCTGAAAACACCGGCACCCAGGTGGGGCGCCGGACCGGCCATGCATAGTGATGGGAGGTGCGGGAAGCCAGACTAAACCCGCTTGACAACCATGGAACCGTTGGTTCCGCCAAACCCGAAGGAATTGGACAAAGCCAGGTCGATCTTGAGGTCGCGCGCCTCGTTGGCGCAATAATCGAGATCGCACTCGGGATCTTGGTTGAAGATATTGATAGTGGGAGGCGAGACCTGATTATAAACCGCCAGGGTGGTGAACACTGCTTCGATGCCGCCGGCTGCACCGAGCAGGTGACCGGTCATGGATTTGGTGGAGTTGACCACCAGTTTGTGAGCGTGGTCGCCGAATGCAAGCTTGAGCGCTTCGGTCTCGTTTTTGTCGCCCAATGGCGTAGAGGTGCCGTGGGCGTTGACATAGGCGATCTGGTCGGGGTTGATGCCGCCATCGCGCAGTGCGTTTGCCATACCGCGACGGGGGCCGTCGCAGTCGGGCGAAGTAATGTGGTGCGCGTCGGAACTTAAACCGTAGCCCGCGAACTCGCCGTAAATTTTTGCACCGCGCTTGCGGGCGTGTTCGTACTCTTCAAGCACCAACACCCCTGCACCCTCGCCCAGCACAAAGCCGTCACGGTCGATATCCCAGGGGCGCGATGCCGTGGTGGGGTCGTCGTTGCGGGTGGACAATGCGCGCATGGCCGCAAAACCACCGATGCCCAGCGGCGAAACGGTTGATTCGGCACCGCCGGCCACCATGACGTCGGCATCGCCGTACTTGATGAGCCGCGCCGCATCGCCGATGGAGTGCAAGCCTGTGGTGCAGGCCGACACGACGGCGTAGCTGGGGCCCTTGAGACCTAGCATGATGGACAATTGGCCCGACACCAGGTTGATGAGCGAAGCGGGCACAAAGAAAGGAGAAATGCGCCGCGGGCCGCGGTCGAGGTATTCGACCTGGGTTTCTTCGATGCGGGGCAAGCCACCAATGCCCGAACCCACAATGACACCAATTCGGTCGGCGTTGGCCTCGGTGATCTCAAGACCTGAATCGCGCCATGCCTGCACGCCCGCCGCCACGCCGTAATGGATGAAGGTATCCATTTGCTTGGCTTCTTTGGCGGACATGTATTGCGTTACGTCGAAATCTTTGACTTCACCCGCTATTTGCGCGTTGAAAGCCGAGGGATCGAAACGCGTAATGCGTCCGACTCCAGAACGCCCACTGACGATATTGTCCCATGCGCTCTCGATACTGTTTCCGACAGGTGAAACAATACCAAGGCCGGTAATGACGACACGTCGCTTCACGGATGACTCCCTAAAATTAAAAGAGCGGTTCGAGGCAAACACGCCGCTTGACACGCACAACCCGTAGATTGGACGTCGCAGGCCTGTTTTCTAGGAACCGCCCCCCGGCGCGGCACAGGTGCCGCAGCCACAACTGATGATTAATATTACTTGCTATGCGAGTTGATGTAGTCCATAGCCTGTTGAACCGTCGTGATCTTCTCGGCTTCCTCGTCGGGGATTTCGGTTTCGAATTCGTCTTCGAGTGCCATCACGAGCTCGACCATGTCGAGCGAATCGGCACCGAGGTCGTCAAGGAAGGAAGATTCGTTTTTGATCTCGGCTTCGTTAACGCCAAGTTGTTCAGCGACGATCTTCTTGACGCGCTGTTCGATGCTTTCCATGCAGATCTCCAATTGGGAAAAAATCCCGCGAATTATAGCCAAACGTCTGGATTATTGGGCGTCGGCCATGACAAAAAAACGGCATTTCCAATGACAGCGTATTTTGCGCCTTCTGGGCGAATTGTCTATTGGGAACACCTCTGACGTGAACAGATTTTACCCTGTTCGCTTGTTTACATGTACATACCGCCGTTGACGTGCAGCGTGGTGCCCGTAATGTAACCTGAGCGGGGTCCGGCCAGGAATGCGACCGCATTGGCGATGTCAGCGGCGGCACCCAATCGGCCCAGCGGAATCTGGGTAAGCAGGGCTGCGGCCTGAGCCTCGCTCAGAGCGCGTGTCATGTCGGTTTCAATAAACCCGGGCGATACACAGTTTACGGTAATGTTGCGGCTGCCCAGCTCGCGCGCCAGCGCTCGCGTCATGCCGGCCACGCCGGCCTTGGCCGCCGCGTAATTGGCCTGTCCCGGGTTGCCGCTGGAGCCAACGATGGAGGTGATGTTGATGATGCGGCCCGACCGGGCCTTCATCATGGGTTTCAGCACGGCGCGCGACAGACGAAACACCGCCGTCAGGTTGGTTTCCAGCACAGCCGCCCAATCGTCGTCCTTCATTCGCATGGCCAATGTGTCGCGAGTAATTCCCGCGTTGTTGACCAATATATGCGGCCCGCCGTCGCCGACCAACTCGGCCACCAAGGCCTCGCATGCCTCGGCATCGTTGACATTCAGCACCACGCCTCGGCCGCCGCCCGCTGCCAGCATCTCGGAGATTGAACCGGCGCCCGCTTCGGACGTGGCTGTGCCCACCACTGTGGCGCCACGCTCGGCCAATTCGAGAGCAATGGCCTTGCCGATGCCGCGTGTGGCACCAGTGACCAGTGCCACCTTGCCGTTGAGTTCTTGTTCCACGAACCTACCCCTTAAGAGTTTCCAAAACCGATCGCAGCGACGCTGGATCGTTTATTGACAGGCCGACCAGTTCGCCGTCTATGCGCTTGACCAGCCCCGACAGCACCTTGCCCGGGCCGCATTCAACGACATGAGTCACGCCCTGAGCCTTGAGAAACTGAATGGTTTCGACCCACCTTACCGGATGCCAGGCCTGCCGCACCAACGCATCTTTAATGGCATCGGGCTGGCTGACGCTGGCGACGTCGACGTTGTTGACAAGGGGAATGGTCGGCGCCAGCACCTGGACACCCGCCAAAGCGCCGGCCAGGGCCTCGGCCGCCGGCTTGAGCAGGCTGGAATGAAAAGGAGCCGACACAGGCAATACCAGCGCACGTTTGGCGCCAGCCGCCTTGGCCAGTTCGCAAGCGCGCTCGACGGCGGCTTTGTGCCCGGCAATAACCACCTGCGCAGGTGCATTGAAGTTGACCGCCTGGACGATCTCATCCTGCGCTGCACGCGCACAGACGTCACGGACAGTGTCGTCGTCCAGGCCCAACACCGCTGCCATGCCGCCCTGACCCACCGGAACCGCCTTCTGCATGGCGTCGGCACGGATGCGTACCAGCCTCACAGCGTCTTCGAGGGCAAGAGAACCGGCTGCGGCAAGGGCGGAGTACTCGCCCAGGCTATGCCCGGCCACCCACGAAGGAGCCGGGCCGCCCGCATCGATCCAGGCGCGGTACATGGCCACGGCCGATGCCAGCATGGCAGGCTGGGTATTGGTCGTCAGATTGAGCTCTTCGGCCGGCCCCGATTGAATCAGGGCGGAAAGAGGCTGGCCCAGGGCCCGATCGGCCTGAGCAAGTGTTTGCGTAACAATCGCGTTGTCTGCCCAGGCGTCCAGCATGCCAACCGCCTGAGACCCCTGCCCCGGAAAAACAAATGCAAATTTCATGGTTTTTTCTAATGTGGTAATTACATCCGGACCAATACCGAACCCCAGGTAAAGCCGCCTCCCACGCCCTGCATCAGGACCAGATCGCCTGGTTTGATGCGGCCGTCGCGGCGCGCAACGTCAAGGGCCAGGGGTACGCTGGCGGCCGAGGTATTGGCGTGCTTGTCCAGGGTAATAATGATTTTTTCTGGATCGATGCCCAGCTTGCGGCCCAGAAAGTTAAGTATGCGTACGTTGGCCTGATGCGGCACCATCCAGTCGATGTCGTCAAGCGAAACGCCTGCCTTCTCGCAAACCTGGTGCGCCGACTGTGCCAGAGAGTTGACCGCAAGCTTGAATACCGCCTGCCCGTCCATGCGCAAGAAGGGGTCGCCCACCACCTTTCCGCCCACCACATTGCCGGCGGCGTAAAGAATATCCATATGGCTGCCGTCGGCGTTAAGCTGCGCCCCCACAATGCCCGGCTTCTCGGAAGCAGCAAGCACCACGGCGCCGGCGCCGTCGCCGAACAACACGCATGTACGGCGGTCGTTCCAGTCGAGTATGGATGAGAACACTTCGGCGCCGATGACCAGCGCATTACGCGCCTGACCCGAACGAATAAAGGCGTCGGCAGTAGTTAGCGCATACACGAAACCACTGCATACCGCCTGCACATCAAACGCCGGGCAACCCTTGATGCCAAGGTTGGCCTGCACCATGCACGCTGTGCTGGGAAATATGAAATCGGGCGTCGACGTGGCAACAATGATGAGATCGACGTCTTGCGGCGCCAGGCCGGCGTCTTCAAGTGCCTTGCGAGCCGCTTCGGTAGCCAGCTTGCTGGTGGTAACCCCGGGGTCGGCAATATGGCGCTGACGAATGCCCGTGCGGTCTACGATCCAGGCATCAGAGGTTTCAACATTACGAGTGGCAAGCTCGGCAGCCAGCTCATCGTTGGAAACAGCCCGGGGGGGCAGAAACGAGCCCGACCCGATTATCGTTGCATAAGACATATTCGCTTCCATCAAACGCCCGGGTTATTTCTCGGGATCTGAAAGTTCTGAAGAAACCTTCGCCGATTGGTCGGCCGCAGCCCGCAGGCTTTGACGAAGGTGATCAATTGTGGCACTGGTACCAGCCAGCAGCCCATTGTGTACAGCCTCGCGGGCACGCACAAGAGCGTTGCCGAAGGCATAGGCATCGGCCGAACCGTGGCTTTTGATGACAATACCACGCAAGCCCAATAGCGCCGCACCGTTATAACGTCGATTGTCGACCTTGTCACGGAAACGGTTAAGCACCGGCCTGGCAACCGCACCGGCAGCCATCGAGAGCGCATCGCGTTTGAACTCAGCGTGCATCATCTGGCTGATCATGCGAGCCAGGCCTTCGATGGACTTCAGCACCACGTTGCCGACGAAGCCGTCGCACACAATTACGTCAACCGTGCCCTTGCAGATGTCATCACCTTCGACGTTGCCGTAGAAGTTAAGTCCGCTACCGCGCAACAGTTCGGCCGCCTGTTTGACGACTTCGTTGCCCTTGATGACCTCTTCGCCGATATTCAGCAAGCCCACGGTGGGGCGTTGCTTACCGTACAAAGCTGTAACCAGGGCCGTGCCCATAATGGCGAACTGAAGCAGATGCTCGGCCGTACAGTCGACATTGGCGCCCAGGTCGAGCATGGTGGTCGCGCCGCCCTTCTGATTGGGAATCGACGTGGCGATGGCCGGACGATCAATGCCGTCAAGCGTTTTGAGCACGTAGCGCGAAATCGCCATCCAGGCGCCGGTGTTACCTGCAGAGATGCAGGCGTGCGCCTTGCCGTCCTTGACAGACTGCACGGCCACCCGCATGGAGGAATCTTTTTTGCGTCGCAGCGCCACCTCGACGGTGTCGTCCATGGTGACGACCTCAGAAGCGGGCAGCAATTCGTACCAATCGCCCCGGGCACAGCCCAGCCCGTCAAGCTGTGACTGTATGGCCGCTGTATCGCCGGTAAGCAGGAAGCAGGTATCAGGGTATCGTTGAGAAACCTGATACGCAGCGGCCACCGTAACCGGCAAGCCGACGTCTCCGCCCATGCAATCAATGGCGATTCGTATCGGAGCTGTCGACATCAAGCGTGCAAGCTAACGAAAATCCGCAATAAATTGCGTTGATTACTCGTCGTTCTTGGTTTTCAGCACTTTACGGCCGCGATAGAAGCCGTTGGGGCTGATGTGGTGGCGCAGATGAAGCTCACCGGTGGTGGGCTCGATGGCCGTTGGGGGCGTACCCAGGAAATCGTGCGAACGATGCATGCCGCGCTTGGACGGACTTTTCTTGTTTTGCTGAACAGCCATGATGACTCCTGAAAACGGGCCGCCAAAACCGGCGAATTACCCGCAAAGTTAACTTAAATTCAATCTTTTTTCAGACGCTCCAACACCGCGAACGGTGAAGGACGTACTACTTCAGCCACGGGCTCTCCGGAACCACCGGAAAAGCCTGGTGCAGAAGGACAAACTTCATGCTTGGGCACCGAGGGCAAACTCAGGATGAGTTCGTCTTCGATGAGCTCGAGCAGATCAAAACGCGGCGAACCGACTATCCGCTCGGTTTCATCGTCTTCGTCACCGTCAAGTTCGGACGGGCTCCGTACGACCTCGAGGCGGTTTTCTACCTGCACGGGAAGAACAAAGGGCTGCAGACAGCGCTGGCACTCGAGCGTAACCGATGCTGCCGCCTCTACCTTAATAAACCGTTTTCCGGCGGGCGTACCCTGGCCTTGCACCGACCACTGCACTTGCGAACCGACCTGCTGCTGCGGCAAACCCGCAACCAGCCTGCCAAAATCGACAAGGCTGTTTTGGCCCGATCGCTGCTGAACCTCGCTTTGCGAACCCCGGTCGGTAGCAAATAAATATAGGTCGACGACTTCGTTGCTCACAGTCACCTCGCATTACCTCACGGACCCGGGTTTAAGATCATTCGGGTTCAAGCCCACCCAAGCAATCTACCAAGCTGTGCAAGCTAAGAAAACATTAGATAATAACGCTTTCACGTTTAGTCAGTCAAACCAAACCGGTATCTCACCACAAGCAGCCAGCACCCATGCGTCTCATTCTTGCATCCAGCTCGCGCTACCGGCACGACATGCTGTCGCGCCTGCGCATCCCGTTTACGGCCGAATCGCCCGACATCGACGAAACACCCCGGCCCGATGAAACCCCCGCCGCCCTGTCGCTGCGGCTTTCACTTGAGAAGGCCCAAGCGGTGGCTGCGCGCCACCCGGGCGCGCTGGTCATCGGCTCGGACCAGGTGGCCACCATAGACGGCTCCCCCATTGGCAAGCCGGGCAATTTCGAGCGCGCACGCGAACAGCTGCGCCAGCTTCGCGGCCGTACGGTCGAGTTCCACAGTGCGCTGTGTGTCCTTGACGGGCAACGCCACGAACTCGACGATGTCATCACCCGCTGCGTGTTCCGCAACCTGAGCGATGACGAAATCGACGCGTATTTGCATCATGAAAAGCCCTTTGACACCGCCGGCAGCGCCAAGGCCGAGGGACTGGGCATTGCGCTGATGGACGCCATGCACAGCGACGACCCGACCGCCATTATCGGCTTGCCGCTTATTGCCTTGTGCCGCATGTTACGCTCATTTGGCTTTAACCCCATTACACACGGCCTACCCGCATGAAAACCAGTGGAACCCTGCACCTGATACCCGTCGGCTTAAGCGACGCCCCCACCTCGGTCTGGCTGCCGTCGGCGGTCCAGGCACTTGCAGGCCGGCTTACCGTTTACATTGCAGAAAACGCCAAAACGGCCCGTGCTTTTCTCAAGCTGGTCGGCACCACTACACCCCTGCAGGAAATTACCATCCACACCCTAAGCGCCAAGACCGACGCTCGCGAGATCCGCGAATGGCTGGCCCCCGCGACCAAAGGTGCAGAGATCGGCCTGGTGTCTGAAGCCGGGTGCCCGGCAGTGGCCGACCCGGGTGCCAAAGTGGCAGCCATGGCCCATGAAATTGGCATTCGGGTTGCACCTTGGGTGGGACCCTCTTCAATACTGCTGGCGCTAATGGCCAGCGGGCTCGAGGGCCAGCGCTTCACCTTCCATGGGTATGCGCCGGTCGAACCGGGCGAACGTGCCAAGCAACTGAAGCAATGGGAAGCCGAGTCGCGCAGGCAGCGCCAGAGCCAGATCCTGATCGAAACGCCCTACCGCAACGACGCCATGCTCAGCACCCTGACACACGCCCTGAATGGGCGCACCCGCCTATGCGTGGCGCGCTCCTTGACGGCTGAGGACGAATGGATACAGACCCACACCATTGAGCACTGGAAAACGCTTTCGCCCCCAGAGCTTAACAAGAAACCCACCATCTTTCTGTTCCTGGCCCCTTAAATTTGCCCAAGACAATGCCGTGCCTTGCCTAAAAGACCAGCGTGAGCCGCATGACCCCATCACCGGAACCCAAAAGCCTTTCCAAGCGCATCATCGGCAGCCTGGCCGTGGTGTGCGCGGCACTGATTCTCGCCGGTTGTGGCACGCCCCCCACTCGGCCGCCCGTACTAAGCATCGACCGCAGCATTCAGGCCCAGGCCCAGAACAGCCGGGTCGAATTCGTGGTGCTGCATTACACCTCGGCCTCGAATGAACGTTCGCTTGAGCTGCTATCCCGCCGCAATGTCAGCAGCCATTACCTGATTACCAACGAAGCGCCGCCGCGTGTTTACCAATTGGTGGATGAGACGCGACGCGCCTGGCATGCCGGCGTCAGCCAGTGGTATGAGCGCACTGACCTCAATGCCGCCTCAATCGGCATTGAAATCGTCAACCCGGGCGGCGCGGGCTCGAGCTGGGCGCCATACTCGCAGGCACAAATAGACACCTTGCTATTGTTGCTTGCCGATATTGCCGGTCGCCACCAGATCAAGCACCACAATATTGTCGGACACAGTGACATCGCCCCCCAACGCAAGGTCGACCCAGGGCCGCTGTTTCCTTGGAAAACCCTGGCCGAGGCCGGTTTGGCACGCTGGTACGACGAAACCCTGGCCGCCCAGTACCGTGTCGAGTTCGAGCAGCAAGGGTTGGCTGGTATTGCCTGGGTGCAGGGCCAATTGGCTCGGGTGGGTTACAACGTGCCCAAAACCGGGCGGCTGGATAAAGCCACGCGTAATGTCATAACCGCGTTTCAAATGCGCTATCGGCCCAGTCTGTACGACGGCCTGCCCGACGCCCAGACTCTGGCCATACTTAAAAGCCTGCCCTGAATTCAGTGTCGCCTGCCACGCGCAATTACCGGGCGCAGCGTCAGTAGCACCACCACCACCAAACCATATACGTAGACCTCTGAAAAATCGTTCTTGCCGGCGCGCACCAGCCAGAAATGCCAGACCGAAAGCACCGCAATGGCGTAGATCAGACTGTGCAGGGCCTGCCAGCGGGAGCCTAACCGCCTCATCCACCCCTGGGTAGACGTTAAGGCCAGCGCCGTCATGGGCAGTACCGCCAGCACCCCCACCGCAATAAATGGTCGTTCCATGATGTCTTGCCACATCAACAGCAGTGACCAGCTCCTTTCCCAATAAGCCCAGGCCAGCAGATGCAACACCGTATAAAAAAAACTGAACAGGCCCAGCATGCGGCGGCAACGAATCAGCGCCGGCTGTCCCAGATAATGACGCACAGGCGTGACGGTTAAGGTCAGGCAAAGAAACACCAGGGCCCAGATGCCCGAAGACCGGATCAGAAACTCGGGCGGATTTGCACTGAGCCCATTGTTAAGGCCCAGCCATACCCAACGCATCACCGGATACAGACCCAAAAGAAAAAGCACCGGCTTGAAGTACGCGACCTGTCGTGCCGTCCAGCGAGATTCGTTCGACATCAGTAGTTGCGGCTTAAATCCATGCCGCTGTAAAGCGAAGCCACCTGCTCGGCATAGCCATTGAACATCAGAGTTTTTTCGCGGGGCGCAAACACGCCTGCGCCAATGCGCCTTTCGGTAGCCTGGCTCCAGCGCGGGTGCGGAACCTGCGGGTTCACGTTGGCATAAAAACCGTACTCATGCGGCGCAATCTGTGTCCAACTGGTCTTGGGCTGCTCGCGTGTAAAGCGGATTCTTACAATAGACTTACCCGATTTGAACCCGTATTTCCAGGGTACTGCTATGCGCAAGGGCGCCCCGTTGGCGGCCGGCAACGGCTTGCCATAGACGCCAAACACCAGAAAACTTAGCGGGTGCATGGCCTCGTCCATACGCAGCGCCTCGACATAAGGCCATTCGATAATGCGACTGCGCAGACCGGGCATGGCCTCGGGCTGAACAACCGTGGTGAACTCGACGAACTTTGCATGAGAGGTGGGTTCGACCCGACGAATAAGGCTCGCAAGCGGGTAGCCCATCCAGGGAATCACCATTGACCAGGCCTCGACACAGCGCAGCCGGTAAATGCGTTCTTCCATGGACGCCAAATGAAGCAGTTGGTCCAGGTCAAGCGTTTGCGGCCTGGCGACCTCACCTTCGATGGAAACCGTCCAGGGGCGGGTCTTCAGGGCGTCGCCGTGACGCGCAGGGTCGCCTTTGCCGGTGCCGAACTCATAAAAGTTGTTATAGGTAGAGACATCACGCTCGGCCGTAAGGGCTTCGTCGAGATCATAATCATGATTACGCGGGGCGACCCAAAGATCGTCGCGCGGGGGCCGGTCCAGAGCGCCCCCCACCACGCCTTCGTTGCGCATCGCAGCCGCTGCCAGGCCTGGAGCCATTGCGCTCAACCCCGCACCTGCTGCCACCCCCCCCGCCTGGCGCAGCCACCGACGACGGCTTTGCCAAACCGCCTCGGGAGTGATTTGCGATGCCGGAATTATTGGAATCGATACTTTGCCCATGAATAACCCCACTCTGTTGCAGTAATCGCCGCAGCGATGCATTTTCGCTTACGAACTTGCTTTCGGCCGGCTGCCAGCGCCTGAAAAATGCCTGTGCCAATAAAGTATTGGAACCTCTTGACGTCGCTAAGTTCGCCTCGACGCTTTAATTACACCGCCAGACGGCCACCCAGCCAGTCGCGCATCTGCGCCACGCTATCGACCATGATCAGAGGCTCGCCCGCGCCCAGGGCCTCGGGATCGTGCGCCCCATACGTGACGCCCAGACCGTCGACACCTGCATTGCGGGCCATTTGCATGTCGTGGCAGGTGTCGCCCACCATCAGCACCTCGTGCGGGCTTAAGCCCAAGGTATCCATAATCTCGAGCAGCATCGCCGGGTGTGGCTTGCTGAAGGTTTCATCGGCACAGCGGGTGGCGTCAAAATGCCCATGCATGTCGCGCTGGGTAAGCACCCGATCCAACCCCGCACGGCTCTTCCCGGTGGCCACACCCAGCAGCACCCCCTGAGTACGCAGCGAACCCAAAAGCTCGGCCATGCCGTCAAACAACGGAAGCTCGGCGTCCCGACTAAGGTAATGACTTCGATACCGTTCCTGAAAATCCGGGAACAGTTCGGCGGTTAGGGTGGGGATTGCGTGGTACAGCGCGCTTTCCAGCGACAAGCCGATTACCCAGCTTGCGCGGCGCGAATCAGGCACGGGCAAACCCAAATCGGCGCAAGCCCCCTGAATACATTGCACGATGGTGCGGGTGGAATCCATGACAGTTCCGTCCCAATCGAATACAACGGCGCGATAACGTTTCATGCTTTTGTTCCTAGGTGGGCAAGTATGGCGCGACAGGCATCGGGCAGATCGGCATGCAGGCACAAGGTCTCGCCCGTCAGCGGATGGGGAATCTCCAGCCGATGGGCATGCAGAAACATGCGATTCAGGCCCAGACCGGCAAAATGATTGCGCACCTCGTCGGAGCCGTACTTATCGTCCCCTACTATTGGAAAGCCTGACGCGGCCAAATGCACCCTGATCTGGTGGGTGCGTCCGGTGCGCAGCTCGGCATCGAGCAGCGAATAGGCACCGAAACGCTGTTGCAGGGTAATGATGGTATGGGCGGGCTTGCCGGCCGGATCAACCTTGACCCGGCGCTCGCCCGAGGCGGTCAACCACTTTAGCAACGGAGCTCGCAAATGCTGCTTGTCGTTCACCCAGTCGCCGCGCACCAAAGCGTAATAATGCTTGCGCCCCTTGCCCTCGCGAAACATCTGGTGCAGGGCCACCAACGAGGACCTTTTCTTGGCAATGATCAACAGGCCGGACGTTTCACGATCGAGCCGGTGAGCCAGTTCAAGCATGGCACCCGGCCGGGCCGCCCTCATTTGTTCGATCACGCCAAACGAAACGCCGCTGCCGCCATGAACTGCCACACCCGCGGGCTTGTTTACAACAAGTAGCGAATCGTCCTCGTAGACAACGGGGAACGCCGCCGGGGGCACCGGACGAGGGTCGCCTACGGCGGGCAGGCGCAAGGGAGGTACACGCACGACGTCGCCGTCGCGCAGACGGTAATCGGCCGATGTACGCCCTTTGTTAATGCGCACTTGGCCGCTGCGTATGGCCTTATATAAATGGCTTTTCGGGACGCCCTTGCATACACGGACCAGAAAATTATCTAGGCGCTGGCCGGCCTGTTCGGTATCAATTTGAAACATCCGCACGCTGGGCTGCGTCTGCTCTCTGGTTTCAGTTTTGCGCATATGTGAAAAAGCGGCATATAATCGGGTCAGCCTATAAAGGCTGAAACCACCCCTGACGTAGAGATGCAATGGATGCGTCTCCGTCGGTAGCAAAATTCTATTGTACTGCCTGTGTTTTCAGCCTTTGGGCCATAAGGTCGCCGGGGCGATGCCTGTTGTAACGATGGCGCGGCAAGATGTCAGCCAGAAGTTCCAGGTACCGCCTGTCGCGTGCGGCGCAAAAGTCTTGCAATTAGATCATCGTTTTATGCACCAGCCGCACACACAAAACGTGCGTCTGCCGTTCTCCAGCAACTTATTTTCGTCAACCACTACCGTGACCCTGACCTTCCTGCTGACCGAACAGCGTGCCCGCTGGCACGCCGTGCCTGCCTAACGAACCGGGCAGGCGCTGCCTTTATGGTCAGCCCCGCCCCCGACGCAAGCTTTGCGCTACACACCGAGTGGCCCGCGGTCGTGCGCCGATTACCGGCGCGCCATGACTACGGAGAAACACACTCATGAAACGCATGTTGTTCAATGCAACGCACCAAGAAGAACTACGCGTTGCGATTGTCGACGGTCAGAAACTCATCGACCTCGACATCGAAACTGCCGGGCGCGAACAGCGCAAAGGCAATATCTACAAAGGCGTCATCACCCGCATTGAGCCCGGCCTCGAAGCGTGCTTCGTCAGCTACGGCGAAGAGCGCCACGGCTTTCTGCCTTTCAAGGAAATCGCCCGCAGCTACTTCAAGGAAGGCGTCGATGTACGCACCGCGCGCATTCAGGACGCCCTTAGCGAAGGCCAGGAACTGATCGTTCAGGTCGAAAAGGAAGAACGCGGCAACAAGGGCGCGGCCCTGACCACCTTTGTTTCACTGGCCGGCCGCTACTTGGTGCTGATGCCCAACAACCCACGGGGCGGCGGCGTATCGCGCCGGGTTGAAGGCGAAGACCGTCAAGAGCTGCGCGAAGCCATGGACCAGCTGGACACCCCCCAGGGCATGAGCATCATCGCTCGCACCGCCGGCATCGGCCGCAGCGTCGAAGAACTGCAATGGGACCTTTCCTACCTGCTTCAGCTCTGGAACGCCATCGACGCAGCCGCCCGCGACAATGCGGCGCCCATCCTCATTTATCTTGAATCCAGCCTGGTCATCCGGGCCATTCGCGACTACTTTTCGCCTGAAATCGGCGAGATCCTGATCGACACCGACGAAATCGCCGAGCAGGCCACCGCGTTCATGAGCGTGGTCATGCCCGACAACGTCCAGCGGGTCAAGGTTTACCGAGACGACGTCCCACTGTTCTCTCGCTTTCAGATCGAACACCAGATCGAAACTGCGTATTCGCGCACCATTCAGTTGCCCTCGGGCGGCTCGGTTGTGATTGATCACACCGAGGCCCTGGTGGCCATCGACGTCAACTCGGCGCGCTCTACACGCGGGGCCGATATTGAAGAAACCGCCCTTCGCACCAACGTAGAGGCCGCCGACGAAGTGGCCCGCCAATTGCGCCTGCGCGACTTGGGCGGCCTGATCGTCATCGACTTCATCGACATGGAGGACAGCAAGAATCAACGTGCTGTCGAGCAGCGTCTGCGCGATGCCCTGCATTTTGACCGCGCTCGCGTCCAGATGGGCAAGATCTCGCGTTTCGGCTTAATGGAACTTTCCCGCCAGCGCCTGCGTCCCGCCCTTAACGAAGGTTCGCATATTACCTGCCCGCGCTGCAACGGAACCGGCGTCATTCGCGATGCCGAATCCAGCGCACTTCATGTGCTGCGACTGCTGCAAGAAGAAGCCATGAAGGAAAATACCGCCGCCCTGCACGCTCAGGTCCCGGTCGACGTGGCGACCTTTCTGCTCAATGAAAAGCGCAGTGACATCACCAAGATCGAGAGCCGCCTGAAGGTCAATCTGGTTCTGATTCCCAACAAGAACCTTGAGACGCCGCACCATCACATCGAGCGCCTGCGCTACGATGACCCCCGCCTGGAAGAAACCCAAAGCAGCTTCGAGCTGGTGCAAAGCCCACCCGAAGCATCGCTGTCGTGGTCTGCTCAAAAGAACGAAGACGCCAAGGCACGCCCCGAAGCGCTGGTCAAAGGCATTACGCCCGCACAGCCCGCTCCCGGCGCCTCGGCACCTGCCGCAGCGGCCGCTCCGACAACATCCGCAACGCATCCAGGCCTGTTCTCACGCCTGGTTGCCTGGCTCACGGGTACCGGCGCCGCACAGCCGGCACAAGCCGAGCCACAAGAGGCTGCACCAGAAAAAGCATCGGCGTCCAACCGCCGCAAGCCCACACGTCCCGGCGATCGCCGTGAGCGCACAGGCGACGAGCGACCGCGCTCGCGTCGCGGCGAGCGTCGGCCCGATGCGGGCCGCACTGCCGACTCAGCAAGCAGCGAACAAGTCGCCGGCGCGCGCGGCCAACGTCGCGGGCAAGCCAATCGGGGCGACAAGCCTGCCACCGAGCAGGCATTGGTTGACACCGATCAGGCTCAGCAACCTGAAAGCACCGAAGGCACACAGTCACGCGGTGGGCGCGGTCGTCGTGGTCGCGGACGCAACCGTCGCGAAGAAGGTCAAACGACCGAGAACGGCGTCGACACAGCGGCAGCAACGATCGCTGCAGCCGAAGCGGTCGACTCTGCCGCAGCGGCCGCTTTGGCTCCGGCTGCCGAATCCAGCTCGCAAGCTGACGAGTCCCTGGTTGCCGCGACCGGTGTATCGGCTGATGCTGAAACCGAGCAGGCTGATCCCGAGCGCAAGCGTCGCCGCCGTCGCAGCCGCCGCGGCCGTCGTTCGGGCGAAAACCAGACCGACTCCGCTGAAACCACGCAAGACGACGACACCGACGAGGTTTCTGCCTCTCAAGAAACAGCGCAGGAAGTCGCCGACGCCTCACCGTCCATGCCGTTTTCGGCACCTGCTACTCGGCGTACGTCGCAACCGTCGGTTGAAACGACAGAACAAGCCAGCGACAATGCCGCTGCGACTCCGCCAGTACAAGCCGAAGCTCAGCCCGCTCAGGCTCACGTCCGCACCCAGGCCGTCGCCATTGACACGCGCGGATCCGAAACCAAGGCTCAAACCCCGGACGAGGCTGTGGAACCTGTCGAGTCCGCTGATTCGGCAGATTCCGCCCAGTCTGACGTGATCACGCCCATCGTACCGGCAGCGCCCAGCTCAGTAGTGGCCGTAAGCGAGCCCGTACTGCATGGCGAGGCTGCACAAGAGCCGGCCGACGACCAGATCGACCCTCAAGAGCCACAGGCCGAAACGCCCAGGGCGCCTGAAGCGTCCACGCCTGCCGCCTTGAAACCAACCCCCAACGGTGCCGCCACGCCCGGCTCGCTGGACGACATGGTCCGCGCAGCCGGTATGCAGATGGTCGAAACCCGGGCCGGAACCACGGCCCCGGCAGTCGATCAGCCCGTTGAACGCCTGGGCCGGGCCCGCAAGGCTGCAGCTGTGGTCGATACCGAGCCTTTGCAACAAGTGGAAACCCAAGGCTAGGTCTGGTGCCTGGCCCTGATCCCGCACTTGCGCACGATCAGGGCCTCGCACAGGTAATACCCGCCACTGCTGATCAAACAAACAACAGAAGGCCGCCATAAAGGCGGCCTTCTTATTTTTTGCTTTTAATTAAACAGCTTGAAAAGGTCGTAGCAACAACGACCCGGACGAGGCGTCAGAGAGGCCCCGTCTGACGTTCAGACGATCACGTCGACCGACTGGCGATTGAGCAGCGCCAGCAGGTGGGCCAGCTCGCTGCGCATCTCGCGTCGATCGACCACCATGTCGATGGCGCCCTTATCGAGCAGGAACTCGGCCCTTTGAAAGCCCTCGGGCAGTTTTTCACGTACGGTTTGCTCGATGACCCGTGGACCGGCAAAACCGATCAGCGCCTTGGGCTCGGCAATGACCACGTCACCCATGAAGGCGAAGCTGGCCGATACACCACCCATGGTGGGGTCGGTAAGAATGCTGATAAAGGGTAGTCCGGCTTCTGAAAGTCGGGTCAGCATGGCATTGGTCTTGGCCATTTGCATCAGCGAGAACAGGCTTTCTTGCATCCGCGCACCACCCGAAGCGGCGACACAAATGAAAGAACTGCGGTTCTTGATGGCCTCTTGGACGCCGCGTACAAAACGCTCGCCCACTACCGAGCCCATAGAACCGCCCATAAACTCAAACTCGAAACACGACAGCACAACCGGAAGCGAATGTATGGTGCCGCTCATGGTTACCATGGCCTCGGATTCGCCGGTTTGCTTGGTGGCTTCGGTGACACGCTCGGGGTACTTGCGCGTGTCCTTGAACTTAAGCGGGTCGACCGGCAGCGTGTTCTGACCGATTTCGACTCGGCCCTCGGGGTCGAGCAAGGCATCGATGCGCGCTCGCGCGCCGATACGCATATGCTGGCTGCAATTGGGGCAGACGTTGAACGTAGCCTGCAGGTCTTCTTTATAAAGCACCGATTCGCAGCCCGGGCATTTGATCCACAGACCCTCGGGCACGCGACGCGTACTGCTATCGTTGCGATTGATCCGGGGGGGCAGAATTTTCTCGATCCAGCTCATTGAGTATTCCTGATATGTTTTTGTCGGAGACCGGCCGGCCGCCTAGTCGAGTGCCTTGCGTATACCGGCCAGCCACTCGGCGGCGGCTTCGATGGCTTGGGTGTCTTTGGCGCTGTCGGACAAACCTTGCCGGTCAGCCTCTTCGGCCGCCTGCTCCAGGGTTTCGATCAGTTTGGAACCGATAATGACGGCATCCGAAAACTTCGCCAAGCGCTGCGCGCTTTGCGCATCGCGAATCCCAAAGCCCACCCCCACCGGCACGCGAACGTGGCGGCGAATGTCGGCCAGTTTTTTCTCGACCGATCCGGTGTCAAGGGTGCCGGCACCGGTAATGCCCTTCAAGGACACATAGTACACATAGCCGCGCGCTATTTGACCCACTTTCTTGATGCGCTCTTCAGTGGAAGTGGGCGCAAGCAGGAAAATGGGTGCCACACCTGCCGCGTCAAGCATGTCGGCAAAGTCGGTCATTTCTTCGGGCGGATAATCGACGATCAGCACGCCGTCAACACCCGCTTCCCGGGCTGCGTCAACGAAGCGCTTCTGACCCATGCGTTCCACCGGGTTGGCATAGCCCATCAGCACCACAGGCGTCATGGTGTCGTCCTGACGAAAGCGGGCGACCATTTCAAGCACCTGGGTCAGGCCCACGCCGCGCTCAATGGCGCGTTGCCCCGCTCGCTGAATGACAGGCCCATCGGCCATGGGATCGGAAAACGGCACGCCCAGCTCGACGATATCGGCACCGGCCTTGACCAGGGCGTGCATCAGTGTGGGAGTGGCCTGGGGCGAGGGTTCGCCCGCCGTGACGTAAGGAATCAACGCCGCGCGCGGGGCCGCCTTGGCAAAGGCCTCGGCCAACCGATTATTGGGGGAGTTCATGGCTTGCTACCTTGTAGTTCTAGAGCGTGATACCGCCGCGCTCGGCAACGGTATGCATGTCTTTATCGCCTCGGCCAGACAAATTGACCAGAATGATCTTGTCCTTGGGCAAGGTGGGCGCTATGCGGACGGCATGGGCAATGGCGTGAGCAGACTCCAGCGCCGGCATGATGCCTTCGGTTCGGCAGCAGTCGTGAAACGCCTGCAGCGCTTCGTCGTCGGTGATGCCTACGTATTCGGCACGACCGCTGTCTTTCAGCCAAGCATGTTCGGGGCCCACGCCCGGGTAATCGAGCCCCGCCGATACTGAATGGGTCTCAATAATTTGGCCCATATCGTCTTGAATGACGTAGGTACGGTTGCCATGCAGTACGCCCACGGCTCCGGCATTGAGAGACGCTGCATGACGGCCGGAGGCAAGACCTTCACCTGCAGCCTCTACCCCAATGAGCCTGACGTTTTCGTGGTCGATGTACGGGTGAAAAATACCCATGGCGTTTGATCCGCCACCCACCGCCGCCACGACATAATCGGGCTGGCGACCGGTCTCGAGGGGCATTTGTTCGAGGCACTCGTTGCCAATGACGCACTGGAAGTCGCGCACCATGGCCGGGTACGGGTGGGGACCCGCAACCGTACCAATAATGTAAAAGGTATTTTCAACGTTGGTGACCCAGTCGCGCATGGCTTCGTTCAGCGCGTCCTTCAGGGTGCAGGAGCCCGAATCGACAGGCACCACGGTGGCGCCCAGCAGCTTCATGCGATACACGTTGGAAGCCTGGCGGCGCGTGTCTTCGCTACCCATGTACACCACACACTCAAGCCCGTAGCGCGCCGCCACCGTAGCCGTGGCCACGCCGTGCTGTCCGGCCCCGGTTTCGGCGATGATGCGGGGCTTGCCCATGCGCCTGGCCAGCAGTATCTGGCCGATGCAGTTGTTGATTTTATGCGCACCCGTGTGGTTCAGGTCTTCGCGCTTGAACCATATTTGCGCACCACCCAGTCGTTCGGACCAGCGCCTGGCATGGTACACGGGGCTTGGGCGACCCACGAAATGCTTGAGTTCGTAAGCAAATTCGTTTTGAAAGTCGGGGTCGTTGCGATATTTTTCGTAGGCGAGCTTAAGCTCGTCCAGTGCATGGACAAGGGTTTCTGAGACGAATGAACCGCCATATGGGCCAAAGTGGCCCTGATCGTCGGGCAAGCTATAGGGTTTCAATGAATGACTCTTTAGTTGTGCGTCGGCGCGCTGCACGCCGGATCAATGCGTAATCTTCAATTTTACCAGTGCACGGCGGCTTGCGCCCCGCGCGGGCGCCTACTGGCGAACGGCGGTAACCCCGGGCAACTCGTTCAGGGCGGTAAGAGCACGGCTGATCTGCTCGCCATTGCGCACTTCCACGGTAAAAACCATATGGGCCAGCGAGCGGCGGCTTTGCGTGTTCACACCCACCACGTTCAGCCGCAAGCGCCCGAAGACATCGGACAGGTCGCGCAGCAGATTGGCACTTTGCTGGGCGTGTATGCTGACGTCGACCGGATACACGGTTTCGCCGGTATCACCCCAATCAACTTCAATGACTCGTTCAGCCTGGCTCGCGGCCAGGGCGGCAAACGACGGGCAATCGCGCCGGTGGATGGACACCCCCCGTCCCCTGGTCACGAAGCCTGCGATAGGGTCAGGCGGGGCTGGTCGGCAGCATCGGGCCAGTTGCGTCAATAAAGAATCGACGCCCATTACCAGCACACCGCTTTTGCCGGTACGCACGACGTTGGCCTGACCTTGCGTAAAGACCGTGGCGTCAGTATCGCTTTGAGTCTGGTCAGCAGGAGTTCTCAGGGCCTGATCAATCTGGCGCAAGCTGAATTCATCTTTGGCCACTGCGACGTAAAGGTCGTCGGCTTGGGCAAAGCCCAGTTGCTGGGCTAACTGCTCTAGGTTTACAGCGGTTTTGCCCAATCGCTGTAGCTCTTTCTCGACCATGCCCTGACCGCTTGAAATTCGCTCTTGCAGTTCGATGGCATTGAACCAGGCGCGCACCTTGGCCCGCGACCGAGGGCTGGCCAGATACCCGAGCTGGGGGTTTAGCCAGTCGCGCGACGGCCCGCCCGACTTGGCCGCGATGATTTCGACGGTCTGACCGGTTTTAAGCTGAGTCAGCAGTGGCACCATCTGGCCGTCGACACGGGCGCCGCGACAGCGATGACCCAGGTCGGTGTGCAGATAATAGGCAAAATCGATCGGCGTCGCGCCCTGCGGAAGCTCGATAACACGCGCCTGCGGCGTCATGACGTAGATACGCTCGGGCGCAGCAGGCTCTTGCGCCTGCACTGCCGACGCGGCAGCCTCGCCTGGCGCCTCGTCGCCCCCCCAGGCCAGAAGTTGCCTCATCCACGAGACCTTGCGGTCATACTCGCCGGTCGCTCTTTGTGTGCCCCCCTGGGCGCCGGCTTCTTTATAGCGCCAGTGGGCCGCCATGCCGTACTCGGCGAACACGTGCATTTCGTGGGTGCGGATCTGAATTTCGAAACTGCGCCCTTTCGCATCGGCTACCACCGTATGCAAAGAGCGATAGCCGTTCGGTTTGGGCCGCGAAATATAGTCGTCGAACTCTTCTGAAATGGGTGTCCAGCGCGCGTGCACCAGCGCCAGCACGGCATAACACGCGCGCTCGTCCTCGACAATGACGCGCAGGGCGCGCAGGTCGTACAGCTTGTCGAATGACAGGTTCTTGTTGCGCATCTTGCTCCAGATGCTGTAGATATGCTTGGGCCGCCCCGAGACCGAGCCAGAAACTTTCGCATCAGCAAGCATGGTCTGAAGCTCATGCACCACTTCGGCAATGAAGCTTTCTCGTTCGGCACGACGTTCTTCCAGCTGACGGGCAATGTCCTTGTACGTATCGGGCTGCAAAAAACGAAACGCCAGGTCTTCCATTTCCCACTTGAGCTGCCAGATACCCAGACGGTTGGCCAACGGCGCGTAGAGCTCCATGGCCTCACGGGCAAACTCGGGCGGACACGGCGTACGAGACTCGGCAAACCAGCGCAGCGACTGAGTACGCGAGGCCAACCGCAACAACACAATACGCAAGTCGGCCGCCATGGCCAGCAACATCTTGCGTTGCATCTCGTTCTGGTCCTGGCGGTCGGTGGATTCGTCGCGCGATTTGCCCGCTATTTGGCCCAGCCTCAATAGTGAGCGCGTACCCTGCACCAAGGCGGCCACTTCGGGACCGAAAATCTTAAGCAAGGGACTCTTTTGCTTGTCGGAGGGCCGGGCCTCGTCGGGCAGCACGGCCAACAAG